>NZ_JQGL01000138.1 GCF_000747095.1 Sulfuricurvum sp. MLSB
GGGTTCAAAACGCACAAGCTGACCGTATCCGATTCTTTCAGAGAGTTTTCGATCCATGCGAGGATATCGGTGAGAGGTTCGGAGGTAAATCGTTTCACGGTTGACTCTCCTTACTGCATCATAAAAAGATTGTTGCTTGTATCGCATACCGCGATAAACAGCTCTTTGAGCTCACGGTCGAAGGTCATGACATACACATCGGCATTTTTGAGATTCAATTGTCTGAAATTCTCCAGCAATACACCGTCGGCGACATTTTTGCCGTGATCGCACTTGGTAAAATTGAATGATTTGAGGGTTTTGCCATAGTCGTACAAATTGGCTTCCCATTCATCCTTGAAAAGGTAGAGCGAGTCGGGATTGGCCGCAATGTAGATACGGTGGTCCGGTATTTCGTATTTATCGATCAAATCATTGAAGATCGGGCCGATGTTGGAAAAATTCTCGATGTCCCAAAAAAGGTAGGTTTCGGATACCGCCGTTTTTCGCTCTTTGTTGACGAGGCTTAGGCGTTTGGCGATATTGAAATGGTTATGGGAAATGTCGTTGATGAACTCGATGCTGTTTTTGAGCTTCACCGCATCGTCGGTATTGAAGCGGAGCACTTTTCCTAGGTCGATGTAGAGTTCCAGGTCTTCGAGTTCCTGCCGCGCCCCCCCTTTTTGATAATGCCCCAAAGCCTTGATTTTCCCCGGAGAAAACAGGAGGGTGACCTTGATCGGGCGGCGCGACGCGAATGCTTTGGTTACGGACGTATAGACTCTCATCGCCGTTGCGGTTTGAGGCAGTGTGATCGAACCGTATTCTCGGCCGTTAATGATGATTTTATGCATCTGTGTAGAGCCTTTAAGTAGTTGCGGGATTTTAGCACATCGAGGATTTTAAGAGTGAAAGGTGTACTATTTAGTTATCAAAAACAGGATGATACAAAAGCTTTGGATAATACGAAAAATACGGCCAAATATGTGATATGGATGATTATCGCGATGCTCTTTTGGGGCTTCGCGTGGACGGCGGGTAAAGTGGCGGCAGAACACTCCAATGCGGAAGTAGCCGCTTTCTGGCGTTACGCCATCTCTTTTCTCAGCATCATTCCTGTTGTCTTGCTTTTGAAAACACCGCTCAAAACAGACCGCATAGGCTTTATGTATATGGTGGGTGCGGGGGTACTGACATCCCTGTTCAATTATCTGTTTTTCGCCGGTCTCTCACACGGACAGGCAGGGTACGGTGGGACGATGGTAACCTCTCTGGCCCCTATCATTACGTACATTCTTTCTATCGCTATGTTGGGGACAAAGGTTTCGTCCCGGCAAATTACGGCGCTCTCCATCGGGATTTTCGGTGCGCTCATCCTTCTTCGCGTGCCGTTTGACGGATTTGCGTTTTTGAATGTAGACAGTTCGTATTTTCTGGGATGCGCGCTCGTGTGGGCCGTGATTACGGTTATTTCCCAAAAAGCCGCCAAACGGGCGCATCTGATGTTTTACACGTTGGTCGTTTTCGGTATTACGACGTTCATCAATATGCTGTTCGCCTTGCCATACCGTCCGTTCGATTTCGCTGCATACGATGAGGTGTTCTGGTGGACGATCCTGTTTATCGGAGTGATTCCGGGGACATTTAGCACGGCACTGTATTTTGTCTCGGCGGGTAAAGTGGGGGCACATCGAACGGGGGTTTTTATGTTTATCGTCCCCGTCGGGGCTATCGTTTCGAGCTGGGTCGTATACGATGAATCACTGGCGCTCTCAACGCTGATCGGATGTCTGCTTGCTTTTGCGGCGGTGATCTTGTTTAATATGAAAAAAGCATCGGACAGAAGATAATAATGACGAAGGGGACATTATGTATGGTGTCAGAGCAGATCGTCGATAATCTGGACGTTTTTGCAGAGCGATATAAGAATATCGATTTGCACGGCAAGAAGATCACCATTAGTAAGATGATCGATATACGCTCCAACCATCTCAAAGGGGCGATTTTCAGCCGTTATGAGGCGATGTTTTTACTCGAATCGATGGGAATCGTACTGGTCGATTAAGATAAATAATCGGATTGAAAATTGTTTCATGTCATGTAGCTTTAGTTTTTGGAGGGGTTATAGGTATCACCTGATTTCTTTAGCCCAGCCATAATAATGGCTTCCATTTTTGTACAATCGGTTTCCATACAATCAATCGATGCTGAGATAAAAGACTCATTGCCCAGCGTATCAGCATAGTCGATATATTCATACCCGTTGTAGGTAACGATCATATCAAAAAAAAGTCGTAATGATCTTCCATTTCCTTCGCTAAAAGGATGTAAGACAAGTAACTCACACATATAGTAGGCTAGCCGTTCGGCAAATTTTTGTCGACTTCCTTCATCTTCATAATCACGTAAATAATTTTCTTGCTCTAATTGTTTGAAAATATCGTTAGAGTAGCTTTCCAAGTTCATGTACGGACAAAACATACTAGAACCTTTGGAAATATTGACGGTTCGATATTCTCCTGCCCATTGGTACAATGTATCAAAAAGGTGTCGATGGATTGATTTGAGGTAAGCTTCATCAAAACGCGTATCATCAGCTAAAGCATTATGGAAATACTCATAGCTTCGTAAAAGGAGTTCGCGTTCTATTTCATGGATTATGAGAGAGTCATGTATGTCAAGTTTGTTGATCGGAACATCACTGTTTTCATAGTAGATGTGATTGGAGGGGGGATAGTATTTCATTTACGAGAAAGAATTTTTTTGACTTGCTCTTTCACTTCTTTATTATCGACAGGTTTATACCCTTCAATCATTTGCGATACGTTGACCGCTTTAAGTGCTTTTTGGGCTGAAAAAGGAGGCTTGCTCATTGGCTACCCTTATCATCGTATAGGTTGAATATTATACCTTAAAATCAATATTAGGGATATTTATGGATACCGTTTATATATTTATATTATAACGCTAGAACCATTTTTTGGAAGAGGTTATCGGTATCATCTGATCCCTATATTTCTATATTTTTAAGCTCCTGAAATTTTACTTTTAAAGTAAGCACGAAGCTCCTTTAACATTTGGTCATATATTTCTTTTCTGTGTCTATTATTATCGATAATATTACGGCGTTCATTATTTGTAGAAGTATCTCTTTGACCTATAAACTGCATTAATTCACCTTTACCATGAGCAAATTCATCTAATTGATAAAGTGCCTGATGGATTTTATTTAGGTGTTCATCATCTACAAAAAGTGAGCTTTTCTCTAAATAAAATTTAGCTTCGTTTAGTTGAGAACTAAACTCTCGAACTTTTTTGGTAGAGACTTCAACCCACAATTCATCCATTGCTTTCTTCAAATTGCATAGAGAAACCCAAAGTTCTCCATAAATATCAAATTGTCTTTCTGAATAACGTAGTAGTATGTTTTTTAAACTTTCTATTTGAACTTCATAATCTTTTAATATCATTGAATATTTGTATTTTTCTTCTTCTAAAACTTTAGCATGTTCGTGTTTGTAAGATTCCAATTGAGTAGCTAAAATAGCTTTTTCTTTTCCTAATATTCTTTCTGCCCAAACTTTTCCAAGCCAAGAAGATAACCCAAAAAATATTGCAGCGGCACCACCAACAGAAGCCAGGATGGCACCTGATATTTTGAAAATTTCATCTATGTTCATTTCAAAGCTCACCTAACTATTTCTTCATACCAAAAATATTCAACCAAAATTTTACATATTGACATATTTTTAAACATTCTACGCTGTTATTCTTAAAATTATCTCCGCAAACGCTTTAACGGCAGGCAAAGCGAAAAAAGAGGACAATTTCCATTATTTGATACAGGAACCCCCAAGAAAGATGAAAATGACAGCCGATAACTTCAATCTCTCCGACTACCTCTCCCGCATCGGATTTGAAGGTGATACTCGTAACGATGAAGCAACGCTCACGCAACTGATACAGCGGCAATTACGCACAATCGTGTTCGAAAACACCGAAGTACAGGCGGGACGAATCCCCTCATTGGTACCTGAAGATATCGTCGAAAAAGTGATCGTGAATCGTCGCGGTGGGTACTGCTACGAGATCAACGGCGTGTTTGCGATGGCGCTCACCGCCATAGGGTTCGAGTGGTATTTCGCGGGGGCGCGCTCGATGCTCTATCCGACCCGCAGACCCAAAACGCACATGGTTCTGATCGTCCGTGTTGATGGGCGGTACTATCTGTGCGATACGGGATTCGGCGGATACGCTCTGCGCGCACCGATGGAGATTATGGAAGATGAAGCCGTTCAGGACGGGGATCGTTTCCGGCTGGAAATAATGGACGGCGAGTACGTTCTCGGCGCGATGGTGCAGGGTGAATGGCAGCGTCTTTACGGCTTTGCGATGCAGCCACAGGAGTGGATCGAGTTTAGCCTTGCGAACTATTTCAACGCGACGAGTCCCGATACGGTATTTACGCAGAAAAAAATCGCGATTATGCAAACCCCGAACGGTCGTAAAATTCTCATCGATAATGAATTAAAACTGATCGAAGAGGGGAAAATGGAGAAACTCGAAGTTGATTACGATAGTGCCCTCAAAGAGTATTTTGATCTTGAGCCTCTCAGGGGATGATGATGAATCTCGATAAACTCAAAGAGGCCGAAGCCAATTTTTTCGCTTTTTATCCCAAAGGATTTGAAGATGAGGCTCTGTTGCCGATCATCAAACGGCACAACACCGAGAAAATCGGGAAAAACGTGGAGGAACTCTTCGCGCCGGAGAAGTTCCGAAATCCCGACGAGATATGCGAGAGTTTTGCCAAGATCGTTTCCAAATCGACCCTTATATCGCTCTTTGAAAAACCGAAAGTACGCGATATGATCAAGCAGATGAGTATGGATCAGCGCGATATGCTCTCCATCGCTCTGTATGAGTTACTGCACGGCAAACGAGAAAAAGGGTTTGAGATGATCGTGGAAGTTCTCGCGATCTACACTCTGGCGAAATGGTCGATCGTGACGCTGATACCGTACTATTATGACCGCGAAAAGAACTTTTTTATCAAGCCCACTACGACCAAAGATATCATCAAATTTTTCGAGATTGAGGGGCTGATGTACAAACCTCGTCCGACGTACGAGTTTTATGAGCGCTATACCCGTGTCCTCACCGAGATGAGATCATGTGTCAGCCCTCTGATCGGAAAAGACAATGCGGGATTTACCGGATTTTTGATGATGTCGATGAAGTAAAAAATTGAAGGAATGATATGAATATTACCTACCAAATAACTCCCAATCTATCGATTGAAGCATTTCTCGATATCCTCAATCGTTCAACGTTGGGAGAACGCAGACCTATCGATGATCTGGAATGCGTAGAAAGCATGATCAAAAATGCCGACATTATCGTTACGGCGGTTTTGGATGAAAAAATCGTAGGGGTGGCGCGCGCGGTCACAGATTTCAGCTACTGCTGCTATTTGTCGGATTTGGCGGTAGATGTAAGCTTTCAATCTCAGGGGATTGGTAAAAAACTCATTCAAAGTGTCAGAGAACAGTTAAAAGCTAAGTGCAAAATAATTTTGCTCTCTGCCCCTGCTGCAGTAGAGTATTATCCGAAAATCGGTTTTACGCAACATCCGTCGGCTTGGGTACTGGATAGTACGAAAGAAATTTTATAAAATTAGGGGGAACAATGTTCATCATCTCACTCACCTACATCAAACCTCTCGACGAGGTGGACGCTCTGCTCGAAGAGCACGTCGAATATCTCAAAGAACAGTACAGACTGGGAAATTTCCTCGCATCTGGGCGCAAAGTTCCCCGCACCGGAGGGATAATTCTGGCTCGTGCGGTATCGCGTGAGGAGATCGAGACGATTATCACCCTCGATCCGTTCTATCGCCACGGCGTGGCATCGTATGAGATTACGGAGTTTAGCCCGACGATGACGTCGCCAGAGTTGGCATTTTTGAGGGGATAAATCAAGAAAAACTTTCCAATCCCAGCAAAAATTCTTTTCTCCAAATCCCCCCGCTGTACCCGCCGATCCCGCCGCCGCTGGCGATAACGCGGTGGCAGGGGATCAGGATTGCGATGGGGTTGCGGCCGTTGGCGTTTGCCACGGCACGAACCGCTTTGGGATTGCCGAACCTTTCGGCCTCTTGTGCATACGAGATCGTTTCACCGTAGGGGATCGTTCGCAGCGTCTCCCAAACCGCTTTTTGAAACGGCGTTCCGCGAGGGTTGAGGGGGAGGGTGAAAGTTTTTCGTTTTCCCTCAAAATACTCCCTTAGCTCTTCTTCCAGACGCAGCAACAAAGGATGCTCGGAATCCGCGTTCCGAAGGGTCTCATCGGTGAAATCCAAAGAAGTGATCCCGTGCGCATCGGCGGTAGCGATCATTGTGCCGATGGGGGTGTGGAGAATACGGATCATGTGAATCAGACTTTCAAATCGAGTAAATTTCCCCGTTTTTCTTTATCCATATCGAGGGAAGAGGGATTGAAGCTCAGGTAGTCTTGCAGGGCGATTAGGGCATTTTGTTCTTTTTGCGAAGCGGGCGGATTTAGCTTTGTCAAATCCTGCGATAGAGACTCCCCGTTTAGCTGATTCCCGGATCTGTCTTCATAAATACCCGCTGCGCGCATAAATCCAATCGTTACGATCCCCTTGGCGGCTTGGTAATTTTCGGCATTAATGAGGGTATTGTAGAGCCGCCGTTCGGTAGGGTTCAGGTCTTGGGAAATCATACTGAAATCGTTTTGGAGTTCTTCGAGCTGAGTGGATACCGCTAAGGATTCTTTCTCGGATAAAGCCGGTACAAAAGAGTTTGAAAACGGGTAAGAGCCGTTCGTTTGAACCTGCAATTGTACTCCTTGTAAATATTATTTACAGGATTACCAGCAAAAAACAGTCCAAAATGAAGATACGCATTGCATTGCTAAACGGGTGTGACTTATGTCACACACTTTGTTGCGGTCGTTGTCATACAATCGGTATGAAGCAACGTCTTCGCTATTGTTGCTGTTTGACGAGATACCGGCGTTGAATCAGCCTCTCCAAAACAAGGGAGAGCATGACTGCAACGCATGGTATTGGTCAATCTGATTACCGTTATGAGCTATAGAGTCAAATTTCGGAAGTTAGGTGAGAGATATTTTCAAAATAAAGTAAAAACTCTAAAATTTATTGACAAAACAATCACTTTCGGGATATTATTAGAGTAATTGCTCTAGCCGGCAGCGGACAATTCACGTTTGGAGGGGGTCTTTATGGAAAATTATTTGGTAAGCACGGATATTATCGACTTTGACCATCCAAACGTCGGCGCTAAAGCTCGAAAATTGGCAGACGGTTTTAAAAACGATATCGATATCGCCAAGCGCTGTTATGAGTTTGTTCGTGACGAAATCCGGCATACGGGTGATATGCGTGAAAAAATTACAACATGCAGGGCAAGCGAGGTGCTCGAACACGGGACAGGGTGGTGCTATGCCAAAAGTCATCTGTTGGCCGCCCTGCTTAGGGCAAACGCCATTCCCACGGCATTATGTTACCAGTGCCTGAGTATCAACGACGACGGAATGCCCCCTTTTCGCCTGCATGGGCTCAATGCCGTTCATCTCGAAAATTTCGGCTGGTACCGGATAGACGCGAGGGGAAACAAAGCGGGGGTGGATGCGCAGTTCGACCCTCCGTATGAAAAGCTGGCTTTTGTATTGAACGGAAACGAATTCGATCTGCATGAATACTTTGCCGATCCGCCGGAAGCGGTTCTCTATGCACTCAAAAGCCGGAAAATTGTGGCGAAATGGCCTATGACGCAAAATCAGGAAAAGGAGCCCGCATGGCGGTAATGGCTGCTGATAAAGGATATCGCGACGAGAAGATATTGATTGTAGGAGGCGGTGTGGCCGGCCTGATGAGTAAAAACAGGCTGGAATCATTAGGGTACAACCCGGTTTTGGCGGAACAGGCGGATGCGCTCCGTTCAGAGGGTGCTGGGATACTTTTGGGTGCCAATGTCCTCAAGATATTTCGGGAATGCGGTTTGGAGGATGAATTGCTGCACTACGCCCAGCCGCTCAAAGAGATACGCCTGCTTGATGAACAAGGCAGAAGACTCGGGCGGTTCGATTTGGAAAAAATAGCGCGTGAAACCTCCTATCCTACCGTTGCGGTCCATCGAAAAAGGTTGCATGAAATTTTGATGAGATCGGTGGACGCAGAGAGTATACGGCTGTCTCATAAAGTCATTTCGATTACCAAATTGAATGCCGGTTATCATGTGCAATTTGATAACGGCGAGGTAGGGACATACGATTACATTATTGGTGCCGACGGCGTGCGATCAAAAGTGCGGGAGCAATTTTTCGGAAATATACCGCTGAGATATGCGGGTTACGTTTGCTGGAGATTTGTATGCGATTTGCCTCCCGGGATCGATAGGATGGTCGGCAGTGAATATTGGGGAAGCAACAAACGTGTCGGTATCTTCCCGATCGGAGAAGGCAAAGCGTATTGCTTCATGCTCGCATCGGCCGTGGGTGGGGAAGAGAAACTGGGTTTTGAAGAAGTAATGAACAATTTCAATGAATTTCAAGGAGATTGGCAGACCATCGCAAGCATGCTTGCTCCTGATACCATCGAACTGATTTACGGCCCTATCGCCGATTTGTCAAAAAACGTTTTGCATGTAGGACGAATGATACTCGTCGGCGATGCGGGACATGCCACGACGCCCAACCTGGGTCAGGGAGCCGCCATGGGAATAGAGGGGGCATACGTTTTCGGCGAGCTGCTGAAAACGTATTCGTTGGATGATGCGATGAAACACTATTCTCAAACGCGGCTGGAACGGGTGAACGATATTCGCAACCGTTCATGGCTGATCGGCAGGCTTGCGCATCTCGAATCGCCCGTTTGGCAAACTCTAAGAAATTTTGTCATGAGAATCACTCCGCACCGCATCAATCAAAAAGAGTTTGAAAAGGCGATATTTCATCAATAATAAGTTGTAAAATACCTCCAAATTTTACCCGATGAGAATATGAAACGATATTTGGGTAATCAGGAGCATGAGTGGCGAACACACACGATATGATTTTACGCACGGCGTTGGAACTTTTTAATACGCAAGGGAGTCGTACCGTCACAACCAACCACATCGCCAAAGGGTGCGGAATCAGCCCGGGAAATCTCTATTATCATTTTAAAAACAAAGAAGAAATCATCAGAACCCTGTATAACCGAATGGTGCAGGAATGGGATGGGCATGTGGCAACGTTTACGGTATTTGATATGAGTGCATTCGCGAAGATCATAGAACATTCCAACGCCATCTTCAGACGCTATCGTTTTATACACAATGAACTGTATGCGTTATGTCAAAATGACCCCGAATTGGATGAGATCAACCGTAGAAGGCTCCAGATCAAAAAAGCTACCGTTCACACGATGATTGAATTGATGATTGAACACGAAGGGTTTGAGCCGCTGGATAAAAAAACGCTGGAATTCTTGGTCGATACGGTTCTGATGTTTGCTATATTCTGGTTGCCGTATCAGGAAATGACTGCACCCGATTCTACGAAAGAGGCTTCTTTGGATGTCATAAAAGTTCTTATTGAACGTTTTTTGAATAAGGGACCCTGACCCTCACGCAGTAGGGAGGAAACAATTTTGAATTTAAATGTTAAATTGGTCTGGATTTACGATGATGCCGAAATAGATTGGAACGAGCTCGCATATGTGTACAGAATCGCGCCTTTGGGCAATAAAAACCCGGAGGATTTAAAAACAGCCTTTTCAAACAGTATGTACAAATGTTTCGTTTATGACGGTCAAAAGATAGTTGGAGCAGGACGGGCATTGGCTGATGGAGTCGATGTGTCCTATATCTGCGATGTGGCAATCCATCCCGAATATCAGGGGCGTGGTTTGGGTAAGAAGATGGTTGAAAAACTGGTCGAGTTCTCGCAGGGATATAACAAAATATTGCTTTTCGCCAGCGCTGGAAAGGAACCGTTTTATAGCAAACTCGGATTTGATCGGATGACTACAGCTATGGCGATATTTAAAAATAGAGCGAGAGTTTTGGAGATGGGATTGATTCGTGAGGATACGAAATGAAGATGACAGCTACAGTGCGCCGTGCAAGTGCCACGGAATCGTGATAGGGAAAGTATTAAATGTGACAAATGTCACATAGTTTGTCAACAAAAAGATGTGTAATTGTAATATAAATACAAAATAGGACCTTCCATGGGAAAACGCTACGAAAAATTAAGTCAGGACGATAAAGAGTTTATTGCCGATCAGCATCTTTTTTTTATCGCAAGTGCCAGTAACTGCGATGAGGTAACGGTGCCTTTTGTCTCATTTGCAAAACAACCGCTAAATCTGCGGCTCTTTTGCAAAGGTGAGCTTATAGATAAGAATGATACAACGATATTTGAGATTTCCGACGAGCCGAAATTAAAGGCAATAATTTAAAATGGAACATTTCTTAGAATCAAGCGACATCATCGATTTCGATCATCACGCAGTGGCGGTGAAAGCACAGGAATTATCGGAAGGATGTGATGGCGATGCACAGATCGTGAAACGGTGTTTTGAATTCGTCCGTGACGAGATACGACACACGGGAGATGCGGGTGAGGGGATCACAACACTAAGTGCTAGTGAAGTGCTCGAACAAGGACAGGGATGGTGCTATGCTAAAAGTCATCTGTTGGCGGCATTGTTACGTGCCAATGGGATACCTACGGCTCTTTGCTATCAGCGTTTGAGTATCAATGACGACGGAAAGTTTCCTTTTAGTCTGCATGGATTGAATGCAGTGTATTTGAAAGAATATGGCTGGTATTGGATCGATCCACGGGGAAACAAAGCAGGGATCAATGCGCAATTCGATCCTCCGTATGAGAGATTGGCATTTGAATTGGGTGAAAATGAGTATGATTTGCCGGAGTTATATAGCGAACCTCTCGATGTCGTCATAAAGGCACTTCAAACCTACAAGACTTATACTGAAATGGTCGGAAATTTTCCGGATTTAGGAGAATAAAATGATCGTTGCCGAACGTATCCATAGAACCTGACCCTTGCATCATTAAAGTGTAAACTCAATAACGTAAACATGACCGCAAAATGGCAATCATGATCGCCCGTTAAAAACATTGATGCAAATTCTTGAAACACAAAAATACGATGACTTTTTGGACTTATTTAATGAATTTAAAAAAACAGAAGCTATTTATGATTTCGGAGATTTGCAAGTGAAGCAACTTTTAAAAGAGATAAAATGAGCGGAACATGGCAAGCGCAAGCGTATGCGGCACACTCAAAGGCTCAAGAAACATGGGCCAAAGAATTGATCGAAAAGATCGGTTTGAGCGGTAATGAATCGATTTTAGATATTGGATGCGGGGATGGCAAGATCACGAACTATCTGAGCGAACACACATGCGGGGAAGTGGTCGGAGTCGATTTGAGCACCGAGATGATTGCGTATGCGCAAGCGACGTTTCAACATCCCGGTTTCGTGCAGATGGATGCTCAGAAACTGGAGTTTGAGGAGCGTTTCGATGTCGTTTTTTCGAATGCCGCACTTCATTGGGTGAGCGATCATGAGGCTGTAATGCGAGGAATATATAAAGCATTAAAACCAAATGGCAAAGCGATATTGCAAATGGGAGGGGAGGGTAATGCGGACGAGGTTTTTGCTACGCTCAAGTCCATACTTCCCGATTATGCGGAGTATTTTAAGGGGTTTGAATCGCCCTATAGGTTTTGTTCGGATGCGGAATATAGAGAGATGCTTCGATGTGTCGGATTTGGCCGATACCGTGCTGAGCTGATTCCAAAAGATATGATGCACGATGACATCACTGCGTTTCGGGGATGGTTGGAAACAACATGGTTCCCCTATATTCGGCGTATACCCGAATCAATGCAGAATGATTTTATACAAAAATGGATTACTGCGTATATAGAACGTTTCCCGACGGATGAGAACGGCAGGGTTCATGTTGCGATGGTGAGATTGGAAGTAGAGGCGGTAAAATAGGTTTCATATTTCCTTTTTGCAAGTATAGGCATAAATTCTAAAATGAGAAAAAAAACTATTTTTGGGATGCTTTCAATACCGGTACCTTGTCTAAATCGATGCATAAGACATTAGGTTTTAGTAAAAATCGGTAGTAAATCCAATAAAAAAGCAACCCGAAATACGTCAATAATCCCACAAAGATAAATAATACGCCTATGTTGAAATGCTTTTTTTGAACTTTTAAAAAACTTTCTGTGCGTTCGATGCGGATGTATCCATTTTGGTACAGCATCTCATCGATCATTTCTAGCTTTTTCGATGAAGCTATGTCCGTATGTGAAATTTTCTCTATATACTCCGAAAAAGTTTTTAGATTTTGGGCATAATTTTTTCGATCCCAAAAAAAGGTGATTATTCCTAACGGCAAGATAAACATCATCAAAATTGTGCTCATAAAATCAACTCTTTCGTAAATGAAAAATTTTCCGTATGATTGCATCGCATGCAGCTTTTATCGCATCATTTTCTTGCAACTTACTACGCATATCTTGACATGTTCGCTTCATTACATAATCTTCTAAAAGCTCTGTTATAGCAAGTTGAACATTTGATGTCGTGTAATTATTGGGCAAAATTTCTTTTGCAACACCTAGCTTTACGGCTCTATCGGAATTATCAAATTGATCATAAGCTACAGGACGAATGATTTGAGGCACACCGGCTTTTAAAGCTTGACTGGTAGACCCGATGCCGCCATGATGCACAAAAATATCTACATGTGGCAACAATAAACTAAACGGTACATATGCAACATAAAGCACATTCTGAGGCAAATCATTCGGAATATGTTCACTAAAAGGTGAAAGTAAAATTCCTTGAATGCTCAAGAGCTGACACACTTCGACACAGATCCTAAAAAATTCATTTTCTCTTGCACTAGCTGTACCTGCCGAAAACACGACTGTAGGCAGGTCACTCTTAATAAATTCCATTATCTCTTTTGAGAGTTCTTTTTTATCTATTTGATCAAACAGTGGGAAACCGCTCAAGAAAATATTTTTCGGCCAATCGTTTTGAGGTGGTGCGAACCATGACGGAAATAGTCCTACGACTAAGTCAGCTTCATGAATCCACGATTTGAAAATCCGCTTGACCTTAGGCAAGCCCAGTTTTTTTCTAAAATTATTTAATGGCAAAGTGAAAAAGGGGTCATAAAAGAGTGTGTCTATAGTCCACCACGCTAGATATTTTATGAATATTGGAGTAGTAGCATCAATCCATTTTGGAACAATTCTGGCAGGGTTGTAGTTAGATCGAAAAACAGAAGGTGCAAGATGTATCGTAACACATGGAATTTTTTGTGTTTCTGAGACCAAACGTGCGGCAAACAGTAAAGAGTTATGAATCATAATTGTATTTGAATCTAATACATCTTTTCTCATCAAAGCATAATAATCAGGCATGAGTTTTTGTAATTCTCGTGCAATGTTTTTAAAAGATTTGACAGCATCTCCCTCGTTCGTTTGTGAAAAAAGTGCAACATACTCCTCTTGTGTTCCGACTGCAACAAAGTGTATAGATGAATCTTTTATTTTAGACTCAAAAAAAGGATTTGCATAAAAAATAACATTACAATCTCTTGAAGCAAATTCTTGCGCCAAAGAGATAAGAGGGAGTACATCTCCATGACTTCCAAATGCGCTGATCATAATTTTCATAATTTCGTACCAAGTGTTTTGAATGTATCTTCAGCGACGAGACGTGAGGGCAAAAGTCGGTAAAAAGCGTTTCGTAGTTTGCAAAATATCGGCGAGGAAGATTGTGCTATCTTGCCGATTATGTAGGACTTGGTTCTGATGGCATCAAATCTCGTTTTTAATGGCTCTTTTTTGCATACCCTCACTCTAAAATGTTCATAAAACTCTTTGGCTCTTTGTTGCGCCTTCTTATGCAATGCTTCGTTTTTCCATGCTTCGATCGACTGCAAATCTCTCCAATATGAAACGGAAATGCCTATGTCGTTGCGCGCCGATTCTATGCCCAAAAAGCCATCTTGTTTTTTTGCTTCTTCTAAAACGGTGTTTGCAATGGCAACGTAGGCTTGCGAATCGGTTCGTATAGAGGTGAAAATCACCGCATAATACTGTGGCGACGTATGGGTAATAATCGACATAGAGATGCCTTCTAATAAAATAATATTACATATTGTAAAACGAATCACATAAATATGAATGTGACAAATGTCACATACGAGAGATAGCCGTTTTTTTTACAATTGTTCCTAAAAAGGGGGCGATGTTATGAAAGTAGAAAAAATGGTGCGAATCATTCAGATCGCAATAGGGATTAATTTCCTTTGGTTTGGTATGTTGAAAATGTTTCCGGGGATGAGCCCGGCTGAATCTCTGGCAATCATGACGATTGAAAAGTTAACGTTTGGGCTTATTGCTCCGCATATTTCGATAAAACTGTTGGCAATTTGGGAAGTATTAATCGGTATAGGTTTTATATCGGGCATGTATACGAAATTCTTTGTTCGAATATTTATGTTGCACATGATTTTGACGTTTACTCCATTATTTTTATTTCCTGAACTGTGTTTTACGGTTGTTCCTCTGGGATTAACGATTGTTGGGCAATACATCATCAAAAACCTTGTTTTCTTAGCTGCCGGAGCATTGATCTGCACAATATTAGTCAAAAATAGCGAGTGTGTTCCGTGTTCACGAGGTGTGATATGAGATCACTCATTATCTTAAATACATTGGTATTAATATCATCACTTTATGCGAATGAAGCATTACGATCCAAAGCTTTACAACACGGTCTAAAGCCTATGACCTCTACCAACAAGTACACAAAAGAGATGATTCATCTGGGGGAGAAGCTGTTTTTTGAGAAGAACCTCTCGTTAAATCGTGATATCAGCTGTGCCAGTTGTCATGACACCAAGCATGGAGGAGCCGACGGGCGTTCTACGGCTATCGGGCACAAAGGTCAAAAAAATCCAAGCCATCTCAATACGCCTACCGTTCTTAATACCGTCTTTTCCAAACACTATTTTTGGGACGGCCGAAGCCGGACACTCCAAGATCAGGCCAAGGGTCCGCTACAAGCTCCGTTTGAGATGGCATCTACCCCGAAACTTATCGAAAAACGGTTGCGTCGGGATGAACGTTATCCGAAACTTTTCAATAAAGCATTCGGGGATAGCCAAATTACGTTTGAACGTACTGCCGAAGCGATCAGTGCGTATGAAAATACATTGGTTACACGCGGGCGGTACGACCGTTTTTTGGAAGGGGATTTACAGGCGCTGAACCGCGAGGAGAAAGAGGGGCTGAAGCTTTTTATTGATAAAGGGTGTATCGGATGTCATAACGGAATCGGTTTGGGAGGGCAGGAAATGCGTAAATTTCCGCTGTTGCACCATCCGATCTGGAGTATGACGGATCAAAAAACGATCAATAAAATTCGTATTTCATATTTAGATTTTTTGTCAAAAAGTGATCGTCAACAGAATTTCTCCAATGATATTGACCGATACGGATATTTGCGTAAAAATCTCGGTGAGCATGAGTTAAAACTACTGAAAGAAGGATATTTTCAATCCTATACGCCGCAACAAGCGTACAGCATAATGACCCAAAAAGGTTGCTATACCTGTCACACTGAACCGAATTTCGGTGTTGACAAAACCATTCTTAAAGAAAAAGCATTTGCGTTTAAAAATACGGGTGGTTTTTTGGGAAAAGATAAACCGGGGCGTTATTTCCGTGCACCGCTGCTGCGAAACGTTGTTCAAACCGCTCCTTATTTTCACAACGGAAAGATCAAAACGCTTGAAGAAGCCGTCAAAATCATGATAACCTATCAAAGCCGATCACAAGTCAACGATAAGCAGATCGTACAATTGACCCAATTTTTAAAAGCGGTCGACGCACCCGAATAAGTGACAAAGAAAAAGGCAATGCAACATTGCATTGCCTTTTTCAACGATCCATTTTTCCGATTGCACATGACACAAAGCTTTTTGCATTGGTTGTCAAAGTTTGCAGTGTGCCTAATTGATCTGTAATGAGCGGATATCCAAGATCTCGGAGAATAAGTTTCAGATGCTCGATCCGGTCATCTTTGATAGTCAACGTGATTTTTCGCGGTTCGCATTCAAGATCGACTTTGACTTCCCCGAATTCAGCAGCCAGCCTTTTTACAAGCGTATTGGCGCATCCTTCGCATTTTACATTCAGAACCTCAAATGTTTGTTCCATAATCAAGTCCTTTGAGCACATTTTTCTATGAAGAAATAATTTTAATAAAGCCTCTGCCGAGGGTGACAATTCCCTCTCTTTCGAGGTTTTTGAGTATCCGGCTGATCACTTCTCTGGACGTTCCCAGAATTTGGGCGATTTGTTCATGCGTTGTGAGAATCGTATCTCGCCCCTGTACGTACAGCCAGTTCAATAGGCGTTGATCCATCCGTTTAAATCGCAGTTCTTCGACGAGGTGCATAATCTGTGAGAGCCTTTCGGCACAAAAAGAAAGCTTGAAATTGCGATAAGCGGGAGAATGATCGATGAGCCACCGGATTGTCTCGGTCGGGATGAGCCATCCTTCGATACTTTCATCGACGATAGCGGTTGCGGTTGCGGGCGTTTGAGATACGGTACTAAGGGTGTTGACGAGACATTGTTCGCCCGGAGTAATGTAATAAAGGGTGATCTCCCCTTTGCCGATTTCGTCGGCGTGGAGAAATACTTTGACACACCCTTTGCTCAAAAAAAGTATGCCATGGTTGATGTCGCCTTGATAGTACAAAAATGTACCGACCGGATAAGCAACTTTATGAGCCTCTTTTTGTACTTTTTCAAGCGATTCAGGCTCCAACGACTGAAAAAATTGATAGTCTTCCAACTTCATATTTTCCCCTTTCTCTTGAAAAAGTATAGCTTTTGCCGTGTTAAAATGTCATTGATTGGGTGTTTGGTTCATAAAGCGCCCCTGCCAAATCTCCCGGAGTCGCAATCTCGATACCTTCAACGATATCGGATTTTTTGATCCCGCCAAGTTTGACAAAACCTTCGCAAATTTTGACTTTTCCGCCTTTACGAATCAATCCGGCCATTAAATCTTTAGGCGTTACACCGGCGAATTTAGGCTGAGTCCCTTTGTTGAGAGCAAAATTGACGGCATCCGCCGCGATAAAGACGGTGCTTTGCACTCCGGCATCCTGCAGTGCGTTTGCGACTGCCAGACCGAATCCCGCTTTGACGACAGAGCCCTCTGTGATCGTGATCACCATTTTTTTGAGAGATTCATCGCATTGAGCCGCTTCCGCACTCGCCATGGCTATCATCAGCCCCATCATACCTGTCATTAACATTTTGAGGTTCATTATACCCCTCCTTGAAAGAATTAGCATTTTTCGATGCATTCGTATTGTAAAGGAGAGGGGTAGGGTGATTCTGTGACTAAAGTCACATATAAAAAGGAAGAAAGATTAAAACAGTTCCCACGGTTGGCTCCATTCCCTCAGCTGCCCTGTGCATTCGGCACTGACAAACCGCTCTCCCTCGTCCGGAGGCAGTACAAAACGGTACTCTTCGCCGTCCAGACGAAACCGCAGCGCATAGGCGTGCAGATACCCCCGATCCTCTTTTCGCGCTTCATCGGCCTGCGCATAACGCTCGTCTCCCGCGATAGGGGAACCGAGACTTTTCAACGCGACGCGGATCTGGTGGGTTTTGCCCGTGTGGGGTTTGATCAGGAAAAAGCGCTCATGGGTGCGCAGTGCACAGCTGATGAACTGGGTTATGGCGGGGTTTTCCATCGTTACGAGGAGTTTGTAGTCCCCACGCCGCGCTTTGGCCATATCCCCCTTGATCCACCCCTGCTTTTTTTTCGGTTTGCGCAAGGAAATGGCGAGGTAGTACTTCTCGATCTCGCGGTTTTCGAACAACCGGGTGAACTCCGCCGCCGCTTCGGGGGTTTTGGCGAGTATGATGAGTCCCGAAGTCATCTTGTCGAGGCGGTGGACGCTGTAGAGAGGTTGTCCGAGCTGTTCGCTCACCTGAACGACGAACCCGGCCTCCTCTTCGGAGTGGAAATTAACTCCCGCAGGCTTGAGCGCGACGACGAAACGGTCGTGGTCTTGGACGATGCGGATGGCTGTGTGATGCGTTTCCAAACGGCTTTCGCTCCGAAATATGGTATCTCTAATTGTACCGACATTAACATACGGTTCGTATTGCGTTGCGCAAAAGTGCTACAATGATATTAGGTTTCCTAATACAAATATTCATAAGGGGGCGATCATCATGGTCGATTACGGAATGCACGGATGGGGTATGGGGTTTTTCTGGCTTATTCCCATCGGATTATTTTTGGTATTTGTCTATCTTTTCAAAGGTAACAAACAAGCGCCGTCGGCCAGAGAGATTCTGGACCGTCGGTACGCCAAAGGTGAAATCGACACCAAGGAGTACCGCGAGCGGCTGAAAGAGCTCGGCTACAAGCACGAGGGAGAGGACGATTAATCCGTAAGGGGGAAAAGATGGCAAAAGACATCGTCTGCGGGATGGAAGTCTCTGATTCCACCCCCTATCAAGCGGAAGCGAACGGGGCGCATTACTATTTTTGCTCCGAATCGTGCCGCATCAAATTCACCGAACACCCCGAAAACTATCTGCACCGTTCTTCGCTTCCTGCCGCATGTCCCGATAACAGCTGCACAACCAGCCATGCGATCTATACCTGCCCAATGCATCCCGAAATCGAGCAGGAAGGGCCCGGAACGTGTCCCAAATGCGGGATGGCACTCGAAC
>NZ_JQGL01000139.1:0-3923 GCF_000747095.1 Sulfuricurvum sp. MLSB
CGTGCGAATCTTTCATCATTCCATCAGCATGAATACCGCTTTCGTGGGCAAAAAGGTGTTCTCCGACGATGGGGGCATTCGGGGATAGGCGCATGTTGGCCGCGTCGGCTACGGTAGCGACGAGATCGCGGATCTTGATGGGATCGATGGTTCTCGCCTCGCCGTAGAGATGTTTAAGCGTCATCACAATCTGCTCGAACGAGGCGTTGCCGGCCCGTTCACCCAGACCGATGACGGTCGTGTTCATCGATACCGCCCCCGCATCGATGCCGCTGAGGGCGTTGGCGTTGGCAAGGCCGAAATCGTTGTGGGTGTGCATCTCGATGGGAAGCAGATCGTAATCGCACAGCGATTTGATCGTGTTATACGTCTGCGTCGGGGTCATGATCCCCACCGTATCGCAGTAGCGGAAACGTGACGCACCGCATTCGGATGAGAGTTCCATCACGTCGCGGATGAATCCGATGTCCCCGCGCGAACTGTCCTCGCCGCCGATACAGACGAACAATCCCTCTTTCGTCGCAGCGCTGACGACCCGTTCGAGTTCACGCAGAACTTTGAGTTTGCTACCTCCGAATTTGACCCCGATCAGCAGATCGGAGATGGGGATGGAGAGATCGACGGCACGGACGCCGCACGAGAGGGAGGCTTCCAAATCCTCCATTTTCATCCGGTTCCACGTCATCATTCGCGCCCCTAGCCCCAGACCCAAAAGCTCTTTGATGTCGTCGCGTTCACGCGCACCCATCGCCGCGATACCGATTTCGAGTTCGTCCGCACCGCACGCATCGAGAAGCGTTGCAATACGGAGTTTTTCGGCGGTATTGAACGCAACGTAGGGAGCTTGTTCCCCGTCGCGTAATGTCGTATCGTTGATGAGCGCCATGATAGGCTCCTTAGTTTACTTCTAACTCTTCGGGAAGGTTAAAATATTTTCGAGTCGCTTTAAGCACGGAGGCTTCGATCGGCTGGTACGCATAATCTTGATCCGCAACAATCCCAGCTGCCGCCAAATCCCCCTGAGGGCATCCTCCGATTTTGGCGGTGAGGATCAATTTCACATCTTTGAGACGATCTAAGATCGGTTGGAGCGGATTGGTACCGTCCGGTCCCGCACAGTATTCCGCTTCCACTTTGCGGTGGTGAATAAATCGAATCCCTTTGTCGCCCGCTTCGTAGATCAGGAATTCGCGCACGCTGCCGAAGTGCTGGTTGATCATCCCCTCACCCGCCGTCGTGACGGCCACGAGGATCGTATGACCATCTGAGCTGAGTTCTTCTTTTTCCTTGCGCACCCGTTCGTTGGCCTGATCGAGGAAGAACCGGAACTCTTCGATCTTCGCCTGCGCTTCCTGACGCGCTTCGAGGTCGTACTTGATCTGGAGTTCGTCGAAACTAAGCCCCGCGAATGTGTCCTTCGTAAACTCCGCTCCGCGGTCTTCGCCGATGAGGCCAACCGCATCGGCGCGGCATTGGCGGCAGTGCTGCATCAGTTTCATATCCATACCGCACGCCTCCTGCACTTCCATCTGCTGCTGGTCGGTCGCGCTTGGGATACCGTCGAGTGCAAACTTGGTCCCAAACTCCGGCTCGGAGAGGATCGGCATAATATTGTGCAAAAATACCCCGATCTCTTTGAGCTTTTTGGAGACTTCGCTAAGATGCTTGTCATTGATGCCGGGGATCAAAACCGAGTTTGCTTTGATCAAAATCCCTTTTTCTACACACTTTTTCATCCCTTCCAGCTGACGTTCCAACAAAATTTGCGCCGCTTCTTTGCCGTAATAGCGTTTATTGTTGTAGAAAATCCACGGATAGATTCGGCTACCGATTTCGCCGCTTTCATCGACGCTGTTGATGGTGACGGTGATATGATCGATGTTGTGCTCTACCATTTCATCAATATAGGTAGCGAGTTCCAACCCGTTGGTCGAGAGGCAGAGTTTGAGATCGGGGGCGAATTTGCGCACAAGTCCGAACGTCTCGAACGTTTTAGCCGGATTCGCCAGCGCATCGCCGGGCCCGGCGATCCCCAATACGCTCATTCTTTGCACTTCGCCGCCGACGAGGAGTACCTTTTTCGCCGCCTCTTCGGGACTCAGGCGCTCTGAAGTGACGCCGGGACGGCTTTCATTCGAACAGTCGTATTTGCGGTTGCAGTAGTTGCACTGGATGTTGCACGCCGGGGCGACCGCGACGTGGATACGGGCATAATGATGGTGGGCCCCCTCAGAGTAGCATGGATGATTGTGGATCTTTTCCTTGATATCATCGGGCATAAAAGCTTCGCTATGGCTTGACGAACAGCTCATGATTTTCTCCTTGATAAGTAATCAAATGATCCTCTGCCTCATCCAGCACGCAATCATTTATCGAAGAGGTTAATGCAAACGGCGTTCTTGCTCCTTTTCCCCGCTAAAAATGACAATCCAAACATTTTTGTTCATCCGCCGACATTTCGGACACACCCCCTCGGCAGAATAAAAATTGCATTGAAAGCGCAAACGATGAGGAGCACCGATGATCGTAGCCGTTCCGGTCGATGCACGAGAGCGCGTGTATCACGATAATCCCTGTACCAGCACGATGTTCGCCCTCTACGAAGTGAGCGGAGAGCGCCAAGAAGTCCGTTACCGCCATGTCGAAACCCGCATCAACCCGTGGGACAAATACAAGGGGAAGATGCTGAGCGACCCCATCATGAAAGCGTGCGCCTGCGAGAACGCCCTAAGCCAAAATCCCAACCACATCAGCGAACACTACGTTTTGCTCGAAGCAATCGGCAAATGCGACGTTTTCATCGTCGATCAATACTGTCTCAATACTCTGTACACGATGAAAAACGTCGGTATCAAGATTCATAAAATCCCTCCGTTCGTCAAAACCCCCTCCGAAGCGATCGAGCATTTCATCATCGGAACCGAAATCACCCAATATTTGCGCTGTGTCCGTGAGGTGTGATATTTACGTTACAATAACCCATGCAAACGTATCTGGCTATACTCTTATTAGCTCCGTTTATCGCCGCGATCGGCATTTTTTACGTTAGTCGGTACGTTCTATTTCTTGTATTTTCCCTTTCGGTCCTATTGGTCGGCTCGTCCGTCTTTGCCTACATCTCCTTCGAATCGGCGTTCATCCTTTCCATCCCCGCTCTAAATCCCTTTGTTGTGGCGGCAGATGCCGTTTTGCTCCTTTATTTTGCATCGGTAGGATGGAAAAACCGCCATAAGCCCATCCTTGCGCTGAGTATCGTACAAATCGTCCTTTTGGGATTGCTTGAGAGTTTTGATACCCCGCAGGGGTTCGATATCCTCGTCGACCGGCTCAGCGTCTTTATGTTCCTGCTCATCAACATCGTCGGCTCGCTTATCCTTCTCTACACTCTGCGCTATGTGCGCGACGAAACCGACGATCCTTTGCGCCAAAGACTTTTTCTCTCCCTTCTAAGCGCCTTTTTGGGGATCATGAACCTTCTGGTATCGACCGACAATCTGCAATGGCTTTTTTTGTTCTTCGAACTGACGACGCTTGCGAGCTTCTGGCTGATCGGATTTCGCCGCAACGAAGAGTCGCTTGACAATGCCCGAACCGCCTTGTGGATGAACCAGATAGGTGGGGTCGCGCTGCTGGGAGCCGCCCTTGTAGCCAAAGTGCTTGTGGGGAGTATTTACCTCTCGGAAATCGTCTCAGAAGGGGGCGGTTACGTCATGCTCTTTGCCGCTTTTTTCTCCCTCTCCGCGCTGATCAAGGGGGCGCAAATCCCTTTTTCCGGATGGCTGCTGGGAGCGATGGTGGCTCCCGCCCCCGTCAGCGCGATCCTTCACTCTTCGACGATGGTCAAGATCGCCCCCTATTTTCTCCTCAAAATCTCCCCTCTTCTTGCATTGACGATGCTTGGGTGGATCATCGCCCTGATAGGC
>NZ_JQGL01000139.1:3956-27866 GCF_000747095.1 Sulfuricurvum sp. MLSB
CGCGCTTGCAACACCTCTGAGCGTTTTGGCGTGCCTGCTGCTGATCGTTTTTCACGGTATTTCCAAAGCGCTTCTTTTCATGTGCGCAGGTATTGCCGAAAAGCGTTATCGGATCAAAAGCATCGAATCGGTCCAGGGTCTTTTTCAGCGTGCGCCGCTGCTTTCCTTGCTGGTCGTTCTTGGATTTGTTAGCATCGCCCTTCCCCCTTTCGGGGTCTTTTTTGCCAAATGGCTCGTTTACGAGGGAGGAAACGGCGCCGGAGGAGTCACGACGGTTATCCTGCTGTTGTTCATTGCCGTCGGAAGCGTGGCACTGACACTGCTGTATTTCAAAACGATCGGCCGTTTCCTCACGGACGGAGCGGCACAACGGGAAAAGGAAGATTACCGCTATTTGATTCCCCCCGCTATTTTGGGCGTGCTGCTGCTGGTCTTCGCTTTGTTTATCTCTGTGGCTATGGGCGGTTTTTTCAGGGAAACGGCGGCCGATATCGTCTTGAATCCCGTACCCGTATGGGGAGATAAGGGAGGCATTATCCTCCCGTTCGGACAAATAAAATTGTGGCACATCCTCGCCGCATTTTTTCTACTGGGGATCGCACCGCTTCTGGCCGCTATCTTCCGGTTCAAAGGGGTGGACCGTGTTATGCCCTACACCTGCGGCGAGCGGATAGAGACCGATGCCTATTCGTTTTATTTCGATCCGGCGGGGAAAATCGAGTCCTTTGCGAACCTTCTCTCCTTGGTGTTGTTTCTGCTCGTCATCCTTGCGGGAGCATTTAACCTATGAGCTGGATTCTGACCCTTATGGCGCCGATTTTAGGAGGTTTGCTCTACGGCATCGAACGCAAACTCAAAGCGCGGATGCAGTCGCGCCAGGGGCCGCCCCTGCTTCAGCCGTTTTATGACCTGTTCAAACTCTCGGACAAACGCCCGATGATGATCCACTCGTTCCATGCCGCGATGGGGATCGTCCATTTCGCCGCGGCCTGGGTCGCTTTGGCGGTTCTCTTTTTCGGCGGAGACCTGCTGGTGGCGATCTTCTTCCACCTCCTCTCCGCCGCGCTGCTGATCGTTGCGGGCTATTCGGCCCGTTCGGCCTACAGCCGCATCGGTTCGACGCGCGAGCTGATCGCCATCGCCGCACTGGAGCCTGTTTTGATCTTGAGCGCCATCGGTTTTTACCTGCACAGCGGGAGTTTCGAGGTTTCTGCGATACTGAACGCGCCCCCTTCCCTCCTCCCCTCGATTCTGGGATTTGCCGCCTTGCTGATCGCCCTTCCCGGATTGCTCAAAAAGTCCCCTTTCGACGCTGCCGAAGGGCATCAGGAGATCGTAGGCGGAGCGGAGATCGAGTTTTCGGGACGGTTCTACGAAGCGGTCTATACCGCCAAATGGCTGGACATGATCTTCGTCTTCACCCTCGTCTTTTTGTTCGGCGGCAACAACCTCCTCCTAGGTATCACCCTCGCGGTGAGTGCGTTTCTCACCGTCGTATTCGCCGACAACGCGACCGCACGGGTACGCTATACCGACATGGTACGCATCCTCTATTCGGTCGCTTTCGTCCTCGCCGCAGCCAATCTCATTGTGGGGGTCGTGCTATGATCGCCGAATTCCTGCGCCGATTCCGTAAAAAATCGCCGTGGGTCCTCCACTACAACGCGGGCAGCTGCAACGGCTGTGATATCGAGATTCTGGCGTGCCTGGCGCCCAAATACGACCTTGAACGCCTCGGCATACGTAATACGGGCAACCCCAAACAATCCGACATCTTCCTCGTCACCGGCCCGGTCACCCAGCGCAGCCGCGAACGCCTCGTGGAACTCTACACCCAGATTCCCGAGCCCAAAGTCGTCGTAGCCTGCGGGTCGTGTACCTGCACGGGAGGGGTATTCAGAGGGATGTACGGCTCCGAAGACGGGATCGACCGCTATATCCCCGTCGACGTCTACATCGGCGGATGCGCCCCCCACCCCGAGCAGATCATCGACGGCCTCGTGCAGGCGCTGGAGATTCTGGAGAAAAAATCCAAAAATGTCGAACAGCCCAAAAAGCTCATGGGCGAGATCAGCGAACGCGACGGCGGAATCGACAAAACCAACATGGCGGGAAAACTATGATCGTGACCAAAGAACCGACAAGCATGGAAAACGTCCGAAGCGTCATCGAAGCGTTTTACGACATGAAGCAATGGCATTTCGTCTGCATCAACGGCCTGTTCGAAAACGACGAACTCGAAATCCAGTGGGCTTTTACGAAAATCGGAGCCAAAGACGAATGGAAAGTGTTCTGCGCCAAAGCCCCCGGCGACGCCATCCTCCCCAGTCTCGCCGATCTCCTCCCCACCGCGCGGATGTACGAAGGGGAGCTGCGCGACCTGCTCGATGCGCGTTTTGAAAACTCGCGCAAGGGGATGTTCATCGAACTCGACGGCCCCGATGCGCCGCTGCGGAGAAAACGATGAAAAAGACGATCAACATACCGCTGGGAAGCCAGCACATCGCCCTGCTCGAACCCGTCCGGTTCTCGTTTACATGCGAAAACGAAACGATCGTCGGGGTCGAAGCCGATGTGGGATACGTTCACCGCGGGGTCGAGCTGGCATGTACGACGACCTTCAAATTCAAACAGGTGGGGTACGTCGTTGCGCGGGTATGTGGACTGTGCGCCATCATCCACTCCACCTGCTACACCCTTGCCGCAGAGGAGCTGATGGGACAGGAGGTCCCGCGCCGCGCCTCGTATCTGCGCCTCATCGCCAACGAACTCGACCGTATCCACTCGCACATGCTCTGCCTCGCCCATACCGCCGAAAACGCGGGATTCGAAGCGTTGTTCATGCGGACGATGAAAGACCGCGAACTCGTCATGGAAGCCCAAGAAGCGATGACGGGCAACCGCGTGCAGTTCGACTACGTCAGCATCGGCGGGGTCAACCGCGACATCACGACCGATATCGAAGCCCTTATCCGGCAGCGTCTGGGACTGCTCAAAGAAAAAGTGGGGGAAATCAAAGAGCTGTTCGAAAACAACTGGAGCCTCTCGCTCAAATACAAAGGGGTCGGAATCATCACGGCCGAAAACGCCTATCGCAATTCGGCCCTCGGTCCGCTCGCACGCGCCAGCGGGATCGATTTCGACGTACGCAACGAAAGCGCGTATCTCCCCTACGGCGAGCTTGGCTTTGCCAGCGTCACGATGAGCGAGGGGGACATCCACGCGCGGAACATGGTTCGGTTGCTGGAAGTGTTCGAAAGCATCCGTCTGATCGAGTCGGCGCTCGACGGTCTGCCCGAAGGGGAGATCGCCGCAAAAGTGCGCGGTACCCCCGAGGGGGAGAGCTACATGCGCGTCGAAGCGCCCAGAGGCGAGTGTTTTTACTACCTCAAAGCGTCCAAAGGACAGTATCTGGATCGCGTACGGATCAAAACCCCGACGTTCGGCTCGGTTCCGGCGATGATCGAAGCGCTCAAGGGAGCGAACTATGCCGACGCTCCCGCGATCATCGCCTCGTTCGATCCGTGTCTATCGTGTACGGCGAGGTAGCGCATGTTCAAAGCCCTCCTGAACGCCTTGAAAAACCTTTTCAGCGCCCCCGCCACGCTCAACTATCCGTTCGTTTCCTCCCCCAAACACCAAGGGGCGAGAGGATTGATCCTCTTTGATGAGCCCAAATGCGTCTGGTGCCTCAAATGCGAGGAGGTCTGTCCTCCGGGGGCGATACGCTTCACGCAGGATCGCGAGAGTTACGCGTACACCTACCATTACAACCCCTACCTGTGTATCTACTGCGCCGAATGCGTCCGCGCCTGCCCGGACAAAGCTCAGGCTCTGAGCCAATGCAGCGAGCTTTCCCGACCGACAAGCGACCCGTTCATGAACGACGCATGGTTTGCCCTCGAAAAAGAGGCCGAAGACTCCAAAGAGGCGGTCAAGGAGCTGAAAAAAGCAAAAAAAACCGAAGAAACGCCGCAACCCTGACATTCCCCGCAAGAACATAAAATGCATTATCTGCTCCGACAGTCCAACCAAGGAGCCGGTTTTGCAGATTCGCCACAAAGCATCCATACTACAACTCGACGACATCCCCCTCGATATCGGCTACGCTTCCGAGTGCGTGGAACTCAAAAACACCGCACATGAGAGCTTCCGCGTCGGCGGGCAAAACGGCGTGACGCAGCTGATACTTACCGCGCCGTTTATCGATGACGCGCTCATTGCCCAGTTGGGCGAGCTGGACGCCCTGCTCTCCCTCAATGCCCTCGGCGCCATCACCAAAGCGCTCGTCGTCGCAACAGACAAACACGATGATCCCAAGCTCGAAGAGTGGCAGTTCGGGATCGATGCGGGCGAAGCGTTCGGGGACTATTACGGCGTTCGTCTAAACAACAGCGAACTTTCCAAAACCCTCTTCGTCATCTCCAAAGACGGGGCGGTCTTCTACCACGAAATTCTCAATGATCTTGACAGTCTGTTCAGTCTGGATAAGGCCCTCGTCAAGATCGCCGCCGCACAAAACTGCTACACCGGAAAAGGATGCCACGGATGAATACCCAACTCGAAACGATCAAAAAAGAGATTCGAAACCAGACCACGATCCCCTACTTCTCTCTTGGGGTCTTTGAGGGGATCACGACCAAAGAGGGGGAGAACGTCCCCCATGACAGTGATTCGCTGATCCTCGCCATGAACGGCGGCCGTGCAATGGCTCCGCGCCTGATGTACGAGTATTCGCGCGCCGCGATGCATCTGGAGCAACGACGGGGTGTGGAGTACATGACCCAGCTCATTAACCACATCTACACCAAGCCCTTTGACCCTACGCCGCTGCACAAGGCGATCGTCGATATGTCGCCGCGCTACATTATCGACACCAACCGCGATACGAAACTCCAGGAACTCTTCGCCTTTACCCCGCACTGCCTTATCATCGGCAAATCGCGGATCATGGGGAACGACTACCGCTACGAAGTCTACGAATACGACGTCGAGAACCAGAAATATTTCCTCGTCGACGATGAGGTGCTAGAAACGGCTGAAAAAATCCTCTTTAAACCGATGGGTTCCCCTCTGCCTAACCCCTCTTTCGTCATCAGCGACGCCGACTACGTCGACTGGCTCACCGAGGCGATGGGCGGCTACGCCGTCCCCAAAGTGCTCAAAACCTACCGGAAGGCCAGAAAATACCTCTTTTTAGGGACCTATTTCGACCGTGACACCGACCGCATGGTCGCCAACGAACTCTCGCTCGATCTGGAAGGGGGATACGTGCTCACCGACCGCGAGCTGGGAAAAAAAGAGCAGAAGTTCATCGACAAGCATCACCTCGAAGTGATCCCGATGTCGCTTCGCGAATTTATCGAAGCATTTGTATAAAAGGAGCTAAAGATGCCTTACATTCCAACCGTCAAAGACGTCTCCCCGCGCGGAGAGCGTTATTTCGATCTCTTTTCCAAACTCCTCGGCGACCGTGTCATCGTTATCACCGAAGCGATTGACGATCACATGATGGGGGTTATCGTCTCCCAGCTGCTCTATCTGGAGGCGATGGATTCCGAAGAGCCGATCCACATGTACATCAGCTCACCGGGCGGTTCAGTCATGGCGGGACTGGCCATATTAGATACTATGAATCTTATCAATGCCCCCGTCTACACCTACGCGATGGGTCTTGTCGCCTCGATGGCGGCGGTGCTGTTCACCTGCGGGGAGAAGAATCACCGCTATATGCTCCCCAATGCCGAAGTGATGATCCATCAACCGTTGGGAGGCTATTCGGGTCAGGCGAGCGACATCGAGATCCACACCAAACACATTTTGAACCTCAAACGTCGCCTCTACGTCATCCTCTCCGAAGCGACGGGGCAAAGCGCCAAAGTGATTGAAAAAGAATCCGACCGTGATAACTACATGGAGGCCAGAGAAGCGATCAAATTCGGTCTGGCGGATGAGATTCTCACCAAATTCAGCGCCAAGGATGTATGATGAGCACACCGGAAAAAACCTGTTCGTTCTGCGGCAGAAAACAGAGCGAAGTGAAAAAAATGTTCTCCTCGGAGACGACCCATATCTGTAACGAGTGCGTCACCACCTGCTCGGCGATTCTCCAAAAAGAGGTGCGTTACGAACAACGCTCCGCCATGCAGCAGCAGCTCCCCGTTCCCGAGAAAATCGTCGAGTTTTTGGACAAATACATCATCGGGCAGGAAGAGGCAAAAAAGGTCCTCGCCGTCGCCCTCTACAACCACTACAAACGGATCGAAAACCCCATCTACAACAACGTCGAGCTGGAAAAATCCAACATCATGCTCGTCGGCCCCACCGGGAGCGGCAAGACGCTGCTCGCCAAATCGCTCTCCAAGATCATGCAGGTCCCCTTCGCCGTCGCCGACGCCACCGCCCTCACGGAAGCGGGCTACGTGGGCGAAGACGTCGAGAGCATCCTCAGCCGCCTCCTCGCCGCCGCCAACTACGACATCGACCTCGCACAACGGGGGATCATCTACATCGACGAAGTGGACAAAATCGCCCGCAAGGGAGAGAGTTCGACGATGGGGCGCGACGTATCGGGTGAAGGGGTACAGCAGGGTCTGCTCAAAATCCTCGAAGGGGCCGAAGTCTACGTCCCCATCAAGGGAAGCCGTAAAAACTCTACTACCGAAACGGTGCTCTTCAACACCTCGCACGTCCTCTTCGTCTGCGGCGGTGCGTTCGTCGGTCTCGTCCCCGACACCCATACGAAGAAATCGAACAAAGTGGGATTTGCCAAAAGCGCAACGGGCATTGCCGCCAAGCCCAAAAAAATCGATGCCAAAGCGCTGGTGCACTACGGGATGATCCCCGAATTTATCGGACGTATCCCCGTCGTCGCACAGCTAGGCGAACTCACCAAAGATCAGATGATCCAGATCCTCACCGAGCCGGACAACGCCCTCATCAAACAGTTTCAGGCGTTTTTCGACATGGACGGCATCGAGCTGAATTTTGATGCCAAAGCACTCGAGGCAGTGGCGCAAAAGGCGATTGATAGAGGGGTGGGAGCGCGCGGACTGCGCGGAATTATAGAGGAATCGATGCTGCCGTTGCAGTACAGCTGCCCGTCGAAGAAGAATCTGCAGAGCGTCACGATCACCGATGCGGTGATTGACGATCCGACCAAAGAGCCGATCTACACCTTTAAATCAGACAAAGAGCAAGAATAACCGCTCTTTATTGTAACTTCTGCGCTACAAGGTCGTTGACGACCTGAGGATTTGCTTTTCCTCCGGTCGCTTTGAGCACCTGCCCGACAAAGAATCCGAACAGTTTGGTATTACCCGCTCTGTATTTTTCGACATTGTCGGGATTTTTCGCCATCACGTCATCGATGATTGGCAGAATGAGCGACGGATCGCTGATCTGCTGAAGTCCTTTTGAGTCCACTATAGCCTTAGGGTGTTCTCCGGTTTTGACCATTTCTTCAAAAACTGTTTTAGCAATTGTTGTCGAGATTTGACCATAATGTATCATATAAGCAAGTGAAAGAATTTGAGTAGTTGTGAAACTCAATCTTTCAATATCTTTTTTTAACTCTCTCGCTACATCATTAACTACAATATTTGCTAGCATATTTAAAAACTTTTTATTATTTTTATGCTGTAGTTGTGTAAGAATCTCTTCATAAAATCTCGCGAGTTTCTCATCCCGTGCGAGGGTGTTAGCGACTTCATTATTCAGTCCATACTCTTCAGAAGAGTATTTGTTAAAACGAGCCTGCTCAACTTCATTCATCGGGGCAACTTCACCGTCGATCTGTACTTTTTTCTCTACCGCTTTGCGCTCAGATTTAGCCGTGTTCTCTTCGCCTTTGGCTTTTTTGTTCCACGAATCTTTGAGCCCGACGATTTTGTTGAACACCGGCGCTTCGTCGGTATAATCGATCGGATCGGCGTAAAAATACCCCTGACGCTCGAACTGGAAGCGCACGTCGGGTTTTTCGGTGATGACGGCCGGTTCGATGAGGGCGTTTTTGATCACTTTCAGGGAACCCGGATTGAGGTCTTCGACCCCCTCGGGCGCTTCGCAGGCGTAGAGGCGGTCGTAGAGCCGTACCTCGACCGTTTTGGCGCGTGCGGCGTCGACCCACTGGATCGCGCTCTTGACCTTGATACCGCTGGTATCGGAGCCGCTTTTCGAGTCGGGACGGTACGTCGCGATGATCTCGGTGATGTTCCCCTGTGCGTCTTTGATCACCTCTTTGCAGGTGATGATGTAGGCGTGTTTGAGCCGGACAGGCTGTTCGGGTGTGAGGCGGTAAAAGCCCGCAGGAGGGTTCTCGCTGAAGTCCTCGCGCTCGATGTATATCTCACGAGAAAACGGCAGTTTGCGCGACCCCTCTTTGGGGACGTCATCGGGGTAGTAGGAGGCGTCGAGTTCTTCGGAGCCTTCGTAATTTTCGATCGTCACTTTGAGCGGGTCGAGAACACACATGACGCGCGGCACTTTGGTGTTCAGGTCATCGCGGATGCAGAACTCGAGCTGTGCTACATCGACCATCGAGTTGGCTTTGGCGACACCGATCTGATGGCAGAAGTTCAGAATCGACTCGGGGGTGTACCCGCGCCGGCGCAATCCCGCGATGGTCGGCATACGGGGATCGTCCCACCCGCTGACGTATTTTTCATTGACCAGTTCGAGGAGCTTTCGTTTGCTCATGACGGTGTAGTTGATCCCCAGCCGTGCGAACTCGTGCTGATACGGGCGCGGCGAGGTCAGCCCCAGCGTATCGAGCACCCAGTCGTAGATGTCGCGGTTGTTTTCAAACTCCAGCGTACAGATCGAGTGCGACACCCCCTCGATGTAGTCCGAGAGGCAGTGTCCGAAATCGTACATCGGGTAGATATGCCACGCATCGCCCGTGCGGTAGTGGTGGGCGTGACGGATGCGGTACAGCAGCGGATCGCGCATCTTCATGTTCGCCGCACTCATATCGATCTTGGCACGCAGCACGTGCTCACCGTCTTTGAACTCGCCGTTTTTCATCCGCTCCAGCAGGTCGAGGTTCTCTTCGACACTCCGCTCGGCATAGACACTGCGGCGACCCGGTTCGGTTACCGTTCCGCGATACTCGCGGATCTCCTCTTCGCTCAGGCTGTCGACGTAGGCTTTGCCCATTTTGACCAGTTCGATCGCATAGGCATAAATCTGCGGGAAATAATCGGAGGTGTAGCGTACATTCCCCTCCCATTTGAACCCCAGCCATTCTACGGCGTCTTTGAGCGCCTCGACGTAGCGGGTGTCTTCGGTTGTGGGGTTGGTATCGTCCATCCGCAGGTTACAGTGACCTTTGTAGTCGCGCGCGATACCGAAATTGATCGCGATCGATTTGGCGTGTCCGATGTGGGGGAAGCCGTTCGGCTCGGGGGGGAAGCGTGTCACGACTTCGTTATATTTGTGTGCTTTTAAATCTTCTTCGACGATGACACGTAAAAAATCTTTGCTCTCGTTCATACAAAAAACCTTCTCAATCGTTTAAAAGTCGTATTTTATCAAATAAGTCCCATTATAACGATACGATGCGGCAGATTCCCGTCAAACGGTGGTGAAAAAGTCATCAACAATCAACTATATTGACAGTAATTTTTATAATTTTTTTTGCAAGATGTGTGATATTTTTGTCTAAACAGGTCATATTTTTATGACATGATTAGTATAAACTTGATTAAAATATTTTGCTAACCAAATATATTTTTGATATATTCTGTCATCATTTTCATGAATATTTAAATTTTCTTCTATTGTTTGTTTCAATTTATTAATTGTCTCTTCATATACTATAGTTTTACTATCAAATATAAATTGTGTAAGTGTATAAATAAAATCATAGAAAAAATAATCATCATTTATTTTTCTCCAATTTTTTAAAAACTCTATCTTATTTTTATAACAGATTTCATGTACCGATTCATCTATTATTATTCTTGGATAATTAGCATCCTTTGATTCAAGTTGATAGGCTTTATTCAATGCTGGACCAAAAACCATATTATTATCATGATAAATTGCTCCTCTTGTAATTCCTCCTCTGATAAACATCCCTGCATGTAAAGCAGCTGATATTAAAGGCATTAAAAAAAATTCTATTCTTTGTGGGTATAAATCATCTATAGACAAACTAATAACTAAGCTATCAGAAAAATTTGTAACTCTACTAAATAATGGAAATTCTTTTTCACTATTTAAATTTTCAGACATGTCTTTTGCGTTGTAAGCAATATTCGCTATATTTGTTAATACATCAGTATTTTCTACTGATTTTTCTACCAAATTTCCCCATCCTAATACGTCTAAAAAGATTACGATGCGATCTTCATATTGAACTTCTGAAATTATTTTCTCTCTAAATAATGCTTTTTGTTGTTGTTTTTCTTCCTCTAACAAACTTATTTTATGCATTTCCTCTCTTGCAATGATTTCATCAGGAGTAGAGTGTCTTCTTCTAGCAATACCTGTTTGCGCATTTATTTCAACTACGTCCCCTTCTCCTTCTGTCTCATTTTCCCCTATTGTATAACTACAAATTCCGCTTCTAAACAGTTTTGAATTTTCAGTATTTTTTTGATCCATTTTCAAACTTTTTTAATTGATATTTTCACATTCTATTAAACTGTACAGTGTATGTCAAATATAAAATGATATTCATTGCAAGATACTCTCTCGAACAAATCTTGCAATCTCTCCTCATAATTCCCACCATTATGAGGACTACCCATGAAACGCGTTTACCTCGACAACAACGCCACCACCAAACTCGACCCGCTGGTCAAGATGAAAATGCAGCCCTTTTTCGAAGAGCTCTATGGCAACCCGAACTCGCTCCACCAATACGGCATGGAAGTACGCCCCTACCTGAACGAAGCGATGGGATACATGTACGATGCGCTGAACGCCCCCGATCCCGATGACATCCTCATCACCTCGTGCGCGACCGAGAGCAATAACACCGTGCTCAAAGGGGTCTTTTTCAAATACATCCTTCCCGATCCGAGCAAAAACCACATCATCACCACCGCCGTCGAGCACCCCTCGGTGCTGGAGACGCTGCACTTTTTGGAAGAACAGGGGGTCGAGGTAACCTTCGTCGACGTCGATGAAAACGGCTACGTGAGCGCGGAGCGCATGGCGGCGGCGATCACCGATAGGACGATATTAATTAGTATGATGTGGGCGAACAACGAAACGGGGATGATTTTCCCTGTGGAGGAAGTTGCTGCTATCGCTCACGAAAAGGGGATATTGTTCCATACCGACGCGGTGCAGGCGATCGGCAAGGTCGCGATCGACCTCTCGAAAACCCCGGTCGATTACCTGACATTTTCGGCGCACAAATTCCACGGTCCCAAAGGGATCGGTGGATTGTATGTCAAAAAAGGGAGCGAGCTTCCGAACCTATTGCACGGCGGCGAGCAGATGGGGGGCAAGCGCGCCGGAACCCTCAACGTCGCCTACATCATCGGGATGGGTCTGGCGATGAAACAGTCGGTGGGGCATATCGAAAAGATGAACACCGACGTGCGTGCTCTGCGCGACCGTCTCGAAGATGCCCTCGCGCAAATCTCCGATACGATCGTCGTCGGAGACCGCAACCGCCGTACACCGAACACGATCCTAATCTCGGTGCGCGGCATCGAGGGGGAAGCGATGCTGTGGGATCTCAACCGCGCAGGGATCGCCGCCTCCACCGGGAGCGCCTGCGCCTCCGAATCGCTCGAAGCCAATCCCGTCATGAGCGCCATCGGCGAAGACCCCGAACTCGCCCACACGGCGATCCGTCTGAGCCTCTCGCGTTTTACGACCAGCGACGAGATCGACTACACGATCGACGTCTTTACCCGCGCAGTCGAACGGCTCCGCGCGATCTCTTCGACCTATGCCTATACGAACGAAGTGGGCTGATGCGCCTCTACCGCAACATTTCCGACGCCGAGCTTGGGGCGCTCGGGGCGGTGCGGGAGTGGGATCAGGAACGGGCACAAAACCTCTCCGTGCCGGCCCAAGCCGTATGGGTCCATTCTTTGCGCGAAAAGTACCATCGGCTCGACCCTTTTGATCCCTGCCTCGTCCGTACCGTGAGCATCCTCAGAATCCAAGGCGACGTCATCAAAACCGATTTCGGCAGCTATTCCGTTCAGACGGGCAAAAATATTTTTTACGCGTGCGGATGCAAACGGTTCTGCGACTGCTACGGGCAGCTTTATCTGCTGACACGCCTATGATCGAACAGCGATTTTATCCCCGTAGCGCCGTTTGCGCTCCGCCGTATAGTCCCACCAGACGCGCGGCGCTCCGCCGTCCATAAAATCGGTGATCGACATCAGCACGTCGAGCATGCAGGGGTCTTGCCTCTCTCCAAACGCCGTGCAGAACCGGACATACAGATCGTAGGGGTCTTGTCCTTTGAGCTGTTTGGGAGAGGTGATCCCGATCTTTTTGAGATCATTGGCGACCGTCTTGCCGATATTGGGCAGATCGGTCAGCTTTTCGACTTTCTCACGGATCACTTTGGAAGGGTTCATGCGCTTCTCCCTAATTGAGGATCTCTTGCTTTTTTGCTTCGGAGTGTGCGGGGTTCAGCATCTGTTCCAAAAATCCGATCTCGGCCAGAGCCGATTTTTTGTCCTGATCCTGATTCGTTTTCACGTTTTCGAGAACATCCGCGCTCATCATCGCATCGGCTTGAAGCGGGCGGCTTTCCTGTTCCGCTTTTTCCGCTTTCATCAGCTCTTCGAGCAGCTGTTTGCGAAAATCGCTAACCATCTGATTGATGTCCATCGGCGTATCGGGGTTCTCTTCTTTGAGCTTCATCAATTTTTGACGGTACTCTTCGATCAGCGCTTCGATTTTTTCCTCGTTTAGCTCTTTGAGAAAGAGCGCCGAGCCTTTGGTCGTCAAATCTTCTCTGAACTTGGCCAGTTCGGCATCTTCGTCGTTGATCTCATCGCGGCTTTTATAGGTTTGCGCCTGATAAAACTGCGCGATGACGTCCGCATAGCTGAGGCTCTCTGCGCTCTCGCTTGTCAGACTTTCGGGGGCATAGGAAAGGGCGGCGTTCCCAACGGATGTCACGTTCATCGTTTACTCCTCGTATTCCGGATTATCTAGGTACAAGCAAAAATCGTTCTTAGACGTTGTATTCTTCTCCCAGCTCCGCACTCGCCGACCGCAGCCGCTCGGCCAGAACGGCGGCGATGCTCCGCATAAAATAAAACGACGCTTTCTTATGCCGCTGGGAAAACTGTTCGAACGCTTCGCGCGAAATCACGTACACGTCGGTATCGCTTCCGGCAACGGCTCCCGTATACTGCGGACTCCCTTCCAAAAACGAAAACTCGCCGAAAAAATTGCCCTGCCCGAGCGTATTGAGATGGATACTTTTCTTCTCGCTCATCGGCAGCATAATCCGAACCAAACCGCGACGGATCAGAAAAAGCTCTCCTCCAAGGTCTCCCGCCGAGAAAATCACCTCCCCGGCACGAAACGAACGACTCTGCACCAGAGCCTCGATCTCTTCGAGGGTATCGGCATGACGCCCTTTGAAAAAATCGAAATGCCCCAGCGGCAGAAGCGATTCGGTTTTCTCCACTTCCCGGTTTTCGCAGATGATCTTCTCCTCCACCCATTCGATTGCGTCGTCAAGATCGTCGAACACCTTGATCGGACTCATGTGCTTGAGAAGTCCGACCTGATTGAAAAATATCTCCAGATCATCGCCTGTCGGGAGCTTGTGCGGCAAACGGCACAGGATCAGATAGCCGTCTTTTTCGTGAAGAATGTCTTTGATCTGGAGCAATATGTGGGCTGCGGTAATATCCACCGTCTGAACCCGTTTCATGTCGATAATGATGTATTTTTTATCCGCGAGATCGCTGCGCAGGACCGAATAGAGCTGATTGGCCGTCCCGAAGAAAAGAGTCCCGTGCAATTCGTACAGCGAAAACATGTCGCCGCTCTCGCGCAGAATCTCCTCTTCTTGCCTGTTTCTGACGATCTTGCTTCGGGTGTCGCTGCCGTCGATCCGACGATACACGACCGACATACCGATCTGCTGAACGATGTAGAGGATCACCGCCAGCGCCAGCCCTACTCCCGCCGCCACGATCAGACTGACCGAAACCGCTATCGCCGCCACGGTCGCGATGATGATGAAATCGAGCGCCGTTTTGGTGTTGCGCAACAGCCGAATGCTGCGGCGGTCGATCATCCGTACCCCGATCACCATCAGTATCCCCGAGAGTACCGCCACCGGTATCCACGCGATGTACGATCCCAGCATCCAAAAAGCGATCACGGCCATCAACCCGGCGACGATTCCCGAGCGGGGGGTGGACGCTCCTGCGGATAGGTTGAGCATGGTTGCCCCCATCGTTCCCGATCCGGGCATCCCGCCGATCAGCGCGGAGACGCTGTTGGCCGATCCCTGTGCGATCAGCTCGCGGTTCGAATCATGATACGAGTGGGTCATTGAATCGACGATGACGCAGGTTTTGAGCGTATCGATCGATAACAACGCCGCCAGTGTCAGGGCGGGCAGCAGCAAAACCGCCGCGTCGTTCCACGACAGCTGCGGAAGCATCTCGAAACGCCCCTTGAGCGCATCGAAAAAATCACACACTCCGCTTCCGCCGATGGAGCCGATCAGAAAATGGTTGTCGGGGCGGTAGAGCGACGGGTCGGCCAGGCCCAACAGAAAATAGGTTGCTATCCCGACGACAAGCGCGGCAATAACAGCCGGCACATACCGCACGATACGCTCGGCATAGAGCATGGCGACAATCGTTGCCGTTCCCACCGCGATGCTCTGCCACTCCCACGTAAACAGGTTCCCCGCCCCGCTCCAAAAATCCATCCCTTCGGGGAGTCCCAAAAATTTGGGGGCCTGCGAAGCGATAATGTACAGCCCTACCCCGCTAAGATACCCGCTGACGACGGGGAAAGGCATGTATTTGATCAAACGCCCAAGCCCGGCGATCCCGAACAAAATCTGTATCAGCCCCGCACCCAACGCGACCAGCATGACCATTACGAAAATGGTATCCCCTCCGTATCCGCGGGAAACGAACTCGATGCAAAAAGCCGACAGTACGGCAGCCGCCGGGGCGCTCGGAGCGGAAATGAGCTGCTTGGTGCCGCCGAGCAATGCCGCGACGATCCCGACCGCCGCTACGCCCACAATCCCGGCTACCGCACCGTATGCGCCGTAATTTCCGCCGATCGAGGCATAAACAATCACCCCGAACGCGATGGCCGAGGGCAATGCCACGAGCATGGCGGCCGTTCCGCCCCAAAAATCACCCGTAAAACCGGTTTTATTCACCATTCAAAAACTTCTTTGCTTTTTGGATTCATTTTATCCAAAACGAGATTAGTTTGCGTATGTGTTTCATGCTACAATCGCGTCCATGATTGTTCATCCCGACACCCGCCGCGGCATCGTGTACATGCTTGCCGCATCTTTTTTGTTTGCCCTGACGATTGCCTTCGCCAAACTTCTCTCGTCTTCCATGGGATCGGTCGAAGTGACGTTTTGGCGCAACGCCGTCGGTCTGGTGCTGATTGCGATGCTGGTGCTGCGTCATCCGATCCGCAATGTCGGGGGGCGTCCCCTCACTCTCCTTTTTCGCGGCGTCATCGGAACGATTGCCCTGCTGGCTTTTTTTTACACGGTGAGCGCCACGACCCTTTCCAATGCGATCGTTTACTCCAAAACCGAACCGATTTTCACCGCGCTGCTCGCCTTTTTGCTGATGGGGGAAAAACTCTCTTTGCGCTCGGTGATCGCCATTTTTGTCGGATTCGGCGGGGTGATGCTGCTCGGCGGCGCGGAGTTTGGGTACCTGCACGTCATGGGACTGCTGACCGGCTTTCTCTCGGCTCTGGCCTACACGAGCGTCCGAAGCCTGAAATCGCATTACGACGAACGGACGGTGGTCTTATCGTTCATGATCTTCGGCGTCCTCATCCCCGCTGTTTTGATGGCAATGGCCGAATACCATACCTCCGAACTTTTCGCCTTCGCCCTGAGCCCGTTCGTCATCCCCAGCGGCAGCGACTGGCTCTGGATCGTCCTTATGGGAACGGCGGCGGCATTCGGGCAGATTTTTATGACACGCGCCTATTTTTATGCCAAAGCGGGGATTGTAAGCACCGTCAGCTATTCGGTCGTACTGTTTGCGACGCTGTTTGGGATTTTGCTGGGGGATGGGCTGCCGACCCCGGCCGTGATTGCCGGAGGAGCATTGATCGTGTTGAGCGGAGTGATGCTGCTAAGGGCGAAATAGCCCTTAGAGCTTTCCTCCGATGGTTTCGGCTATCGTATCGCCGGCACGTTCGAGCGGCATATCGCTGTAGGGAGCTTTCTGTCGCGTTTTGTTCGTTTCACTGTCGGATTCTTTCACCGATTCGGCAGAAGAAACTGTGTTCTCGCCGCTGGGAGATTGCGGTGGTGTCTCAACCGCGGTGGCATTCGTTTCGGCAGCCTTGCGCTCTGCCAGATAGTCATCAATGAACATCGCCTTTAATATCAGCAATGCGACGATAATCAACAGGGCATATACAACGGTACGCACATCACTTCCTTTGTATCAACGTTGATAAAAGTGTATCGTGTATTCCGTTAACATAACAAACGCTCTGTTTATCCCGCCTCTTCAAGCGATTCGGGTTCTTCCTGTACAAGTTTGCCGATGCCGCGTTCGGCAAGCGGAATATCGTGACGGTAAAGCTTCTCTTTGTACGCCGGAGATTTGATTTTTCCGTCTTTGCTTACACCGAGTTTATAGATCGTTTCATTACGAAAATGTTCGTCGAATTCTACACTGAAGGGCATATCCCACGTAATACACCCGATGCTTGGACAAATCGCCGCGCATTGGGGGTCATCGTATATGCCGACGCATTCGACGCATTTTTCAGGTTGCACATAATACTGTTTTTTCCCCGTCGGATTGTTGCTATCGTCGACAATCGCATTGACGGGACATTGCTGCAAACAAGCATCGCACGTGATGCAGGTATCGTTGATGATGACTGACATGATAAGTTACCCCTTGTCTTTCGTAGTGTGCACGACTCGCAGTAGCCACGGCGGAGGGTTTCCCAGCAACAGCTCCTGAAGTTTTTGGATCGTCTCATCGATCCGGTCGTTTTCGCCTGCGCGCATCGGATGGATCTTCTCGGAGAGCACCATTTTCGATGCCGTAGGGCCGATCTGCGAACAATACATGATGTCCGCTTCCTTGACCGTACCGATTTTGTAGGCAAGTTTTTCATGTTCGTCGGCGATTTCATCCTCCGAGCTGTCGAGTGTTTTGACATACTCGGCATCCTCGGCAGTGATACGGTAAAGCTCGAAGCTTTTCGACCAGCCGAAATGTTGGTTCACATGGATACCGTCGGAGGACGCAAACGCGATAAGCACGAAATATCCTTTTAAACCGCTACCGCTTCACGCGCTTTGCGCGACGCGATAGAAATGTCTTCGCGGAACGTCTGCGGTGCAACTTCCGGCGTCAACAGTCCCCGTTTTTTCGACTCGCTGATAACATACTCAGCGCTGTTGACATAGTAGTCGTTGTACTCGGCGGTATAGGGCATATCCCACACGATGCACCCTTCCGTAGGACATTCGGCGGCACAAGCAGGCGTTTCGGCATGACCGACGCACTCGATGCATTTTTCAGGTTTGACGTAGGTGTACTCCCAATCCTCGCGCGGCGAATCGCTCTCGCTTGCGATCGCTCCTACGGGGCATACTTCGATGCAGGCGTCACAGTTGATACATAAATCCGTTATTAATACAGCCATTTTTTACTCCTTGCCATTATTTTATACGCCAAAGGAGCAAAGCCCCTTTTGGCTACGCTAACGCTGAGCTCAAGGAAACATCGGCTTCGCCGAGCGGTACCCTTGTTTTCTCTTCAGCAGACATTGTGCCCCCTGAGGGTAGAGCTCATGTGCACTTGTGCACATTATCAGTTTTGAACCTGATACAATTTCTCTTTGCATTTTTCGTACGAGGCATCACCCAAAACCGGCAGCAGCTTGATATCCACCGCTTTGAGCAGCAGCGTCACTTCGCACCCCTCACACAGAGCCATCCTCTCGAACGCATCGGTCGTAATCAGCGAACTCAGTTTTCCGCACGGGGTATCAACGCTCACTTCACTGAGCACTATTCCCTTACGAAAATGTTGCAGTTCCCCTTTCAAATGATTTTCAATCGAAACGCTCCCCTCTTTGGCCCCTTTGCAGATCGCGATCGCCGCCTCCTGGATGCGACATTCGACCTCATCGCCGACATGAAGCCATTTGGGCGCTTCGGTTTTGAGCAGCTTCAAATCGGTACCATTCACCCGCACGGTGATGCAGCTGAAAAATTCATCACTTTTAATATCTTCAACCCGCGCGACCATCGCATTCATAGCAGACTCCTGTTACCAGAGATATATTACGATCTTTTTATCGATAGCGTTTTCGAACTGCTCTAAAATCATCCCCGCCGTCGACGTCGGCCCCAGATGACATCCCGAACACGCTCCCAGATAACGGAGCCAGATTTCTGGGGTATCCCCGCCGACGTAATGAACCAGTTCCACCCCTCCGCCGTCGCTCGCAAGGATGGGCGCGAGGTTGCCGGTAATCACCGATTCGACTTTGGCGCGCTGGGACGCTTCTTCCATCATCCGAAATGCGACATTTATGTCGGTCGCCGTACTTTGATTGCTGACATACGTTAGAAGCGCATGGGCTTGCGCTTCCCCTGCATGGGCGGCACGGATCATCCATCTCATCGAGTTCAGCACATCGTCATTGCGAAGCAGTATCCCCAGTTTGAGCTGAGCGGTGCTCATTCCCGCTTCTGCGGCTACGGTGTAGTAACGGATCGATTGCTCTTTGCCGGCACTCACGCCGATGCCGTTCTCGTACATGCCGCCCAGATAAAACGATGCTACTTCATGCCCCATGGAAGCCGCACGCTCAAACAAAGAAAAAGCGGTTTTGATATCTTTGGCAACACCGAATCCTTTGACGTACATCGTTCCCAGATTCACCATCGCATCGCTATCGACAGCGCTCAGAGATTCCCAAATTTCTTTCGCTTTCGTATACTTTTTATTATCATACGCCGCAATAGCTGTTTTCATCAATGACTCGGATTCCATCTTCTTCTCCTATCGCTTGTGTATCGCTCTTTTAGTCTGAAGATTGCAATTGCCGTTCTCAACGCATGAATGAAAAATGCATTAGCGTTCAATATTTTGATGCGAAGGAGACCCGATGACAGCCATGAGTGAGACAATCACCGCGGAGATGGAGGAGTTGCGCCATCTCATAGCCCAGACAGTCGCCAAACGCAACATCCTTAAAAAAGAGATGGAAGAGTGGTACAGCAAAAATATTCATCAGCGTTTCGAACACAGCAGCGAGCTTATAACGATCGATTCAACCCTCTCACAGCTCGACAGTCACTATAAACGGCTGTGGGATTACCACAACACCAAACCCATAGCGTCATAAAGGAAACCACTATGAACGAAAACCTGCGCATCGAAGTTCTCAAACACGCCCGCGCCGCTTTTGAGCGCGCCTGCACCCTTCGCGAAAACGAACGGCTGGAAGTCTATGTACACGACGGAGCCGTCAAAACGTCCGATGTTTTGGGTGAAGACGAAAAGCTGCTCTACACCCCGAACCGTATCCTGTGTTATCAGGTGTGGGGGCACGATTATCTCGAAGAGGAGATTCGCGCATGGATCGATCAGGCCCGTCAAGAGATCAGCCCGAAACCTCTCGAAGAGAGCATTATCGAAACACTGGGCAAAATTGCCGCCGCAAAAGGGGTTGCTCCCGAGCAGATCAGTTCGTACGAAGTATTCGCCCATCTCCGAATGGATCAGATTGAACAGATCGAACACGCGATTATCGAGTATTGGTGGGATAACAAAGAGGTTGAAAACGCCAAATCGCTGGCATTGGAGCAGATCAACGAAGCGTTGCGAAGCTGCTAGGGATAGAACAAGAATTGTATTGAGTCCTTCAAACAACCCAAAGGAAACTCAATGTCTATCCAAAGCTATATCAGCGAAAACAAACTCGAATGGATGATCGTTTATAACGGACCGACCGACTCTTACAAATACGCTTACCGCGGATGCCTCGTCGTAACCGAAGGCAAAGTGATCACCGCCGATAAAAGTCTCCCTCCCAAAGAGATCGTCAAACAGGTATTGCTCGCGACCAACAACGACACCATCGATTTTTTAGCGGTTGAACTCCCGACTATCACTTTGTTCGAGGGATTCTTCGCCAAATACAAAGAGTTTTTCAGCCCAGAGGGAAAATACCTCCTTTTTATCTCCGACATCAACGGAAAAGGGAAATTCGTCTACGAGGGGATTACCTTCTACGCCTACGCGCTTGATGAGAGTTCCGTATGGAACGAACTGCTCGATTTCGCCGATCTCTCAAAAGGGGATTTGAAAAAGATGTCCGACAAAGAAAAAATCGATGCGGTGTGCAACGAGTTCAAACGCACGACGCTACGAATTGCCGATAAAACGTACGATGAGATCAAAGCGACTCAAACCGCTCAGGGAAAACTCTCTTTCGGAGCCGTTTAATCCTCATGTTCTTGCCCGCAAACGCGGGTATTACTATCTTCTGTTTTACTCATTAGGAAAATCAGGGTAGAATGCGCCCTTATGAAGCGAACCGAATCTTTTTCTCTTTACGCCTTTATCATCGCCTTTTTGGTTCACCTCATTATTGCCCTGCTGTTGATCCTGCTCAATCATCTGCAACCGGAAACCAAACCGACCGAAGAACCCGAAGAAGAACGGTTCCGACTCTCACTCAAAGAATATCCCGATACACCCACGGAAGCACTCGTTCCCAACACGATTCCAAAAGTGAGCGAAGCGCGTTCGATTCCGCGCGGCGAACAGCTCGAAAAACCGTCCGCCGCACCGCGTACACCGCCGAAGACTTCCACTCCGCCGCCGCCCAAATCCGCATCGCAGCCGAGCGTTTCCAAACTGGCCGAACCCGAGCCGAAAAAAGCGTTCGAGCGGCACGTCGCCAAACCGGTCGCTGCCATCGAACGCCAACCGAAAAAAGAGCAAGGGCTGTACGACATCCTCTCCAAAGCCGATCCTTCCGCTCAGGAGAAGCCGCTTAAAAGCGCGACGAAGATATCCGACAGCATCGAACGCCTCTACGGCGACAAATTCAGCGAACTCTCCGAAGGGGAACAAAAATACATCATCGACAATCAAGAGATCATGCGCCGCATCACGCAGGGGGTTTTGGACCGCTACGGCCGCAGCCGGATCCCCGACAGCATCCGCGTCAACGACACCAACATGATCGAGTTCTACCTCCATCCCGACGGCAGTATCTCCGACATCCGTTTCCTAAAAAACAGCCGTCTCTCGATACTCGACGACACGACCAAAGAGGTGATCGAACTGGCCTATGCCAAATACCCGCGCCCGCAGCAAAAAACGCTGATCCGCTACCGCGTCTGGTACAACCTCACGGGATATTGACCCTCAGCCTAGCGGTTATTCAAAACCGCTAAAGCTCCCTTATAGATCGGCTCGTCGATAAAACCGTACCGTTCGTGATCGAATCCGGTAACTCCCTGCGCTGCGCGTTCTTCGAACAAAGCAACGATCTCCCGCGCGCGGGAGAGTTCCGCGTGGGAATGGCCCAATATCTCGTGTATCAAATCGGCCTGCGCGGGGGCGATGCACCCTTTGGCATCGAATCCCATCATCTTCTCCAGTTCCAGCCAGTTGCGGAGGCAATCGAGATTTTTGTGGTCCTGATAAACGAACGATACCGGTTTGATGCCGCATGCGCGCGACGTCATGAGAAAATGGGCGAGCATGTAATGCGCACTCGGATTGTCGGGATGAAGCAGGCTTTGAGAAAGCCCCAAATCGGCGAAAAGGTCGAGCACTCCCAGATAAAACGCACGGATCCGCGGACTGATCGCAAGCTCGCCGAGGGAAAGCCACGCCTCTTTCGTCTCGATGGAGAGGTGTACTTCGATCTCTTCGTCGATCAGCGACAACGCAAGCCGGACATCCTCGGCGGAGCGGATTTTCGGGATACGGATGCCATCGGGCATAAAGGGGTTTAGATACGCGATCTCTTCGATTCCCCCCTCATCCAGCGGATTGACGCGGACGATGAGTTTTTTGTCGCTTTTGGGATTGGATGAGAGCGCAATTGCACACAATGCAAGGGCATAAGGCTTTTGCTCCGCAGCGACCCCGTCTTCGAGGTTGAGCATCACGCATTCGGCGCTGAGCGAAGGAATTTTAGCGAGGTGCTTGACGTTTTGGGTTGAGAGCATCATCGCTGAACGAAAACCAAGGGATCGGTTGGGGAAACGGCGGACGGGGACGGCAAGGAGGCGGAGGGCGTCGAGGTCGCCCGATGAGATCAGGCTATTTAGTTTTTCGGGGTTGGTTAGCGGCACGTTTAAACTCCTCGCGATGGAGATAGTAATAAAGGGTCTGGATCTCGGTATCGGTCAGATAGTACCGCGGCATCCCGATAATCCGGCTGTTGAGTTTGAGATAAAATTCTTTGAACGGAAGTTTATTGATCGGTTTGCCGGCAAACACCTGTTCTTTTCCCTCTTCTTTGTATTTGGCGATCATCTTGCCCTCGCCCGTTTCTCCGTGGCATAAATGGCATCCTACCCCGCGCGGATTATGGTACAGCCCTGCGGCATACTCTTCTTTGGTGATGAATGACTCCGCTTGACCGACAGCCAATGCCAAAAAAAGAACAAAAATCCAGCGCACTCTCAACCTTTAACCAATGTTTAGACTTTTAGCGGTATCATACCTAAAAACAATGTTGACGGTGGTTAAATGCAGATACTCGACGGTAAAGCACTCGCGCAAAAAATCGAACAAAAGGTCTCCGAAGGAGCCAAAGAACTCAAAACCTCGACGGGGAGAGTTCCGGGGCTGGCGGTTATTTTGGTGGGTCACGATCCCGCGAGTCAGGCTTACGTCGGAATGAAGAAAAAAGCGTGCGACCGTGCCGGCTTTTATTCCGTCACGCACGAAATGCCTGAAGATATCTCGCAAGAAGCGATCATCAAAACCATTGAGATGATGAACCTCAATCCCAACATTGACGGAATTTTGATCCAGCTTCCCCTGCCCAAACACGTTGATACGACCAAAATCCTCGAGGTCGTCGCTCCGACCAAAGACGTTGACGGCTTCCACCCCTACAACGTCGGACGTCTCGCGACGGGGCTGGACGGTTTTGTCCCCTGTACGCCGCTGGGAGTCATGGAACTACTCGCCGAATACAACATCGACGTCAAAGGCAAAAACTGCTGCGTCGTCGGGGCTTCCAACATCGTCGGCAAGCCGATGGCCGCACTGCTTCTCAATGCCAACGCCACCGTCGAAATCTGTCACATTTTTACCGACGACCTCAAAAAACACACCCTTGCCGCTGACGTTATCCTCGTCGGGGCCGGGGTCATCAACCTGATCAAGGACGATATGGTCAAAGAAGATGCTATCGTCATCGATATCGGAATCAACCGCGCACCTGACGGTCGCCTCGTCGGAGACGTCGATTACGACGCCGTCGCGCCCAAAACCTCCTACATTACTCCCGTCCCCGGCGGCGTCGGGCCGATGACGATTGCCATGCTGCTCTCCAACACCCTCAAAGCGGCTCAAATCCACGCAGAAGAAGCGAGATAACTCTTGAAGAAAAAAATCCTCAATGCCGCTCACGGCGCCTACCGTTTTTCCAACACGTGGACGGGTACGATCATCATCGTCCTGTTCGTTATCTTTTTTATCGCGCAGGCGTTCCGCATCCCCA
>NZ_JQGL01000140.1 GCF_000747095.1 Sulfuricurvum sp. MLSB
GACGTACAAACGCCCAACCCGTTTTGTCTTCCCAGCGGAGCTTATAGAGAAAAACTCTGGAGTGGAAAAGATGCCGTTCGAATTAAAGAAGGAACATCGTTCATTCGTAAAGTGGCGCTGCATAACCCGACCCGTAAAATGGTTTTGGTCACGGCCATCGCACGGCCGGAGCGGCTTGATCCCTATTTGCCCGAAGTGGCGGAGAAAATCTATTTCGAAGATCACCACTATTTTACGCCCGGAGAACTTGAAGCGATTGTAAAACGTACCGGGGCGACAAGCTTGCTGGTAACTCAGAAAGACTTCGTTAAAATGGCGTCTTTTAATCTCAACCTCACACTTTTGGAACTCTCGCTAAACGTGGATGAGAGAGTCGTCGAACAGGTAAAGGAATACGTGAATGCAAAAAAAGATTGATACCGTCAAAACACTGATGGACGCGATGCCGTTCATCAAAGAGTTTCGGGATGAGATCGTTGTCATCAAATACGGAGGATCGGCGCAAAGTTCCGAAGCGCTGAAAGCCAAATTCGCTCAGGATATAGTGCTGCTTCATCTGGTCGGTATCAAAGTCGTCATCGTACACGGCGGAGGAAGCCGCATCAGCCAGTTGCTTGGGGATTTGAAAATACCGACCGAATTTATCGACGGCGAACGGGTCAGCACCCCCGAAGTGATGCGGATCGTTGAAATGGTACTCAGTGGCGAGATCAACAAAGAGATCACGTCACTCCTCAATTCGTATGGGGCCAAGGCGATCGGAATCAGCGGCAAGGATGCCCATTTTCTGAAAGCCAAACCCAAAGACGAAGCCAAATTCGGCCTTACGGGACGGGTGGAGAGCGTCAACGCGAGCGTCATCCACAACTTGCTGCGCGAAGGGTTTATTCCCGTCATCGCCCCCATCGGAGCCGATGAAACGTTGGGACATCCCGGATACAATATCAATGCCGATCTCGCCGCATCAGCAATCGCAGCAGCGATCGGTGCGTGCAAAGTGATTTTCATGACCGACACTCCGGGCGTATTGAACAAAGACAAAGAGCTTTTTTCAACGCTGAGCGAAGCGGAAGTCGAAGCGCTTAAAAAGGATGGAACGATTCAAGGCGGGATGGTACCCAAAGTCGATGCGTGTCTGGAAGCGGTAGATGGCGGCGTCAAAAAAGCCCACATCATCGACGGGCGTATCGAACACGCGATTCTGCTCGAACTCTTTACCTCGGACGGGGTCGGGACTCAGATCATTCTGTAAAAAAAATCTTTTAGGAAAAAAGTCGGCATTTAAGCTGACTTTTTATCTCTTTGGATATACTTTCATTCTCTTTTATATGCGGCCGTGGTGAAATTGGTAGACACGCTAGATTCAGGTTCTAGTGGCGGAAACGCTGTGGAGGTTCAAGTCCTCTCGACCGCACCATCTCTTTTAAGATACCTCATTTTTAATACACTTCAAATCATAACATTGCATATCGTAGCCTCGTTTGTCGAGCTAATTGTTCGGAAAATCTTGAATAAGTGTTTTTTGATGCCATTTTGATGCCGAATCGTATAAAGTTCCATATCCCATAAATAGCTTTTCATTACAATGGCAAATCGTAACACTAAACCGTACTGAACAGCCTGCTTATGGGATTACTTTTTCATTAATTCTTCTTAATCGACACTATCCGTTTACATCCCAGGTATTCGAGGAATATACCCCATTTTTGACATCTTATAGTACCAACCCCAGCCGATTTTGAGCCAATGGCCGACGAGAGGCATAGGGATGAGGATCGCTTTGGTATCGTTGCGGAAGACGAAGCCCGCGCCGTTGCCCGTATCCATAACGCACAGGATGCTTAGATGGTCTTGGTACGTTTTTTTGTCACCGGATTTCAGCCCCAGATTGACCGCACTGTTGTGTGCGGCGTTTCGAGCCATCACCTCGGCGATATGCCCTTGTTTGGCTTTCCAGTCGGGTCCTTCCAATGCTGCGGCATCACCGATGGCATACCATCCTTCAACGCCTTCGATTTCGCAGTAATTATTGATTCGGATAAATCCGGCATTGTTGAGGGGCAAATCGCTCTCTTTGATCAACGCATTACCGTCGCCTGCGGGAATAAACATGGTCAAGTCGCTTTCAAGAACGCTGTCGTCTTCGAAAACGACGCCGTTCTCTTCGAACCGTTTGATCTTTTTGCCGTAGCGGGAAGCGAAACGGTTGCGACTAAACATCGTCTCCATCATCGAAAGAGCTTTTGTCCCCATGCGTGCGCCCGGTTGCGGCATCGGGGCAAAAAAGGTCATCTCATATCGGTCGCGGATGCCGAGTTTTGTCAAGCGGTGATGGAGATTGAAGAAAAGTTCGAATCCCGGTCCTCCCCGCACGCCGCTGGTGTCATTGGGGTTTCCGCCGAAACCGAAGACGATTTTCCCGCTGCCTTTGGCAATGATCTCGTCGATCTTGTCTTTGAGCAGAAGCGATTGCTCGGGCGCTCCGCAGATAGAGAGGGTATGCTCGATCCCTTCGTGTTTCATTTTTCCCGCACCGATGGCAATGACGAGATGATCGCTGTATCGAATGCCTCCCTCTGCGAGGGTAAATGAACGCTCTTTCGCGTTGATCGCCGTAACGCGATCAATCCTCAGTGTGAAACCGTGGCGCGCGGCGAGGGCATCCAACGAAAATGCCGCATCGTCAAACCGGTTGGTGTGTACCGGAATCCAGATGGCGATGGGGTAGATGAAAACATAACTTCGTTCGCTGATCAGTTCAACTTCGAACCCTTCTTTGCGGTAATAGATCGCCGCTTCGATTCCGGCAATTCCGCCGCCGAGGATAGTAACGTTTTTCATGAATGCTCTTTGTATACGTGAAACTTGCTACGGTTATAATATATTCTTTTTATAAAAATTTGACTTAATTATAAGAGTTTCAGCCCGATTCGATGATGAAAAAATGGAAGGATCAGCTGTAATGGTTTTTTTCGGTATACGTATCCCGAATGGCCAAAAACTCGTTCAGGTGGTCAAAAAAGATATCCACCAAGACGGGATCAAAATGTTTTCCCCGTTCTTCTTTTAAGAGCGCCAGGATCGGTTCGAGTTCCCATGCCTGCTTATAACAGCGGTCGCTGCCCAGGGCGTCAAAAACATCGGCCAGTGCGGTGATGCGTCCGAATATGTGGATATCTTCCCCCTTGAGACCTCTGGGATAACCCGAACCGTCGTATTTCTCGTGATGTTCGTGTGCGATAACGGACGCTGCCTTCAGTAGCGGTTTGGCGGAATCTCTGAAAAGATCGTATCCGATTTTACAGTGGGTTCGCATGGTTTCCCATTCTTCGGAGGTGAGCGGGCCGGGTTTGTTCAAGATAAGATCGGGTATTCCGACTTTACCGATGTCATGCATCGGACTGGCACTCGCCAATACGGTCACGTCATCGTCATCCAGTCCGTATTTCCGAGCCAGCAATCGCGAATATTCCGCGACACGCCGGACATGATACCCTGTCTCCCGGCTTCGTGTTTCACCGATCTCGCCGATTCGGGAAATCATCTCCTGCTGTGTTTGTTCGAGTTCTTCATGCAGACGGATCGTTTCGGTGATATCGCTTCGGATAGCGATGAATTCTTCGATCCTGCCTTTGTGATCCAAAATAGGATTGATGGTCGCATCGACCCAATAATACGAGCCGTCTTTTGTTTTGTTTTTGACGACGCCGTGCCACGGATCGCCTTTGAGAATCGTTGCCCACATCTCTTTAAACGCCTGTTTCGGCATGTCTTTGTGCCGTACCATGCTGTGCGGTTTGCCGATCAGTTCATCATGGCTGAACCCTGATATGGCGCAAAATTTTTCATTCGCGTAGATAATCCGCCCTTTTTTATCGGTTTTGGAGACGATACTGCTTCGGTCGACGGCATTTTTGTATTCGTCAAGCAACTTGAGATTCCGTCGGATATTGTCGGCGATGAAATACCCCATCCATAAAATGAGGGCGATGGAGCAGGACAATACAAGAATGACAATCACAAGATATTCACGAGCTTCGAAAATCTGGGTATGCAGTTTGTTTTCGATTAGTGAAAAGTGATGCTTTTCGGCAATGCGCAGTTTTTCAACGGCGGCGGTTGAGAGGTCGAACCACATGGCGGGTGCCATGCGTATGCCGTCGTTTTCGTTGACGGCGAGATTGATGATGCGGTAGGTCGTGTCGACTTCCGGCCCCGTAAACGTGTTGTGATAGATTTCTTTGAAGTGGTGCGAGGCAAGCGTTTCAAAACGTCCTGCCGCCGTATCGTGCTCCCCTTTGGAAAGGATGAACCGCACATACAGCTGATGCTCCATTCCCTCTTCCAGCAATGAGGCATTTAAGACCGATTGCATTTGATTCAGAGTCTCTTTGATCGCCATTAAATTCGTGTAGGCCTGAAAATCGTTACGCAAAGAGACGTCACTGACGGTAAGGACAATGGCCAGATAATCCGACCGCATATGCCCGATCAAGCGTGTGTAATAGTCAAACGAATCGATAGCATCGACCGAGCGGTTATCGATTTTTCTGCGGTAATCATCGAGTGTTTTGAGGGCTTTCGAGGTGGATTTGAACACGGAGGGTTCATCGCCCAACATGATTTTAAATTTATGCAGTACCTGATTGACGGTGATCCGCTGGCGTTCCAGCTCCGAACGCTCAAACAATGCGTTTTCGTTGAAAGCGGTACTGCTGAGGGAGCGTTCGAGTTGGAGTTCATGAATCATGATCGCAGCGTATTTGATCTGATTCACCCGATTATGCAGCGTTTGCAGAGAATTCATCTGGTTAAACAGATAATATCCGTATAAAAAAGAACCCAGCATGATCAAGACCATCGGTACGGTAAGCAAGAGACGTAGCCGATTGACTATGCTGATCGATTGCATCGGATTCCTTTATTTTTTCGCCATTTTAGCGGATGATTGCCAAAACGAACTTTTGAAGAAAAAAGCATCTGTTTTTCTTTTTAAACTAAGCCATCCGTGAGAGCCCCTTTGCTATAATCACGTAAAAATTTTAAAAGTGGCACAATGAAATTTATTGAAACACGCGGAAACGACGGAACCCATCCTCTGGAGATCGCCTTTTCGGAGGCGATTTTAAGCCCTATCGCATCGTTTGGCGGATTATACGTTCCTGCAGCACTCCCTGCCTTGGGCGAGCCATTTTTGACCAAACATCTGAACTCTTCCTACAAACAACTGGCGAAAGATCTGCTCACGACGCTTGCTATCGATATCGAACCTTCCGTGATTGATGAAGCGCTTGCTTTGTACGATAAATTCGATGATTCTTCCAACCCGGTTCCGGTGGTAAAAGTGCGTGATGATCTGTATGTCAGCGAACTGTACCACGGTCCGACCCGCGCGTTCAAAGACATGGCGTTGCAGCCTTTTGGCGTCGTACTCAGCTCTATTGCCCAAAAACGCGGCGAAGAGTACCTGATTTTGGCGGCAACCAGCGGAGATACGGGACCTGCTGCGCTCGAGACCTTTAAAAACCGCCCGAACGTCCGTGTGGCATGCCTTTATCCCGACGGCGGTACGTCAGACGTTCAGCGCCTTCAGATGGTCACCGAAGATGCGGGCAACCTCAAAGTTATCGGGATCAAGGGAGATTTTGACGATGCCCAAAGCGCATTGAAACGCCTGCTTGGATCGCAGACGTTCAAAGATGCGCTTAAAGCCAAAAACATCTCCCTCTCCGCAGCCAATTCGGTCAATTTCGGCCGTATCATTTTCCAGATCATCTATCATATCCACAGTTACCTCGAACTGGTGCGCCAAAATGCAATCACAATGGGCGAGAAAGTGTATCTGGATGTTCCGAGCGGAAATTTCGGGAACGCGTTGGGCGGCTATTATGCCTACAAAATGGGGCTTCCTGTTGAAAAAATCATTATTGCTTCCAACGAAAATAACGTTCTGACCCGTTTGATCAATACCGGACGTTACGACCTTCGCGGCGAAAAAGTGGTTCCGACCACCTCTCCGGCGATGGATATTCTGATTTCCAGCAATGTTGAGCGGATATTGTTTGATCTCTTCGGACCTGCGCGGACGAAAGAGCTGATGGCAGGTTTGGAGAGCGAGCGTTTCTACGCCTTGAGCGACGATGAAACGATGAAACTTCAATCGCTGTTCTCCGCCGATTACTGCAACGGTGCCGAAGGAAAAGGGTACATCAAAGAGGCGTTTGACGGCGGCTACCTGATGGATCCTCACACGGCGACGTGCTTCAAAGCCTACGATTGCTGCGCAACGCAACCGATCAAAACAATCGTTTATTCGACGGCGGAGTGGACGAAGTTTTCTCCGACGATTGCCAACGCATTGACCGGAGAGGTGGGAGCACGCGACATCGATGCGCTCGAAGCGATTTCCAAAACGGCGAAAACACCGATCCCTGCGATGATCAAAGGGCTGTTTACGAAGCCGATTACACAATCGACGGTTATTGAAAAAGAGAACATCGAAAACGAGATTCTCGGCTTTCTAAAGTAAATTTCCCCGCTTTCTTTCTGCGGGGGATACCTCGCTGCTATTTCTGCTTTTTCGACAGAGCCGTTTCGAGAAGGTTGATCTCTTCCCCGCCCCATACCATGATTTTTTTGGACGTCGTCAGATCGGGAGGATTCTTGGTCGGATATTCAATGCTTGTCAGGATATGCTTGATACAATTCAGACGCGCTTTTTTCTTGTTGTCGGAGCGGACGATGACCCACGGGGCAATTCCCGTATGGGATGCACGGAGCATTTCGTATTTGGCTTGGGTGTATTGGTCCCATAGCTCCTGGGACGACGCATCTACCGGCGAGAGCTTGAACTGTTTGAGCGGATCGGTTTTGCGCTCTTTGAAGCGTTTGGCCTGTTCTTTTTTAGAGACGGAAAAATAAAACTTGAACAATATTATTCCCGAATTGACAAGCATCCGCTCGAATTCGGCGACGTGATCGAGAAACTCTTTGTGCTCGGCTTTGGTACAGAACCCCATCACCGGTTCGACTCCCGCACGGTTGTACCAGCTCCGGTCGAAAAAGACTATTTCTCCGGCGCTGGGAAGATGGGTAACGTAGCGCTGAAAATACCATTGTGTTTTTTCGACGTCGGAGGGCTTGTCCAGTGCCACGATTCGGGCACCCCGCGGATTGAGATGTTCGGTGATCCGTTTGATCGTCCCTCCTTTGCCTGCGGCGTCACGCCCTTCGAAGATGACAAGGACTTTTAGCCCTTTGTCCTTGACATGGTTTTGGAGTTTAAGGAGTTCTATCTGAAGCTTTTTGAGTTCCTGCTCGTATTCGAGGACCGATTTCTTGACCCAGACCGGGAACCGCTCTTCTTTGTCGCTTTTATGCCGTTTGTCGCTTTCGGGCATTTGATTCTCTTTGCGGCGATCTTCGTGAACGACATCTTCGATTTTTTCGGCTTCGGCGATTTCAGCGGTTGCCATCGAATGTTTTGCTCCCATCCTTTTTCCTCTTTTTAATTCATTATAACGTCGAGCGGATTAAATCGTCAAGGGTTAGGGGATCATCCGTTGTAGCATAGCACGCATTCGCTCCGCACACCAGATAGTTTTCCAGTGATTCGTCATTTCTGTATCGCACAAACGGATAGCGCAAAGGGTTGTGCAACGCCGTTAAACGGCTTCGGGAAGCTTTGAGTATGCGGTCTTCCTTGAGCCAACGGATTGCTTGCAAAGCAAGGGTCGGAAAATAGATCGGCGTTTTCATCAGTTTGAGAGAGGCAAATTCCAGGCTTTTAAATGCAAAATACCGATATTTGGGATCGATCAGGATTCCCAAATCCATCAACGCTTCAACCATGACCGCCATGGCACTCGGGTACGTGCCGTCGTCAAATTCGGCGGGTGTTGTGAACGTACCTCTGCTGAAATACCATTTCCCCTCGGTGTAGAAACGTTCAAGCGCTTTGTTGGCAAAACGCTGCGCTTCGATCAAATAGCGCTCTTCCATAGTCGATTGGTACGCTTCGAGCAACGCGGCGCACAGGTAGGCGTAGTCTTCCAAAAAAGCGTCGATCTTCGGCTCTTTTCCTATCAGGGCGGAGTGTTTGAGGACTCCGTCGACGAACATCGACGAAATCAGCTTCTCCATGCTCCTGACGGCTTGTATCCGATAGCGTTCATCGTTTCGTCCGAGCACGAAAAGGGCTTTGATCATCATCGCATTCCATGCAGTGATTATTTTACGGTCGATGAAGGGATACGCGCGCGTTTTTCGGATGGCTTGCAACTCCCGGCGTAGCGCGTCAAACCATTCGGGGCGTTCTTCGGAGTTGAAGCGGATGATGCAGTGCCCTTCGAAGTTTCCTTCTGCGGATGCTCCGACAAGGGCAGCGGCTTTATGAATATCGGCTATGCCGCACCGCTCCAAGGCGGCAAGGATTTCATCGTATCCGTAGACGAAGTATTTTCCTTCTTCACCCTCGCTATCCGCATCGCTGGCACTGTAAAAAAGATCATTTTCCATCATAAACGTCATCATGAAATCAGCGCATTCACGGCCAACGGTGAGATAGCGGTCGTTTTGGTACACGCTTGCGGCCTGAGCGTAGAGCGTACAGAGCAGGGCATTGTCGTACGTCATTTTTTCAAAATGGGGGACAAGCCACGATTCATCGGTACTGTATCGGCAAAATCCTCCGTCGACGTGATCGTACATTCCGCCGCGCGCCATATGATCGAGAGAGCGTTTCAGCATGGATGTTACCGCCGCATCCGGAGCGATCCGATCCAATATCATCAGCGTGAGCAGAGTCGAGACATGAGGAAATTTCGGAGCTTTCGAGAAGCCGCCGTTTTCTTCGTCGAAATTGTGGCGTGCCTGCATCGTAAACTGCGCGATGATTTTTTCATTCAGCGGCGTTGCTTCAACGGGATCGTTATTGGGGCGAAGATAGTTCGTAATCTCATCGGCATTTTGGAACAGCTTCTCATCCTTTTCGGCCACTTTTTGGGCGATGATGGCGGTCAGCTCGCTAAATCCCATCATTTGGTTCTGATTATGCGGGGGGATATAAGTGGCGGCGTAAAACGGTTTGTTCTGAGGGGTGCAGAAGATGGAGAGAGGCCATCCTCCGCTGCGTCGGTTCAGGAGCGTATGAAGTTCCTGATAGTGCTTGTCGATGTCGGGACGTTCTTCTCGGTCAACTTTGATACAGACAAAGTGGCGGTTGACGAATTCGGCGATAGTATCGTTTTCAAATACCTCATGTTCCATCACATGGCACCAGTGGCAGCTGCTGTAGCCGATACTGATAAAAATCGCCTTGTGTTCGGCTTTGGCTCTTTCAAATGCTTCGTCACACCACGGATACCAGTCAATCGGATTCTCTTTGTGCTGCTGAAGGTACGGAGAATCTTCGAGGGCTAATCGGTTAGACATGGGACAATCCTGGAGTAAAATCGGCATAGTGTAACATCGGATGCTATAAGGAAGCTGAAAAATATTAACAATGTTGCTCACAAGGCTCTAACACAGTTAAATGCGATACAATTTGAGAGAAATTATGATGAGGTTTTACTATGCGTTTTTTATGGTTATTCCTTCTGTCTCTCAACGCATTCGGTGTGGGTTTTTTACAGCCGGAAGAGGCTTTTAAACCCAATATCAGCGTTGTTGACGACCAAACGGTCGGTGTAGAAATCGAGCTGGGCGACCAGATCTACCTGTATGCCGATAAAGTCAAGATAGAAGATGCCGATCCCGACGACGGGATTGATTTCAAAGCGGTCACGATGGCCAAACCTGTCGATCATGAGGGAGAGAGCGTTTTTGAAACCTCTCCGGCGATTCGGATCGTTTTGGTGAAAAGCAAAGATGTCAGCGGCGAAAAGAACCTGAACGTCAAACTATCCTATCAGGGGTGTTCGGCGGCGGGGCTGTGCTACGAACCGCAGACTGTGACGCTCGCTACGCCGATCGATACCGATAAACTCCCTTTGAGCGACGGATCCTCGATCCTCAAAGCTCCTGCGGTGACATCGGGCGAAATTGAGTTGGCGCCGCCCGCAAAAGTCGGTACGGTTGAAGAGAAATCCGAAACCGACCGTATCGCTCAGGTGATCGAGGGGGGCAGCGTGTGGTTTATCATCCTCAGCTTCTTCGGCTTCGGTCTGCTTCTGGCCCTGACGCCGTGCGTTTTCCCGATGGTGCCCATCATATCCTCGGTCATCGTTGCACAAGGTGAAGGGCTTGGGACAAAAAGAGCTTTTTGGCTTTCGGTCGTTTACGTCCTCTCGATGGCGGTTGCGTATACGATTGCGGGTGTTTTGGCCGGACTGTTCGGCGCCAATCTGCAAGCGGCATTTCAAACACCGTGGATTATCACCCTCTTTGCACTCATCTTCGTTGTTCTGGCGATGTCGATGTTCGATTTGTTCGAGTTGCAGATTCCTAACGCGATTCAATCGCGCATTACTCAGATCAGCGGAAAGCGCAGCGGTATTGCGGGTGTCGCCGTCATGGGCTTTTTGTCGGCGCTTATTGTGGGACCGTGCGTTGCCGCACCGCTGGCCGGAGCGCTTATTTACATCGGTCAGACAGGCGATGCACTTCTGGGCGGAGTCGCCTTGTTCGCCCTAAGCATCGGAATGGGAATACCTCTTGTCGCGGTCGGGACGAGTGCGGGGAAATTCATGCCGAAACCGGGTCCTTGGATGGATAGCGTCAAATCGATTTTCGGGGTGATGCTGATCGGCGTTTCGATCTGGATGATCAGCCGCATATTGGATGAAAACATCTCGATGATGCTGTGGGGAGCGTTGGCTGTGTTCGTCGCCGTCAACATCGGAGCGCTTGAACCGATCCGGGGACGCTGCATCCGATGCCAGCGAGCCAACAAAAAATCGCTGGGGATCATCCTGTTTCTCTACGGTATGTCATTGTTGCTCGGAGGGATGAGCGGAGCGAAAGACCCGCTGCATCCGCTTGATCCGTTTTTGCCGGTTAAAGGCGCGGTAAGCGTTGAAACGGCAGCGCAGCACAAAACATTCGAAAAAATTACGTCGATCGAAGAGCTCGAAGCGATTTTGGCTGACAATAAAGGCAAGCGCGTTCTCGTCGATTTCTATGCCGACTGGTGTACCGCCTGCAAAGAACTTGAAGAGAAGACGTTCAGCGACGAAGCGGTGAAAACCAAGATGGATGAATTTGTGCTGGTCAAAGTCGATCTGACGTCGAATGACGATGCGGCAAAAGCGATCAGTTCGAAATACGGTATTTTCGGGCCGCCTGCCATTTTGTTCTTTGATGAAAACGGAACGCGGATCAAAAGCGCGGATGTTGTAGGGTTCAAAGAACCGCAGGAATTTTTAAATCATTTAGGGAAAATTTGATGAGTAAAATTTTATTGACGTTATCATTGATCGCATCGTGTGCGTTTGCCGAACTCAAATGGGCCTCGTCGTACGAGGCTGCTTTGGCTCAGGCTAAGAAAGAGAACAAAAAAGTGATGGTGATGCTTTCACGACAGGAATGCCCGGCATGCGAATACATGGAAGATGTCGTTTTTGAAGAAAAAGCAGTCGCATCCGAAGTACATAAAAACTTCGTCCCGGTTCATCTCGACATTCATAACGATTTTATTCCGGAGGGGCTAGGCTACATCGGTACTCCGACATTTCATTTTCTGAATGCTGCGGGCAAAAAAATCGGACGTCATGACGGCGCCGCCAACATTCCGACCTTTATGGGGATTTTGAACAAATACAAAAAATAGCCGAAAGAAAACTCTTTTGGCGTTCAATTACTTCGTGTTTTCGACGAGACGGTCGAGAATGTACAGCTGCAGATTTTTATGCGGCACTTCTTTATCCAATGCTTCCGAATAAATTTTTGCTACTTCCTTGGCATGCAGATCATAGTCGAAATGGGGAAAATGGTTTTCCCACGCTTTCTTGATGATGCGCAGTGCGACGGTATCGATCAGGTATTCTTTGAACATCGCGTATGTCGCAAAAAACATCCCCGTAAACAATATCGCCATGAGTATCAGCAGATGACAGTCTATTTTTGCCAGAACCGAGTGAAAAATTGCCGACGCAGGGAATAAAATCAGATGCCACAGGGCGATAAAGACGATATAGCTTCGTCCGATACTGAGCCGAAACCCCGGAATTTTTCCCTCCAGTTTCAACCCGTCCTGATACATTTTATTGGTGTTGAGCATGTCGCGAAACAGCATCGGATCATCGCTCAGGGTAAAGATATACGGGACGATTTTTTCGTCTTTGAAGTGTTTTGCGGATGTTTTCATCCATGAAAAAAGTCTGATCATTTCAAATCCTTGATAATTTCGCTGACACGTTTGGCGCTGCCGTGTTCCAACAGCCCCCGCAAACGTTCGGCATCGCTGAAAAATGCTTTTGTATCCATTTGCCGATAGGCATTATACAGATTTTGGGCATACACTTCGTTTTGCAGAAATTCCGGATGGAGTGAGCGGCCGTATGCATGGGAAAAAAGGATATTCCCCAATCCGACGAAGTCGAGTTTGACGAGCCGTTTGGCGATCGCGTAGTCAAGCGGCTTGGCAATATAAGCAAGAATAAACGGCGTTCCGATAAGTGCGGCTTCAAGCGTTGCCGTACCGCTGCAGATGAAGGCAAAATCGGATTCGGCAAGGCTTTTGTGCGCTTCGTGGGTTATGTCGAATGCCGAAACGTCGCCGTAGAGTTCGGCGATCTGCTCGGTCGTGAAATGGGACGGTATGACCAGCACCGCTTTGCCATCTAGCATAAGGCGCAGTTCCTGAAACACCGGCATGAGCCGTTTGATCTCTCCGGGACGGCTGCCGGGCATGAAGGTGATTTTTCCGTTCGGAGTCAGGTCGGTTTTTCGTACGTCGATTTCGTCAAGCAGCGGATGGCCGACGTATTCGATCGGAGCCTCTTTGGAATAATACGAAGGCTCAAACGGAAGGATAGAGCAAAGTTTCGTAATGGTTTTTTCCAAGACGGGAATCCGTTTCTTTTTCCACGCCCACGCCTGCGGCAGAATGTAGTATATGATCTCTTTATCGGGATAGCGTTTGCGGATCGCTTTGGCAAGCGGAAGATTGAATCCCGACGAATCGATCAGAAGCACTTTGTCGGCAGTACCGGCAAGATCGACCATTTGATCCTTCAAACGGAAAAAAAACGGGAGCTTTTTGAGCGCATCGACAAACCCCATGACGGATGTTGCGCGCAAATCGACGATGCTGTCTCCCAACCTTGCGTCAAAAATGCCCGTAAGTTCAATATCGTCGCCCAATTCTTGGACAAGATAGCGTAAATGGACATTGGCGGAGTGTTCCAGTGCGCTGATAAGTAGTTTCATGATCCTCCGTCTCCCCGGTTGCTAAGATCGGGAGTGTAGGTACTTTTGCCTTCACGGTATTCGCTGAAAAATGTGGTGAGGGCGTCGATTTCTCTGTCACTCAGTCCCATGGCAAAGGGAATCATCATCTGTGAAAGCTGGGTGGCTCCTTTTTTGGCGCGGTACTCTTTGAGTTTGTGGGTCAAAAATGCTTTGCGGCGGTAAGCAAGGGCAGGGTACTGTGCCGAACCTGCCGCCGATATTCCGTGACAACCGTTACACCCTTTGGAAAAATAGAGTTTTTTGCCCTGATTGTACAAGTCCGGGGCGGCATTAAGGATCAAAGGGAACAAAAAAAGAAACAACTTGATCATTTTAGAGGAGCCTTTAACATTTCATAGTCTAAAATTACGTAATTATAGCGAACGGGAGCAACTATGATCATTTCGGGTGCCATTATTTGTGATATCAACGGAGAACGCCGACAGGATGTTCGGATTGAAAACGGGGTAATCGCCGAAATCGCCGATCGTTTGATCGGTGATGACGTTGTCGAGATGAACGGATGCTATCTGTTTCCGGGGCTGGTCGATACCGACGTACGGCTAAAAGACGGACACTTGAATCGTACCAATCTGGAAAAACTCTCCCGCAGGGCATTACGGGGCGGTGTCACGACGGCTGTTCTGGCCAGCGATTCGACTCCCCGCATCGATGATGAGATCACGTTGGAGTTTGTTCAGCAACACCGTTACCTAAACGGCGGCGCGACAATCGAATCTACGCTCAGCGCCCTCAATGAAGAAGGCAACCTCAGCAATATCGCCATCATGCTGAAAAAAGGTTCGGTAGCCGTATATACCTCGACAATGGATGATTACAACCGTATCAGCCGGATTGCGCAATATTTGAAGATGGCGGACAAAACGCTTTTTTACAAAGCGGTGGATAAAAGCCTGCATGAGAGCGGCGTCATGAGTGACGGCGAGATTGCCTCACAGCTCGGATTGCCGGGAATCTCACCTCTTTCAGAGGTCGTTCATGTCGCATCGATGATCGAAATCGCCCGTCATTTCGGTATCCGAATCGTCTTTAAAAGCGTTACGGAACCCAGAACGATCGAGTTGATCGCTCAGGCGCGGCGGGAAGGAGTTGCGGTATCGTGCGAGGTTGCGATTCATCATCTGCTTAAAAACGATTCGGCGTGTCTGGGATTCGACACCGATGCCAAGATCAACCCGCCGCTGGTAAGCGAAACCAAACGGCGCTCATTGATCGCCGCATTGCAATCAGGAGACATTCATTCCCTCACCGCACTTCATCAGCCGAATTCCGACGTTTATAAAGATATCACTTTTTTTGATGCCGAATTCGGGACGACGTCGATCGAAGAGTACTTGCCGCTGTGCTACACCTACTTGATCCGTCCGGGCATTATCGATACGGCACGGTTCGTGGAGGCGGCTTCTCGTGCTCCGGGCAAGCAGATCGGAATTGACGCGGGAGAAATCGCGGTCGGTAAAAAAGCCGACATGATTCTTTTGGATCCTACTCAGACCACACTCGTTCCTCATCACCACAGCCTTTATAAAAACGAAACGCTACAGGGGAAAGTTGTTGCGGCTGTCTGCCGAGGAGAAGTCACGCGGTTTTAAATTACAGTGACTTGGCATTCCTGAACTCTGAAATCTCCGCTTCAACCATCTCATCTATCATAATCGTGTAGAGTTTTGTCAGCAGATTCGGGGAAACGCCCAGTTCCATGGCACGTGTTCTGACGCGATCCATTACCGCTTCCATCCTCTCTTGCCCTTTGATCTCGTCGATCGAGTGTTTAAACTTTGCCGCTTGCTTGACATAGCCGTTGCGAGCGGCGATCAGTTGAACGATTTGGTCATCCAGACGGTCAATATATTGACGCACTTCTTCTAAATTTTGACATTCATGGAGTTGCATGGATTTCCTTTGGCGATTGGTTGACGTATCATAACACGAATGTGATTATTTGATGAATATCACATATATATCACATAATCTGATATAAAATTAACTTATTAGCTTTTTTTTTTGATATTTTACATATAGTTATAAATCTTTAAGAATTAAATACCTATGATACACCTCAAGCGATGACGAATTTAGTTATTGTTTTCGCACTCGAAGCTAATCGAAGAAGAGGAGAACCCTAGTATGAAACTTTCAAGACGTGACTTACTCAAGTTTGCGGGTATCAGCGCTGCCGCTGCCGCTGTTTCAGGATGTACTGCCACTGCAGGTGCAACGCCGGGAGCACAAAATTCGGCATCCGGAAAAATGCTTGGTAAACATCAAGTAGTTATTATCGGCGGAGGATGGGGCGGTTTGACCGTTGCCAAAGAGCTTAAAAAAATCGATCCGAAATTTGATATTGCAATCATCGAAAAAAATGACAGCTTTATGTCTTGCCCGTTTTCGAACTGCAACCTCGGCGGAATCGAAGGTGTCAATCTTAACGTTTTGATGCACGATTATTCTAAAGCTGTTGAAAATTTCGGATACGGAATGCTGAACGCCGAAGTTACAGGCATTGATCGCGCTGCGAAAGTGGTTCATACTGCAAAAGGTTCTGTAGGATATGACATCCTTGTTCTTGCACCGGGTATCGACTATAACTACAAAGGGCAATTCCCGACATGGGACGCGGCAAAAATCGCGAAAGCAAAACGTGTAGTGCCTGCGGCATTGATTCCGGGCGGCGAGCACGTTGCACTCGATCGTATGGTTAAAAATATGGAAGAGGGCGATTTCGTTATCACTGTTCCTGCCGGTAAATACCGTTGTCCTCCTGCACCGTTCGAGCGTGCGAGTATGGTAGCCAACCACATCAAAAACGAAGGGCTGAGCGGCAAAGTCATCATCCTTAACGAAACGGCTGAAATCGCGAAAGGTGCAGCGTTCAAAGAAGCATGGGCGGAAGTAAACAACGGCAACGTTGAACACCGCGCTAACTGTAAAATCGTAGATGTCGATTTCGATAAAAAAGAGATCACTTACGTTCAGACGACTTTCAAAGACAAAGACGATACGGAAGGGACAAAAGCGACCCATACGATCAAGTACGGCGTGTTCAACCTGATCCCGCACAACATGTCGAACCCGATCATTGGAATGTCAGGCGTCGCGACGACTCCGGACGGCTTCAAAAAAGTTAAAATGGCTACGAGTGCAGAAAAACCGGTATCGTTCCAAACCGCTACCGATAAAAATGTTTACGCTGTCGGTGACGTTGTCGGACACGCGATCCCGCCAAGCGGACAGTCAGCGATCTGGTCAGGAAAAGAGTGCGCGAAAGAGATCGCTCACGTTCTCCACGGCAAAAGCTACAGCGTTGCGTCGGCTCTTCCGTACAAAAGCGCGAACGTTTGTTATTCAATGGTTGGCAGCAACCCTGAAGAAGCAATCATGGTTAACCACGAATTTATGGTTGCCGGTCCGGTTATCGGTTCTAAAGGAAGCGTTCCTAAAGACGAAAAAACCGGTAAATTCCGTACAACAGGTCTTGCGAAAGCAACACGTGACTGGTACAAAGGTGCAATGCGCGACCTTTTCGGTTGATGCAACCCCTTTTTCTCCCCGCCAGGGGGGAAAATTAAATACAATATCTGCTACACTAACCACTGCAAAATCATTCAATACGGACATTATCATGGATAGAAGAAATTTTTTGAAAGTTGTTGCCGCAGGCGCAACAGTTGTTGCGGTCAGTCCTTCGCTGATTCGCGGAAATTTGTACGCTGCAGACGGCGCACTGTACAAAGCGTATGAAAAAGTACAGCTGGTCGATGCGGCGGGCAAACCGATCAAAGCATCTGCCCTTGCCAAAGAAGTGACGTATATTTTTAACTATCCGTATGCTTCGACTCCATGCATGTTGATCAATCTCCCAAAACCGACTGCCAAGGATGTTGAGCTGGCGTCGGACGGCGGTGAGAAATACGTGTGGAAAAGCGGCGTCGGCAAAGATCGCACTGTTGTCGCGTATGTTGCGATCTGTACCCATCAGTTGACCCATCCGACACCGAATGACAGCTTTATCGGTTATGTTCCGACGAACAAAAAAACGATGGCGTACGACAAAAGCGGGATCATCGTCTGTTCGTCCCACCTGTCGGCGTTCGATGCGGGATCAGGTGCGAAAGTGCTCGGCGGTGCGGCTACTCAACCGTTGAATGCCGTTGTCCTCGAACATGCCGCGGATGATACTATCTGGGCCGTCGGAGTCTTGGGACAGGATAAATTCCACGATTATTTCCAGGCATTCCGTCCGGAGATCAAAGAATTTTACGGCAAACCCGCCGAGTCGAAAAAACTGGTCTCCATTTCGGCTAAGACGGTTAAACTTACCGAATTTTCAAAAGAAGTTATTCAATACTAAAAGGGGTTTTTATGAAAAAGGCTTTAGCGTCATTGGCACTGGGAGTATTGCTCGCCGGATCTCTTAATGCGGCTGAAAAACAAGATCCGCGCTTGGAACTGATGAAAGACATGCGTACGATGATGGACGCTATGGAGCAAATCCAACGCGGCGGATTGTACAGCTCGACCGAAGAGATGAAATCGGGCGTCAAAAAACTTCAGGGGACCTTGAAATCGCTTGAAGGCGAAGAAGTCAAAGTCATTCTCCCGAAAGATCAGGTTTATGCATACAAATTTGCCCAAAAATCGGCGCATATGCTTCGCCTTTATTCGGATGATCTGGTCACGTCTGTCGATGCGGGGCGGATGGACGATGCTCTCGAAGATTATACTCTGATGCTCAAACAGTGTATGTCGTGCCATATTCGTATTCGTAACTGGTAAATCTTTCTCTCTTCCGATTCCCGCATCCGGCGGGAATTTTTTCTTCAACACTTCTTTTTTCGATCGGATTTCATTTCAAAACTTTTATTTTTATTCTAAATATAATAATTAAAGTTATCAAATCAAATATTTCTTTTTTTTATCAAAACAGAACAAGTTAGTATAACTTTTTACTTTTTATCACATTTTTGTCTCAAAACCTTACAAATTTGTAACGTTATCAAAAAATATTATACTTTTAAAGATTGGTTTAAGAAAAAGACCTCTAAACTAGGCGTCGAGATCCAAATAAGATAATCTTATTACGGACGGTTTCTTGAAGGAGAATGAATGAAATTAGGAAAACTGAGTCTTGTAGCCGTAATGGCTCTTGGAACAAGCGCATTTGCGATTGACAACGTTAAAGTAAACGGTGAAGCGAAACTGTGGTACCAAACATCTGAGTTCGACGGTAACGGTGCATCTGCAGCAGAAAAACAGATGGATATGTTCGATCACAACACCAACTCTTTGGCGGAAGCGTCATTGTTGATCGGTGCGACAATGGACCTTGCGCAAAATCTCAGCATGGGTGCGAGCGCGTATGCGTTGACCACTCTCGGTCTTGAGAACAACCTGGTAGGTCAAGTGCCTGCCGCACGTTTGGATGTAAATGGTAATGCTGCAACAGGTGCGTTGGATGACCAATCATGGGCGCGCGAATTGTACCTTGCGTACACAGCCGGTAAAACAACTGTTAAAATCGGTCGCCAAGAGTTGAATACTCCGCTTGCGTTCACGGAAAAATGGAACGTCGTTGACAACACATTCGATGCTGCGGTATTGTTGAACAATGACCTTCCGGATACGACTTTGGTCGGTGCATGGGTTGGTAAAGACAACGGAGCCGGAAGCAACACCACTGTTAACAACGGCGGTAAATTCTCCAATTTCGGTGAAAAAGGTGCATACGCGGTGGGTGCGATCAACAAATCACTTCCTGCTACAACTGCACAGGCATGGTACTATGATGTAAATCATGTTGCTGATGCATATTGGTTGCAGGCTGATGCGAAACTCATGGATATGGTAGATCTTGGCGTACAATATGCTGCACATGATACGAAGCATATCACTGGTGATTCTAAAACTGATATCGTTGCTGTAAAAGCGGCAGTTGATGTTGTAGGTGTTAACGTATATGCGGCATATTCATCTGCTAGCAAAGGTCCTAACGCTACAAACTTCTCAAACGTAGCGACTGGCGATAAATCAATGATTTATACTGCGCTTGGAAGCATCTACATGGACGGTGAACATACAACTCGTTCAGATACTGATGCATGGAAAATCGGTGCGTCAACCAAAATGGTTCCGGGTGTAACCCTTTCTGCAAGCTATGGTGAAGCTGAATCAGGTAACAACGGCGGTGCTCGTACAAGCCCAACAGATGCAACTCGTTCTTTGTCAAATAGCGAAGTTGATTACAACGCATGGGATGTTATCGCTGCCGGTAAAGTCGGACCACTTGGCCTGACTGCAATCTATACTCAATATGAGTACGATTACAAACATGATAATGCAGCGGACAAAGAGTTCGATACTCTCCGTATCATCGCTTCTTTGAAATTCTAAGAAGTTCTTTCTTCAGGGCCTTCGGGCCCTTTCAATTCTCCTTATGTTAAGTTTGTCGCGTGGGACTCGTCATCCCGCACACCATTCGTCTGCAGATTCGTCACCTGCAGACACCCTCAACACCCTCTTTTTTATAGCCGTTTGGCCTGCCGTTTCGGAGTAACCTCTTTTTTCTCTTTGCGTTGATAGTCTGCCGTTGATTGCCGTAAAAAAAACGGAATCGTTTTTTCGGGGCGTGCGGATAAATCGTGCATCAGCGCTTTTTGTACGCTTTGCGTGTCATGGGTGAGGATGAGATACTCATAGAGCAACGCTATCTGGCGCTCCAATGAAATTTTCCAGGTAGAAAGAGTTTTAGCGTATATCCACTCGCTAAAAGCGTAAAAACCTTCAAACACTTTGCCCTCGCTCCAAAGCATCGGTGCCGTGGCGCTAAAACTTCCGCTGTTGTAAAAAATATCCCAAAACCGCGCGAACCGTTTCATCTTCTGGATTTGAGTGAAGCTTAGCAGGTTATTCTGGAGAATATCGTAGGGTGGGGTATCACTGTAGATCATTCCGTGCTTTTCGTCGTGGCGGGAGAGGGTGGTGCCCGAGAGTTTTTTGAGAATGCCGATCTGGATTTCGCTGCGGGTCAATGACACCAGCGTATCGAGATTACGCCCGAACCCCTCGAGCGTCTCGCCCGGAAGCCCGACGATGAGATCGAGGTGCATATGCGCAGAAGTGCCGTTTTCGAGGAATCGGATGTTTTCGATGATCTTCTCAAGCCGCAGGGGACGATTGATCCCTTTTGCGACGGTCGGATCGAGCGTCTGAATACCGATCTCAAGTTGCAGTGATCCGGGGGGAAAGAGGGCAATTTTTGCGCGGAGCGATTCGGGGAAATGGTCGGGTATCACTTCGAAATGGGCGAAATAGGGCGGCTCTTTGGACAAAAAGAAATCCAAAATGGCGTTGGCGAACGTCATATTGAGATTAAAGGTACGGTCGATGAATTTAAAATTGCGCGCCCCTCTTTGCCACAGGGTTTCAAACTCTTCGAGCAAGGTTTCAAGAGGAAAATTGCGTACTTTTTCGTCGATGGAGGAGAGGCAGAACTCACATTCGAACGGACACCCGCGCGAGGCTTCGACATAGATGTACCGATGCGTTACGTCTTCATCGTTGTAGGCACGGTAGGGCAGGCCAACGGCTTTGAGGTCCGGCAACGGCGCTTTGATAAAACGCTCTTCGGGGCGGTCTGTGTGCAAAATTTCTTTGCACAATTCATAAAATGCGACTTCCGCCTCTCCGCTAATGACGTAGTCGGCACGCGAAAAATCGACGCGATGAGGGAGGTGTCCCGCTTCGGGTCCGCCGAGAACGATGATCGTGTCGGGGGAAATTTTTTTCAGTATTTTGATCAGCTCGGCGCTCTCTGCCGCATTCCAGATGTAAACACCGATTCCGATGATGCGAGGGGAGTGTTCAAGCAGCCTTTCGGCAATGCTTTGAATCTGTTCGTTAATCGTGAATTCGATGATTGCCGCATCCGGCTGCAGTTCGTTCAGATTGGCAAAAAGGTACCGCAGTCCGAGTGCCGTATGGGCGTAGCGGGCGTTCAGAGTTGTTAATATAATAGTGTGCATAGCCCGTTCCGATAAAAGATAAACGTATTATATGGTATTCTATAAAGACTCAGATAATGCCAAAGGAAATCGCATGCGTTACATTCGCCGTTTTGATTCGCTGAACATCAACGATATAGCATTGGTTGGAGGAAAAAATGCCAGTTTGGGAGAGATGATCGGCTCTCTGAAGCCTCTTGGGGTTAAAGTTCCCGAAGGGTTTGCCGTTACGGCAGACGGGTACCGTGCATTTGTCAATCATAACGGGTTTGAGCCCAAAATACGTGCGCTTTTCGAAGGAGTCGACATCAGCAATGTCGAAGCGCTTTCGTATTGCGGCGATGCCGTTCGGACGCTGATGCTCTCCGGAACCATACCTGAAGAGTTAAAAAACGAAATCATCGAGGGTTACCGGATGATGGAGAGAGAATACGGTATGGCATCTGTCGATGTTGCCGTCCGTTCTTCGGCGACGGCGGAAGACCTTCCCGACGCCAGTTTCGCCGGACAGCAGGAGAGCTATCTCAACGTTCGCGGAGAATCGATGCTGGTCGAGCACGTCAAGCGGTGTTTCGCATCGCTGTTTACCGACCGTGCGATCAGCTATCGTCACAGTCGCGGGTATGACCATTTTGCCGTTGCCCTGTCGGTCGGGGTGCAGAAAATGGTGCGCAGCGATCTGGCCAGCAGCGGCGTCATGTTCACGATCGATACGGAAAACGGTTCGGAGAATCTGATCCTGATCAACTCCATCTGGGGATTGGGCGAAAACATCGTCGGCGGACGGGTCAATCCCGATGAATTCTACGTCTTCAAACCGACGCTTCGAGAAGGGAAAATGACGATTCTCAAGCGGCAATTGGGGTCAAAAGCCCTGACGATGCGCTACGACGAACGTCACCACACTGTGAATCTTGCCACCCACAAAAAGCTGCAGGAACGTTTTTCGATCAACGATGAGGAAGTAGGCGTATTGGCCCGCTATGCGATGATTATCGAAGAACATTACACGGCCAAGGCGGGCGAATACCGTCCGATGGACATCGAATGGGCCAAAGACGGGCAAAGCGGCGAACTGTTTATCGTACAGGCCCGTCCCGAGACGGTTCAGAGCCGTCGCATGGGCGAGAATATTCTTGAACAATACCACATCAATACGACCGAAACACGAACTGTTCTGGCCAGCGGAAAGGCGATCGGCGAGAAAATCGGTATCGGAAAGGTGAAGATCATCCGCTCGCCGCATGAAAATGACCGTTTCAAAGAAGGGGAAGTTTTGGTGGCCGATATTACCGACCCCGATTGGGAACCGATCATGAAAAAAGCGTCCGCCGTTATCACCAATCGCGGTGGGCGTACCTGCCATGCGGCTATCGTTGCGCGTGAAATCGGCGTTCCCGCGATTGTCGGGACGGTGAACGCGACCGAGGTGCTGCATGACGGCGACGAAGTGACGGTAAGCTGCGCGGAGGGGGAAAACGGCAATGTGTATGCGGGAAATCTCGGATTCGAGATCAAACGTACCGATCTGGGTACATTGCCGCCGACCAAAACAAAGCTCTATATGAACGTGGGGAATCCCGAAATTGCGTTTAAAGTCGCTAAGCTTCCCAATGACGGCGTAGGACTGGCACGTATGGAATTTATCATCACGCAATACGTGGGTGCGCACCCGATGGCGTTGGTGGATATGGCGCACGGCAAAACGATTGTCGATGTCGAAGCGGTGCATGCCGCGATGAAAGGGTATGACGACCCGAAAAAATTCTTTATCGACAAAGTTGCCGAAGGGGTTGGAATGATCGCGGCGGCATTCTATCCCAAGAGTGTCATCGTCCGTACAACCGACTTTAAATCGAATGAATACAAACATATGAGCGGCGGTGCCGTGTACGAACGCGATGAAGAAAATCCGATGATCGGATTTCGCGGCGCGAGCCGCTATTATTCCGAGCAGTACCGCGAAGCGTTCAAATGGGAATGCGAAGCGCTGGAACGCGTACGTAACGCGATGGGATTAAGCAATGTCAAAGTGATGCTTCCTTTTGTCCGAACTCCACAGGAGGGACGTAAAGCAATCGCGGTAATGAACGAAGCGGGACTGGTGCAGGGGGAAAATGCTTTGGAAGTGTACGCCATGTGCGAGATTCCCGCCAACGTCATCCTCGCAGATCAGTTTTTGGAAATATTTGACGGTTACAGTATCGGGAGCAACGACCTCACGCAGCTCACTCTCGGCGTAGACCGTGACAGCGCAATGGTCTCATCGGTTTTCGATGAGCGAAACGAAGCGGTCACGCGCATGCTCTCAATGGCGATACGGGCGTGCAAAGAGCGCGGAAAATACATCGGTATCTGCGGGCAGGCCCCTTCGGATTATCCTGAAATTACGCGTTTCCTCGTCCAAGAAGGGATCGATTCGATCTCGCTAAATCCCGATTCGCTGCTCAAAATGCGTCAGGTCGTCAGTGAATTCGAGCGTTAAAACTTGAAGATCAGCACGTCCAAGTCGGCCTCTTCGAGGAGGTCGAACGCAAAAAAGCTGAACGTACCCGATGTATGCAAACTGATCATGTCGGCTTGGTAGGATTTGGCTATTTCGAGAAACAAGGGCGGGTTTAAATGCCCCTTTCTCGTTATCATCTGTACCTTTTCGAAAGGAAGGTTCAGTGAACGGACCCATACATCTGCCGTTTCATCCTCTTTCTCTTTGATTTGCATCTGCAAGTCGACAATATCATTTTCGGTGAATCCGTATGTTTTTAACCGCCCTTCAAAAGGGAGCGTATAGGTCTTCAACAAGATCAGTTCCGCATCGGGAAAAAGTTTGGCCGTTTCTTGAACGGCTGCTTTTGAATGGTCTGAAAAATTGGTCGGAATCAAAATGCGTTGAGGATTGAGCATTGTGTCGTTTTTGATTACCAGCACGGGAATGGCTGAGTCTCTGACGATATTTTTCGTCGTGGAGCCGATCAGAAGCTCTTTGAACATATAATGTTCACCGTTGCTGCCGATGATGAGCATCGTTGCCTGGATCGTTTCGGCCAGTTCCGAGATTTCGCGCGTTACGTTCCCTTCCAGACAATGAAAAAACTTTTTCGTGAGTTCCGGGAAGGCTACGTGCAGGATGTGCCATCGTTCGTCGCTGAGCGATTGAATCTCTTTGTCCAGTGACATCCATGTTTCCTCGATAACGTGGACAATATGCAGTTCACCGCCGTTTCGCTCCATGAATGAAACGGCTTTGGCCAAAACCCGCATGCTTGGTTCGGAAAAATCGATGGCAACCAACACTCTCATTGTACGCTCGCAAATCCTTTGATCTTCGAGTATTGTATCGGAATTTGGTATCTGCAGGAAACGACGGAGTGATGCGATCAAAACGTCATTTTGAAAAATACGCTCCGTCGGTCGTAAACAGCTTGAGAATCTTTTGGTATTCGGCATACGCTTGCTTGTAGAGATGCTGCGTATGGTTGTTCATTTCATACAGTTCGGACGCACTCATCCCGCTTTCAAGAGCATTTTTGAGGAGTTTGGTACGGCGCAGATAGGTAAAAGCCAGATTCGGAAAATGTTCGTGAATCTTTTCGCGGATTAGGGTGGCATCGGAAGGATTGTCGATCATGTTGGCAAATACGAGGATTGTCTTTTCCCGAAAATTTTTGATCAGAATGAGGCTTTTCATGATGGAATTGAGATCGTTGATCGTCGGAAGCAAGATGATATCGGATTGGCGAAGAATCTCATCCGCATTGGTATCCACGAATCCCCCGAAATCGTAGACGGTATCAGGATAGAGAGGGATTTTATTCGGATAGTAGCGGGCATTTCGATATTTGTTCAAAACGATCGACATATCATTGGTCGCGTAGCGGTAGCCCAGATCTTTGGCGAGTGAAAACGCCAGAGAGGTTTTTCCGACGCCCCCTTTGGTCGATGCGATAGAGATGATAGCCATGGGTCCCTTTGAAATCTTTTTGTCTAATAGTAGCATAAGGGCGGCATGTATTGCTATCTTTAGGCTATACTGACGGTTTTTAACGCTTGAAGGTAAGGAAACTAATCGTATGAACCTGTTATCGAAGAACGCTCCGTTGGAAGAATCGATCGAGCGGATGCGCTCGGTTTTAAAAGAGGCGGGGTGCGAGATGACGTTTTCCGCTGAAAAACATCCGCTGCAGCATTGCTATTCGGTCAATCTCGCTTCGAGCGAAGCACCGAATCATATTTACTCCAACGGCAAAGGGATTTTATCGGAAGCGTCTTTCGCCAGCGCGCTGGGAGAGTATATCGAACGGCTTCAGACGAACAATTTTTTCATCGATTTTTACCTTCCGGGCCGCCGTTATTATCCCGATGAGGTCGCATTCGGGTTTGACGAAGAGTATCTTGCTCCCGATTTGCGGAACATTTATGATCCGCACGGCGAGATGAACGATGAAGATTGGATCGATTTCAACAGCGATTACGCGGACAAAATCGTTGCCTTGCCGTTTGTCAAACAATCAACCCGAGAAAAGGTGTATATCCCGATGAACATCTTGAGCAATCTCTACGTCAGTAACGGTCTTGCCACCGGCAACACTCCCCTCGAAGCACAGGTGCAGGGGCTGAGCGAAATCTGCGAACGGCACGCCAAAATAGAGATCATCAAAAACGGCTACGCCCTTCCGGCCTATCCCGATGAGGTGATCGAGCAGTTTGATAAACTGAGTGCCGATGTGAGCGCTTTACGCTCTTTTGGCTACATTGTCGAAGTGCTTGACGCTTCGTTGGGCGGCAAGTATCCCGTCACGGCGATTTCGCTCATCAATCCCGCCAATTCGACGCTGTTCGTTTCGTTCGGCGCCCATCCGATTTTGCAGGTGTCATTGGAGCGGACTATGACGGAGCTGATGCAGGGACGCAATCTCGAAGAACTGGACGCATTTGAAGTGCCGACGTTTGACATGAGTCTCGTTGCGGACAGCTTTAATCTCGAATCGCATTTTATCGATTCCAACGGGAAGCTGGGATTTCCTTTTCTGAGTGCGAAAAAAAGTTTCGAGTATGCTCCGTGGAGCTATGCGGGCGAGGGGAGCGCGGACGAGTACGCCTACCTTGAACGAATCATCCGTGCGCAGGGGAAGGAAATATACCTGCGTGAATACGATTATCTCGGGTTTTATT
>NZ_JQGL01000141.1:0-5200 GCF_000747095.1 Sulfuricurvum sp. MLSB
AAGACATTGCCAAGATCAGCGCCCTTGCGACGGGGGTGTTTTGGCTTGTATTGCCCTCGTTGGCGTTGTTTGTGACTTTGCCGCTATTGCTGAAACAGGGGCTGAATTTTTATCTCAGCCTCTCTGTTTCGCTTATCGTGACCGTGGCGTGTTACTGGGGGATGGTCACCGTGCTCAATCATTATGGCGTAAAACTCTAATACCGAGTGTCAAAAAAAATAATCGGCGATGATGCGGACGTTGGTCTCGTCAAACGCTTTGGCTTTGTACAGCGACGTACTGCCGCTGTCGTAATCGACGCGGGCAAGGCGGGTGCGCAGCCGCATCTCTTTGCGCGGCTGATACGTCGCGTCGATGTTGACCTCGTCCGAATCGGGGCGGGGGTTCGCCGTCAGGGAGTGCGGATCGCTTTGCGTCGAGTCGCTCTGATCGATCCGCATATACTTGGCAGAGATTTCGAAACTTGAATCGGGACGATACGCAAGAATGCCGCCGTAGGCCTGCGCCCCGGCGTTTTCGCTCTCCCCGTCGATTTGCAGATCGGTGTAGGTGATGAAGCCTCCCCACCCCATGTTTTCATACCGTCCGCCCGTACCCAGAAGGCTCTGATCGCCGATGCGGGTATACAGGGCGCTCAGACTCCATGCTCCTTGCGAGACTGTGCCGCGTAGCCCAAACAGGTAGGTATCGACCTCACCTGCGGCTTTGTCACCGACGCTGTGCTCGTTCAAATACTGCAATGCCGCCGAAAAAGTCGTTCCTTCCGGTAACTTACAGATTTCATTGTCGACAATCTGCACATAAGGGGCATTCATCACGTCGCGGACATAGGTGTCGTACAGTTCGATTTTGAGAGAACTTTTCGGGGAGTAGAGCGCTCCGAGGACGGCGATGTCGCGGTCGATTCCGAGCGAACGGGTCGGCGAGACGAAGGTATCGGAGGCTTTGTATTTCCATCCCGTAATATAGGCGGCTTTGAGGGCGGTGTGGGCGATGCTCTTGTTTTCCGCATAGAGGGCTTCGAAGCTGTTGGGGAGCATCCGGTTGTAGTAGTCGTTGGCAAGGGGCAGATCGAGGCGCTGGCGTCCGTAGCGCAGAAGGGTGTCATGCCCCGTGTATTGCAGATACGCCTCGCCGAGGGTGTTGATGGCGCTTCCGTCGAGGTTGAGATTGTGTGTCTGTCCCGAATAGGGCATCCGCGTTACGGGGAGTGCCCCGTTGCTCGAAAAAAACGAAACGGCGCCGCTGAATCCTTCCATCGCCGCCGTTTGATAGCTGAGGATTCCGCCGAGAGTGAGGGCTGTGCGATCGATGCGCAGCTCGCGGTCGCCGTCGTACCAAAAAGCGCGCAGCTGGCCGCTTGCTTTGCCTTTTTTGAAGATGTCTTCAAGATTTTGCGCGCTGCCCGAAACGGCGAGGAGCAATGATAAAAAGAGGGAGCGTTTGAACATCGCTTATTTACCCTGTTTTACGTCTTTGAGCTTTTGCAAAAATCCCTCTGCACTCGCTCCTCCGACCATCATTCGTCCGATCTGTTTGCCGTTGGAATCCAGAAAATAGTAGGTCGGTGTTCCAAAGACTTGATACCCGTATTTGTCAGGACGGACTTCGATATCGATTTCGACGGGAACGAAGAAGTTTTTGACGTATTCGGCGACCTCGTCGTTTTCATATACCTTGGTTTTCATTACATTGCACATTTTGCACGTTTTTTTCGAGAACATCAGCATCACGATTTTGTGCTCTTTTTTGGCTTGCACTAGCCCCTGCTCGTATGAGGGTGCCCAGTCGAGTTCGGCGAAGAGGGAACTGCTGATCATTAAGAAAGTTAATAGGATTTTTTTCATTTACAGATTCTCCGATCGGGAATGTCCGCTCTGTGGCGGCAATAAATAAGGTTATTAGCTAATTAACTAATTAATTTGCATGGTATAATAATCCCAACTGATTTGTCAAGGCTCTGCGATGTTGGACATGGAACAAAAGCTCAAAATCTTTAAAGCGCTCAGCAACGAGACCCGCTTTTTGATTTTTAAAAACGTTTTTACGGGGGGATATACCTGTTCGCTGGACAAAAAACAGCCCGGCGTCGAAGTCAATCCGATCGCAACGTGCGTCAGTACCATCGCGGAACACTTCAATTTTTCGCTGCCGACGATTTCGGCCCATATCAAGGAGCTCAAAGAAGCGAAGATCATCACTGTCGAGAAAAAGGGGAACAAAGTCTACATCGAGCCCAACATCGAGACGATTCGGGAGATGGCGGGGTGTTTTACGACACTGGTGACAAACTTCGACGAGAACCGCGAGCTGTTTTTCGACGACAAGCTGGCGCTGAAATAAGGAGACGAAACAATGAAAATAGTATGGCTGTGGTTGTCAGCTTATGCAATCGCATGGGCCGGAACGATCCAGAACGACGAAGCGTTTAAATCGGCGGTGGCGTCGATGGGGAAAACGGACAAGCTCGTATTGATGATCTATACCGCCGACGATTGCCCCGAATGTGCCTACATGAAGAAAAAAGTGTTCCTCGACAAAGGGGTGGCAGGGTATCTGAATGCGAACTTCGTGATCGTGGAGAAAAACGTCCACAAGGGTAAACTCCCCGAGGACTTCGATTATTTCGGGATTCCAACCATGTTTTTTATCGACAAAGCGGGGAATAAAAAAGAGACCCTGATCGGGAGCCAACGCCCCGAGCCGTTTGCCAAAGAGTTGCACCGCATCCGGGGGATGAAATGAAAAACGTTCTAATCGCTCTGATGATGGGATGGGCTGCACTGGGGGCGTACGATGCGGCGCATCTCAAAAAGACGCTGGAGGAGAAAGAGTGCGTCGGATGCGACCTGCGCGGGGCCGATCTGCGTAATATTGATTTCAGCGGCGGCGATCTGAGCCGCAGCGATCTCTCCGGTGCCGATTTGAGCAACAGTATTTTCGTGATGTGCTCATTCGATGATGCCAATCTGAGCCGTGCCAAGGCGCTGGGGGCGATTTTCTGGAAAGGGTCGATGGAGCGTGCCGATCTGAGTCATATGCAGGCGAAGGGGGCCAATTTCAAAGGGACCCATTTGAACCGTGCCGATCTATCCCATGCCGATCTGCGGGAGACGAAGAGCTGGAAAGCCAATTTTACCGAAGCGAAACTCTTTCAAACCGATTTTAGGGGTGCGGAGCTGGGGGACGCGAAGTTTATCCGTAACGATCTGCGCACCGCAAAACTGAAAAATGCCCTGCTGTGGCAGACCCGCTTTAGCGAATCGGTGATGAGTAAAGCGCAGTGCTCAACGGCGAAAAGAGAGGAAGCGATTTTGGACGCAAACGTGACGTGCCGTTGAAAGGGTTGTCCTTAATCAGAATGCAATGGGCAATTTTAGAACAGAGGATGTTAACGCACTGTTAATGGCTCTGTTATTCTTGACATCGGTCATTGTGATTTTTATATGCGAGTAGTATCATATTGTTTTTGGGATTGCCGGAACATTGAGCGTCGATGATGCGATCCGCAAAACGCTTCGCGCCCATCCTGATATGCAGATGGCAACGATGCGGCAGGCAAGCGCACTGAGCGATGCTCAAAGTACCCGATCCGCATTGCGCCCGAGACTGGACGCAACCGTCGGCTATTATCCGACCAAAACATTTGTGATGCCCTCAAGCGGAGCGTTTTCAACCCGAGAGAGTGATGCGTTTCATGCGGATGTTACGGGGAGCTATACGCTATGGGATGCGGGGCGTACGGAAGATCGTTACAGTGCTTCACTCCATAAGAAAAGCGAAGCCGATGCCAATCGATACGTCGCTGCCAATACTCTGATCGAGCAGGTGCGTCTGCATTATTACACGCTGGCCTATTTGGATTCGCGGAAGCATACGGCAGAACAATCGGTACGTTTTTACCAAGCCCAGTATGAGCGTTCGTCCAGTATGCGGAAGAATGGGCTCAAAACCGAAGCGGACGAATCACGCTTTAAAGCATCGCTCATGGAAGCGAAAGAGGCTTTGTCTGCGATCAATGCCGAAAACGACAAGAACGCTTTGGCTCTATCGCTTTTGATGGGAGAGGATGGGGAAATTCAGATCAAAAAAGAGGAATTGGACCGCCGTGCCGATACCATTTCTCTGATGGAAAGTTCAGGGACGCTTCGTCAAAGACTCTCTTCGCAGAACCCGCAGCTTAAAGCACTGCAAGCCGCAACTGATCACGCAAAAGCAGTGTCCGAAGCCGCCGGCAAAGAGCAATACGGGAGCGTGGCCCTTATCGGCTCATACGGATACGACAACTCCCTCTCCTCGTATGATAGCTCTTCGGTCGGTGTCGTCGGAACGATCCCTTTGTACGAAGGGGGGAAAATAACGGCAGAAGGGCAAAAAAGCCGCATAGCCCTCTCTCTGGCGCAAAAAGAGTACGAGAGCACGGAACGCGCCCTTTATACTGAACTTTATGGAAGCTATAGTGACTTGAAACGTTCCGACAAAACGATCGCAGCGCAACAGAGCATTATCGAGGCGGCGCAAAAAACGCTTCGGTTAATCGAAGGGCGATACGCTCAGGGGCTGGCGACTTATGTCGATGTGCTGGAAGCACAAAGTGCCGTCGAAAACGGGCATATTGGGTTGGCTGAAGCCAAATTTCAAAAAATACGCGCGTGGGCGCACATGGAAAAAATGCTCAATGAAGGATGCGACAATGATGTATGCAAAAAATAAATTTTTACTAATCGGCGGAGTCATTATTGTCATACTCGGCGCTATTATGATCACAAAAGCAGTGATGCCGAAAAATACTCCGCCTGTCTCACTTCCGCAGACTCCCAAACCGGCGGAAAGCGTCAACGGCGTCGGAACTCTCGAAGCCAAAGAGGTGGTGATCCTCGCTCCAAAAACAACCGCTAAACTTCAAGAGCTTTACGCGGATGAGGGGGATGCGGTTGAAGAGGGGCAAGTATTGGCGAAAATGGACGTTGCTGAACTGCATGCCAACGTTCAAGAAAGCACCGCCCTTATCGCCAAAAGCCGTGCACAGCTCTCATCGCAAAGAGCGGTGATCGAGGATTTGGAAGCCAAATACGACTTGGCCGATGCCACACTGAACCGTTATACCGCTTTGCTGAGAGGGGGGTTTGTGACGCAGGCCGAATTTGATACGGCTCAGGCAGGAGCGCGCAGTGCCAAAGCGCAATACAATAGTGCCAAA
>NZ_JQGL01000141.1:5306-15952 GCF_000747095.1 Sulfuricurvum sp. MLSB
TGGATGAGGCTCAAAGCGGAGCGTTGAAAGTTGGGCAGAGGGCAACGGTTACCTTGCGCTCAGAGAGCAAAAAAGCCTATACCGGCGAAGTGGTTCGGATCGGAGTCGAGAGTGACCGAATCACCGAAGAGAGAATCGTATACATTCGGTTGCTTGCCTTGCCGCAGACGCTTCATATCGGAGAACAGGTCGAAGCGCGTATCGCACTGAGCGCCCAAAACGGTATAACGCAATGATCAATCTCGCACAGCGCGATATAGCCCACTCTTTGGGGAAGTTCGTCACCACCGCTTTGGGGGTAGGGCTGCTGGTCGGAGTGGTACTTATCATGATCGGGGTCTATAGGGGTATGGCACACGATGCGATGATCGTTCCCAACGATATCGCTCCCGATTTGTGGGTCGTCCAAAAAGATACGTTAGGACCCTTTGCCGAAAATTCCCGTCTTCACGAAGATCTCAAATATGCCCTTCGCGGGTTTAGCGGGGTCAAAGAGGTGTATCCGCTGACGTTTCAGAGCTTGCAGATTACTCAGGGGACCAAACCGATCCGTATTTATGCCCTCGGATATGAAGCGGGAGGAGACTTCACCCCCTATGCGCTGGTTGAGGGCAGAGCGATAGCCATACCGCATCAAGAGGTCATCGTCGACACAAAAACCAATTTCAATCTAGGCGACAGGATCAAGATAGGACGCAACAGCTATAGGGTTGTAGGGCGTACCCATAAAGCGGTCTCCTCCGGCGGTGATCCGATGATCTATATGGATCTGGATGAAGCACAGGAATTGCAGTTTTTATTTAGCAATGAACAGATACGCAATGACCGTGCCCGTGGAGGAAATGCGGCGTCAATCGATACCGTTAATGCGTTTGCTCTGCAACTCGCCGAGGGGCACAATTCTGCAACGATAGCCCAAGAGATTGCCAGATGGAAGCATCAGCAGGTTTATACCGCCGAGGAACAAGGGGAAATTCTGACCAAAAATTTGATCGAACGTTCCGCCAAGCAGATCGGAATGTTCACGGTGATATTGCTCATTGTCTCCTCCGTCATCATTTCACTGATTATCTACACGATGACAATCGGCAAGATGAAAGAGATCGCTATCTTAAAGCTGATCGGTGCGTCTAATTTTACAATTACGAAAATGATCGCCCAGCAATCGCTTCTGCTGGGGATTTTGGCATTTATAGGAGGCAATGTTTTCGCCCATGCGAGTGCTGATTATTTTCCCAAAACCATTATTTTAATTCCTGCCGATGCACTGAAACTTATGGTGGTTGTTATCATCGTGAGTATTTTGGCATCGTTATCGGGGATCCGTACCGCACTTCGGATCGATCCGGCCAGTGCGATCGGGGGATAAATGAGACGTTCGGTTATTAAAATTGAAGGGCTTCAAAAAACTTACGGCAGCGGAGAGAGCGCCGTTCAGGCCATCAAAGAAGCGAGCTGCGAAATCTACTCAGGAGAGACGGTGGCATTGTTAGGCCCTAGCGGTTCGGGTAAAACGACACTCATTACGATGATCGGCTGCATCACCGAACCCACAAGCGGGAAACTCTATTTGAACACCCAATTGGTTTATGAGGGAAAATGGCAGGTCGGCGATACACGGAAATTGCGTCGGGAAAACATCGGATTTATCTTTCAATCGCATAATTTAATTCCTTTTTTAAACGTACAAGAAAATGTGACGCTGGTTCCGCAGATGAACGGGGTTGGCGATAAAGAAGCCAATGCCCGAGCGGTGGAGTTGCTCGAATACTTAGGCGTCGGAGATAAGCTTGATAAAATGCCCTCTCAGCTCTCAGGGGGACAGAGTCAGCGGGTTGCGATTGCCCGTTCTCTGGCCAATAACCCGAAAATTATTTTAGCGGACGAGCCGACGGCGGCATTGGATGCGGAGAGGGCGCTTTCGGTGATGCAGCTGCTGAAAAAGCTCTCAACGGAGCAGGAAGTAGCGATTGTCGTGGTCACTCATGATGAGCGGATGTTGCCGCTGTTTGATCGGATTTTGCGGGTTGAGGACGGATACGTGAGGGAGGATCCGAAGTCGTAAGGACGTAGGTTTTCAAATGTTGTTACCGAAAGAAATACGTATAAAGTCGCTTTTGGATATTTTTGTGATAGATGCCCGAAACAGCAGTGTAAAAGGTATAATCCCCGTATGAATATCTGGTCGTTTGATTTTGCATGGGCATTTTTGGCGCTCCCTCCGCTCCTCTATTGCCTCTACCGCTGTAAGATCGCTGCAGAACCGCGCTACTTTCCCCATCTGCATTTTTTCGGCACTCCGGGCAAATGGCGCAATCTGGATTGGCTGCTCAAAACCCTCGCGGCGGCGCTGATGATCGGCGCGCTCGCCACGCCGATTGTGATCGACTACGCCGATCCGCGCAACCGCAACGGGATCGATATCGTCCTCTCTCTGGATGGGAGCGGGTCGATGAATGCGTCGGGTTTCGGCGGAGACGAGAACCGTCTGAGCCGATTCGAAATCGTCCAGCGGATCGCGTCGGATTTTGTCATGAAACGCCTCGAAGATAACGTTGGGGTCGTGCTGTTCGGGGATTTCGCTTTTATCGCGACCCCCGTGACGTACGAAAAAGAGATCGTTTCCGAGATGATCGGCTACCTTTCCCACGGGATGGCGGGACAGAACACGGCGATCGGCGAGGGGGTCGCGATGGGGGTGCGGGCGCTGCGGGATTCCAAAGCACGTTCCAGAGTCATTATTCTACTCACCGACGGGGAACACAACAGCGGCTCGATCTCTCCCAAAGAGGCGGTGGAAATGGTGCAAAAAGCCGGAATCAAGCTCTACACGATCGGGATCGGCCCCAAGGGAGAGTTCGACAACGCGCTGCTTGAACAGCTCGCCCGCGACGGCGGCGGGAAATATTTCGCGGCGGCCAATGCCAAAGAACTGCAATCGGTGTACGACGAGATCGACACGATGGAGCGCTCGTCGATTAAAAGCGAAAGCAATACGCTCGAAGAACATTATTACCAATGGCCTCTGGCCGGCGCTCTGGTGCTGATCGCCTATCTGCTCTGGCGCCGAAGGGGGGGAGCATGATTTTTCTCTCGCCTTTGTGGCTGATCGCCCTTGCGGCTGTCGCAGTGTATTTATGGGGTGTCAAACGGTACGGTTGGAGAATACAGGGGTGGCTGGTGCTTGCGGCCGTGATGGTGATTCTCGCCCTCTCCCGTCCGGCGGTATCGCAAAAACCGCTCAAGGTGGAAGAGGGGGGAAGCGACGTGATTCTCGCCGTCGACGTCTCCTATTCGATGCGTGCGACCGACTTTGCCCCCAGCCGTCTCGAAGCGGCCAAGGCGATGCTTCGCAGCGTTGTCCGCTCCAACCCCAAAGAGCGCTTCGGGGTCATCGCCTTCACGACGAGTGCGATCGTCCTCTCGCCGCTGACCAAAGACCGCGAATTGCTCGAACATCTCTTTGATTCTCTCGACGAGTCGCAGATCATCACGAAAGGGACCCGCGTCATGAGCGCCCTAGAACTCTCCCGCAAGATGTCGCATGCAGAGCATCCGACAATCATCTTGTTCACCGACGGGGGGGATGAGGCGCAGTATGAGAAGGAAGCCGATTACATACGGGAAAACGCCCTCGCCGTCAATGTCGTGATGCTGGCGACGGCGGAAGGGTCGACGATCCCTACCGAGGAGGAGGCTTCTTTCAAGGACGAGGAGGGGCACATCGTCGTCACCTCCCGCAACGACGCGATCAACGTGCTCGCCGAGGCGGGCGGGGGGCGCGTGATCCAGGGCAATGACATGAGTGCGCTGAACGACGTTATTGTGGAAGGACGCAGGGACGATTTTAAGGGAAGTTCGACGATCATCCGCTATACCGAGCTGTTTTATATCCCGCTGCTGATCGCGGTGTTCGCATTTGTTGCGGCGTTCACGACCGTGGGAGAAAAAATTTCCAAGCGCTTTTTGCCGCTGCTGGCGCTGATCGGTATTTCGGCACAGGGCGGGGTGCTCGATTTTGCGTATCTGCACCTGGCGCACACCGATTACGTACAGGGGAATTTCGAACGCTCTGCCGCATGGTACGACAAAGTAGAAGGGAACGAAGCGCGCTACAACCGCGCCAACGCCCTCTACAAAGCGGGTAAATATACCGAAGCGCTGGCGCTGTACCGACAGATCCGCTCCAACGATCCTCTCTTCAAATCGACGCTGTTTTACAACATAGGCAACTGCCACATACGGCTGCAGGAGTTTGAAAATGCCCGCAACGCACTGCTCAAATCGCTGAGCCTGCGCTACACGAAAGCGGCTGATGAGAATCTGCGCGCCATTGCCGGCGCGGCGGAGAAGCAGACCCTGAACGTCCGCAAAGAGAAAAAAGACCAATTCTCCAAAGAAGAGAACGCCCCGACCGGCGAATCCAAACCCTCCAAACAAGGGGGCGGGAGCAACATGCAAACCGATATGGCTTCCGGCGGCGGAGGAGACGAAGGGAAAAAAACCGAGGGAGATGCGCGGTTGTCTATGGCTCAGGGCAAAGCAAAACTCAGTTCGCGCCAGTACGAACTGATCAATCAAAGGAGTGTGCATGAAACGAAGCCTTGGTAGGCTCTTGGCGGTTTGGCTGGTTCTGAGCGCAGCAGTGTTCGGTGCAAATTATCAATGGAGCGTCCTCAAATCGCCCGCATCGCTGCGGGTAGAGGAAGCGGGGGTCGTACAATACCAATGTACCTTTTCGGATAGTGCCGCTGAATATACGATTGATTTCAAGCCCAAAAGTACCGAAGCGTACAAAGTCGAGGTGCTGACCCAGCGCGACCGCGTGACGTCGGGGAAACGGATACAGACGTTCGACGTTCTGATCACCCCGCTCAAAACGGGGGAATTGAGCGTCGCGCTCAAAGCGCTGGTGCGCCATACGACGTTTGCCTCGATCGAGAACGCCACCATCGGGCGCGATAACGTCAAGCGGTACGATTTCATCGACGAGAGTGCTGCTTTGCCGATCGTTCGGATACGCGCTGAAGAGAACAGCGCCGATCTGACCGGGCAGATCACGCTGGAGGCGAAAATCGACAAGAACATGGTCCGCGCCCATGAGCCGGTTCATCTGAGCCTTTATCTTCGCGGAAAAGGGAATTTGGATCGTTTCGTTCCGTATGAGCTCAACATCAGCGGGGTCAAGGTGTTTGCCGAAGCACCGCAGAAAAATCTGACCCCCTCCAGCGAGGGGTTTGACGGGGAGATACGTCAGGAATTCGCCCTCGTATCCGAGAAGAATTTCGTCATTGCTCCGTTTGAGCTGAGCGTATTCGACACCGCATCACGGAAAATGCTCACTCTCAAAACTTCCGCGTTCGCGGTGGAAGTAGGGGAAGGGTACGAACCGCAGATGCTCCTCGATCCACCCGATCTGAGCGATGGCGCGACGCTTAAGCGCTACGGCCTGTATGCGGCTCTGATCGTGCTGGGGGCATTACTCTGCGAAACGGTGCGCCGATTGTGGAAACGTCGTCCCCGCCGTCGTCCAAAACAGTTCTGGGACGGGGCCAAAAGCCACAAAGAGCTGGCGATGCTCCTCGCCCTCTCGGGAGACAAACGCTACGAAGAGGTGATTGCCGACCTGGAAGAAGGGCGAGCCGGTTTAAGTGAAGCCAAAAAGAAATTGAGTACACTACACACACCAAACGAGGTATCGAAATGAACACTATGATTAATCAAATACGCACCGAAGTCGCCAAGGTGGTCGTCGGTCAGGAGAAGATGATCGACGGGCTGCTGATCGGACTTTTGTGCGAAGGGCACATCCTGATCGAGGGGATTCCGGGACTGGCGAAAACGACGACGGTCAAAGCCCTCTCCCAGACGCTGGGTCTTGGATTCAAACGGGTACAGTTTACCCCCGATCTGCTTCCCAGCGACATTTTGGGAGCGGAAGTGTACGATCCGCAGAACAACACGTTCAAAATCAAGCACGGCCCCATTTTTACGAACCTTCTCCTTGCCGACGAGATCAACCGGGCTCCGGCAAAAGTGCAGTCGGCGCTGCTGGAAGTGATGCAGGAGCGGCAGGTGACGCTGGGGGACGAGAGTTTCAAACTGCCGCCGCCGTTTCTCGTTATGGCGACCCAGAACCCGATCGAAAACGAAGGGGTTTATCCGCTCCCAGAGGCGCAGCTGGACCGCTTCATGCTCAAAATCAAGGTGGGTTACAACACCCCCGAAGAGGAGCTCTCCATTGCCCGTCGCGTCGCGTCGGGGGTCAATGAGGCGATCCATGCCGTGATGGACGCGCAGGCATTGATCGAGCTGAAAGAGACGGTTAAAAAAGTGCACATCGACGAGGAAGTCGAGCGGTACATGATCGATCTGATCACCGCGACGCGCGAACCGGAACGCTACGGCCTTGCGGAGATCAAACGCTACTTGCAGTTCGGCGCCAGCCCCCGCGTGAGTATCGACATGTTCAAAGCGGTCCGCGCAGAAGCGTTTTTGAAAGGCAAAGAGTTCGTGACCCCTTCGGACATTGCGGCGATCATCAAGGAGCTGATGCGTCACCGTATCGTCCTCTCCTATGAAGCGGAAGCCGAAGGGGTCACCGCCGATGAACTGATCGAAAAAATCATCAAAGCCGTAGCTATACCGTAAAGTTTGGAACGCCGAAGGAATAAAATCCCTTCGACTACGCTCGCCGCTATGGCACTGAAGCTTGCCTCTGTCGAGGCAGAAAATAAGGTTTATGAATGGAAAAAAGCCGCCATATCCTCTTGAAAGCGCGACGCCAGATCATCGGTGATCGGATCGGAAACAACCCTTCGATGTTTCGGGGGGAGGGATACGATTTCATCGAGCTGCGTGAATACGTCCCCGGCGACGACACCCGCCATATCGACTGGAACATCACCGCCAAGATGCAGCGCCCGTTCGTCAAAGTGTTTCGCGAGGAGCGCGAGCTCTCCGTCGTCACCGTCGCAATGCTGGGATATTCGGCGATCAGTAACGGCGATGTGTTCACCCACATCAATTTCGGCGAAACGCTGGAAGAAGAAGTGCGCTCCAGCAAAAAACATTTTGCCGTCGCCCAAAGCGTCGAGAAGGTATTGGAAACCGAGCTTATCGGACGGCGCGCCGATTATAATGCGATGGCATCTACCCTCTACAAGAGGCTTAAACGCCGCTCACTGATCGTCGTCATCGGCGATTTTTTCGAGATTCCCGATCTGCGTCTACTGGCGAAAAAACATGAAGTCGTTGCCATCGTCGTCCGTGACCATGCGGAAGAAAAACCCTCCGCTATGGGATTTACGGCCCTCATCGATCCCGAAACCGGCAGCGTCCTTGAGGGGGATTTCAACGAACGCAACGTCCGCCGGTACACAGAGAGGGTCCGAGAACACGATTCGGCATTGTTCGAGCGCTTTCGCAAAGACGGCGTCCGTGCGACGAAACTCTATACCGACGCGGCCGCACTGGTGACGCTTCGACGGTTATTCGAGGGGAGATTATGAGCCGATCCGTCGATATTCCGGTACACGACATCGCACCTTTGGTCGAGGTCGTCGATTACTCGCTTTATTATTTTATCTTGCTCCTCCTCGTAGGAACGGCCGTTGTTCTCAGCCTCTTTTTCTGGTGGATGAACCGACGCCGAAACCGACGCCCCGATCCCCGTAAGAGCGCGTTTGAAAAACTTGCTTCGATCGATTTGGGCGATTCGAAGAAGGCCGCCTATACGATCTGCGAAATCGGGCGGATGTTTGAGCACGACAACGAGCGGACGCACAAAGCGTATCATAATCTATTCGATCGGCTGGAGCGGTATAAATACGCACCCCGCGTAGAGCAAATCGATGAAGAGACGATCGGATACTATCGCCTCTACCTCGAGATTATCGATGCTTGAGGGGCTTTCGTTTCAGTTCCCGAAACTCGGCTTTTTGCTCTTTTTCTTCCTCGCGTGCGAAGCGCTTTGTCCCCTTCGTTCCAATCCGATCTATTTTCCGAGACCTTTTTTATTCGGCGGCACGGAGGTGAGAACCCCCTTGTGGCTCTGGATCGCCAAGTGGGCGATGATCACGTTTTTGATTATTGCGGTGATGTCCCCCGTCCGCGAAAATGAGACGGTACCTTCCGGGGGATACGATGTTTTGCTGATAGCGGACCCCGCGTCGGCGGATTTGAGGGTGAAGGAGCAGATTGCACGATTCATAGCGCGGCGTCCGCAGGATCGGATTGCGTTGTGGATTCCGGCCAAAGAGGAGATCATCATTCCCTTGACCCGCGAGCACAAGCCGCTTGCCGACATCCTCGCACAAGTGCGACAGGAGAAAGCGCAAGGGGCTGTAAGCACGCAAATCAGCCGCTTTTTTACAACCTCGTCCGAAGGGAGCGGCTGGGCGGTGATCCTCTCGGACGATCCTGCAAAATTTGTCTATTCGTTGCCGGTGGGCATACAGACGTCCGTCGTTATGCCCGGTACCGATCCGAAATGGGGCGCGCGGCTTGATCGGGATCATCCGCCCTACACTGTCCAAAGAGCCGGGCGCTATTTTGAATACTATTACGTTTACCCTCTCTTTTTGGGGTTTGTGGCGATGCTCATCTATTTGTACGGGCGCAATCAGAAAGGGCTTGCATGAGTTTTGCCTTTTTGCACCCCGAGTTTTTTTTCTGGATGGTTCCTCCCGTCCTGATGCTGTTTTATTTCTGGCAGACCCAAAAACCGCTTCAATCGCATTGGCTCGGCGAGAAGGTGCTTGAAAAGCTTCGTGCGCCGGAGACGACGATGGGATTAAAAGCGCGCAATCGCCTTTTTCTGATCGCCGCTTTGGCGCTGATCGCTGCAATGGCGCAACCCGTCGCGATCGATAAAGAGACGGCTTTCACTTCTGCTGCCGAAGTGGTTTTGCTCATCGAAACGGGCAGCGGCGACCCCGAGTCATTCGAACGGATGAAAACACTCGGCAGCGAGCTGATCGGGAGCCTTTCGGGAGAAGAGATCGCCGTACTGGCATTCGATACGCAGGTGTATCGGATCGCGCCGATGAGCAACGACGGCACGCTTCTGGCGTACCTCGTGCGTCATCTTCCCCGCACGGCTCGCGAAAGTGATCCCTCAGCCGTAATAAACACGCTCTATCCGACGCTGAAAGCTGATGCGCTCATCGTCGTCTCCGAAGCTTTTGAGAGCAAAATATCCGTGCCGTTTGCACTGTTGAATGAGCGAAGCGATATCGAGCCGATCGCGCAGGCAATAAAACGTCTCAAAGAAGCCAAGCAGCTCAAACATCATGTGCCTCTTTTCTTTTACCCGCTGGCGCTGGCGATGTTGCTCATCTGGATCGCCCTTTCGTCGATGAGCGCCCGTCGCAGCGTAACGGTCGCTGCCTTGATCGGCATCATGGGGATGTCCGAAACGCCTGTGCGAGCCGATATGTTCGATTTTCGCACGCTGCACGAAGCAAACCGTGCGTATGAGGCCGGAGAATACGCCAAAAGCGCCGATTTATTCGGACGCTATCAGCGTAACCACGATTCTGCGCAGGTGCGCTACAACCGTGCCAATGCCCTCTACAAAGCGCAACGCTACAAACAAGCCGAGTATTGGTACAAGAGGGTGTATACCGACGATCCGGTATTGGAAGCAAGACGCCGTTTCAACCTTGAACAGGCCCGGGTACAGATCGAAATGCAGCGTCGGCGTTCGGGAGACGATCCGTTGAATCCTAGCGATTCGGAAACGCCGAAAGAGGAGATAAAAACGGAGGCGAAGCCGCTCGGAGGGTTTAAGACGCGGCTGTATCCGTATTAGGAAAAAATCTCGTAGAGCTTGTTGGCCCCTTTCATTTCGCGGCGCAATGAAGCGTAGTCTTCGTTTTTGAGTGCCTCTTTGAGGGTTTTGAGTTCTATTTCGAACAATTCGACCGCTTCGAGAACATTCTGGCGGTTTTGGCGGAAAATATCTTCCCACATGGCCGGCGAACTTTTGGCCAGACGGCTCATCGAGCGAAATCCCCCTGCGGCGAGGGCAAGAATGTTCTCTTTTTCTTCCTGCGCCAGTACCGTATTGGCCAGCGCGTAGGATATGACGTGGGGCATATGGCTGATGAAGGCCGCATGGCGGTCGTGCTGTGCGGCGCCCATGGTGTGCACCTGCATCCCGATGGCACGGAAAATACGCAAAGCGATGTCGCGCTGGGTATCGCCGCTGTGTTCCAGGTCGCACAAAACGACGACTTTTTCGGAATAGAGTCCCTCAAGGGCGGCGCTTGGGCCGAACTGCTCGGTTCCCGTCATCGGGTGGGCGGCGACGAAATTGCTGCGGATCGAGGAAGGAACGGCATCGACGATGAGGGCTTTGGTACTTCCCAAATCGATCAGGGTTTTATCGCTGCCGCTGAGGTCGATCGACTCTTGCAGCAAAGCGATGACGCCGTCGACCGGTACGGCCAAAAAGATGACGTCGCAGGAGCGTTTGAGCTCTTCGAAGGATACGAACCGTTCCACAAGCCCCCGTTGCAGCGCGATGCGCTGGTGTTCGCTATTGTGGTCGCTTCCGACGACGGAGTTGACAAACGAGAGGTGTTTGAGGGCCATCGCCATCGATCCACCCATCAGTCCAAGCCCAACGATACCTATCTTCA
>NZ_JQGL01000142.1 GCF_000747095.1 Sulfuricurvum sp. MLSB
TTATCCTTGGGGTAAGCGCCGACAGTACCAAGTCCCACCGAAATTTTATCGGAAAACAAAATCTTGATATTACCCTCCTCAGCGACCCGACGACCCAGATGATGCAGGACTACGGCGTATGGGCGATGAAAAAAAACTACGGCAAAGAGTATATGGGGATCGTCCGATCAACCTACATCATCGATCCAAAGGGAATTGTGCAAGCGGCATGGACGAACGTCAAAGTCAAAGATCATGTGGCTAAAGTGAAAGAGGAACTGGCCAAACTGCAAAATGCGTGATTGAAAAAGCGCGGTTTACTGCGCGCGAGCATGCTGCTGAGGAAAACTCAGCGTTAGTGTAGCCATCGGGATTTTATTCCGATGGCGTATAAAATCAATATTTAGAATTTGTATCGGAGGTAGGCGCGGATGTCCTGCGCTTTGCTGACGGCGTCGGTTCCGCTCGAAACATCGCCGATTGCCGTAGGCGTTCCGCTGGAGCTGCCGAAGAAACCGTTGCTGCCGGTATAATCGTAATCAATGTAGGTATAGCGCAGCTGGAAGGTTAAAATATCATCGACCAACGGCTCGGTGAAATACACTTCGTAGGCATCCCCGCGTGCGGCGATCTTCGAACCGATCATCGTGTCTTCGCCATAGGTAATCGGCCGCCAGTAGTTCGATCCGTGGTTGAATTCGATTCCCCAGCGTCCCTCGTCACTTATAAGGGAAGGAAATTGGGTTCCGATCCAGTAGCTGTATCCCGTTTTACCGTCATTCGAACCGAGCATCCCCTGTTTTCCCGCATCGGGATCGGTTTTGGACATCGCACCGCTGATAAAAACCGTCGTGTCGTCCAAAAAGTCGCTGATACCCTCGCCGATCCCGCTGACCATCGCGAACGCCGTTGCCGTATGAAGGGCTCCGACCGCTTCCATGTTCGTCGAAACAGGTGTCACGGTATCGATGAGATTGGTAGCATACGTGTACTGTAATCCGGTACTGTATTGTTTGTCGTCGTACGGAACGACGATGATCCCGATCATGTCGTTATTGTTGGTCAGGGCATCCTCGCCGCTGTAGGGGGCTTTGGCAAATCGGGGTTCGGCATTGCTCATGCCGCGTCCCGCACAGAGTTTGAAATACGATCCGTCCAATCCGCTGATCTCTTCCATCCCGAATTTCGCGCTTGCGCCGTCAAATTCGACATTGACGGCGTGTGCCAGCGGCGAAGAGGCGTCAACGTCATCGCGCAGATTGATCAAGTGCCCTTCGGTAGAGGGGCGGCGTCCGATACTGAACGTCCAGGGGACGTCGGCACCGAAGAATTCATCATCGTTGTAGAGGAAATAGGCGGAGCGGACACGGAGTTCGTCATTGTAGGCCGATTCGTTGCTGACCCAGTCAAACCCTTCAAACGGGGCAGAAGAAGAGGCCATCGAACGTTCGCCGAAAATTTTGTTGTACGCCAATTGCCCTGTGAAACTGATGTTTTCGTTGGCGGCATAACTCATGTTGAGCCATAGACGGTTGCTGAAAAGGGCATCGTTTTTACGGGTGGTTCCGTCCGCCATTTTGTAGCGGAGATTATCCACGCTGGTGCGGAAATCGACGCCCCATTTGAGATTATTGTTATTGGATTTTTTATTCAGATCATCGATCTGGTCTTGCATCTCTTCGAGCGTTTCGTCGAGTTTGGACGACGAAGCAACGGCTGTTTTGGAAGAGTCTGCCGAAGGGGCGGAGAGTTGGGAACTCAGTTTGGTATTTTCGTTTTTCAGAGCGTTGAGTTCGGCTTTCAAAGCCGCCATTTCGCGCTCCATTTTTTCAAACCGCTCCAGCAGCGCATCGTTGGCAATCGCACCGGTCGTCATGAACGCTGCGGCGATTGCCGAAACCATAATCCGTTGCTTCATCATTTCTCCTTGGTTGTGCATGTCCGCGTATTATCTTGATGCAACGATATTAACAAAAATTATATAAAAGTAATTTGAATAAGTTGGTTTTTGTGTGATAAAAACGTGACACGATTTCAGTATTAAATACAGATAAATTTAAGCAGCTTTTCAGTATAATCCGCACGATTTTCTCTCTTCTAAACGTTATTGACGTGAGAAAAAAATCGCAAGCGTCTGTCGCAGTTCTCGTGCACCCGATGTCTCATCGGCTCTGTTAGCGCTCGCCCAAGTAAACGAAGAACACAAATATTTCTCTATCAGGAGTCCCTTATGGTCACAATGAAAGACCTTCTCGAATGCGGTGTACACTTCGGTCACCAAACACGTCGCTGGAACCCAAAAATGAAAAAATACATTTTCGGCGTCCGCAAAAACATCTACATCATCGACCTTCAAAAAACATTGCGTTATTTCCGCAATGCGTATCAGCAAGTCGTTGACGCTGCGGCTGAGGGCAAAACCGTCCTTTTCGTAGGAACTAAAAAACAAGCGCGCGTTGCGATTCGCGAAGCGGCTGAAAAATGCGGTATGCCATACGTTGACAACCGCTGGTTGGGTGGAATGTTGACCAACTTCCCTACCATCCAAAAATCAATCCGCAAACTCGACATCATCGAAGAGATGCAAAACAGCGGCCAAGTTGACCTTCTGACTAAAAAAGAAGCGTTGATGATGAATCGCCAAAAAGAAAAACTGATCGCCTACCTCGGCGGTATCCGCCACATGAAAACGTTGCCGGACATGATGTTCGTCATCGATGCGGTTAAAGAACACATCGCGGTTCAAGAAGCTCGTAACCTCGGTATCAAAGTTGTTGCTCCTTTGGACACTAACTGTGACCCTGACGTTATCGATATCCCCATCCCGGGTAACGATGATGCGATCCGCTCTATCCAACTTTTCTGTAAAGAAATGGCGGAAGCGATCAACGAAGGTAAAGCACTTGCCAACGGCGGTAACGACGAAGCGGTAGCGGAAGAAGTTGCCGAAGAAGTTGCGGTTGAAGCGGCAGCTGAAGCAGTAGCAGAGGAAGCGTAATCATGGCAGAAATCACAGCAGCAATGGTAAAAGACCTTCGTACGGCGACTGATGCGCCTATGATGGATTGTAAAAAAGCACTTACCGAGTGTGATGGTGATATGGAAAAAGCCAAAGAGTGGTTGCGTGACCGCGGTATGGCACAAACTGCCAAAAAAGCCGATCGCGTTGCAGCGGAAGGTCTTTTGGGCCTTAAAGTTTCTGAAACGTTTTCTTCGGCTTCACTGGTAGAGATCAACTCTGAAACCGATTTCGTTGCAAAAAACGACGGTTTCATCGGCCTCGTAGGCAACACGGCGGCACACGTCTTTACGACAGGTGTCAGCACGGTTGACGAGTTGAACGAAACATCGTACGAAACAGGAACGTTTTCTGAGTACTTTACGGCTCAGGTAGCCCGTATCGGCGAAAAAATCGTTGTACGCCGTTTCGCCACCCTCAATGCGGGTGAAAACGGATGCGTTAACGGGTACGTTCACTCAAACGGACGTGTCGGCGTACTCGTTGCGGCAACATGCGACAGCAAAAAAACCGCAGAAGCAATTGCTCCTGTTCTTAAAAACGTAGCGATGCATGCTGCGGCCATGAAACCTTCCGTACTTACGTACAAAGATTTCGACGCGGCATTCGTAGAAGCCGAAACAATCGGCCGCATCGAAGCGATCAAAACAGAGAACGAAGAACTTGCGCGTTTGAAAAAACCGCTTAAAAATGTTCCTCAGTTCATCTCAATGTCACAACTCACTCCGGAAGTTATGGCTGCAGCCGAAGAAGCGATCAAAGCTGAACTCGCCGCTGAAGGCAAACCGGAAAAAATCTGGGCAAACATCATTCCCGGTAAACTGGCTCGTTTTGTCGATGACAACACGACGTTGGACAAAGAGCAGGCATTGCTGGATCAAAAATACGTTATGGATGATTCACTCACCGTTGCCGAAGCGGTTGCGAAAGCAGCGGCTGCGCACGGCGGTACTGCCGAAATCGTCGAATTCATCAAGTATGAAGTCGGTGAAGGTATCGAAAAACAAGTCAACGACTTCGCTGCCGAAGTCGCTGCTCAAATGGCGTAATTCTTACGCCATTTTCGCTCTATTCGATTTTAACGCCACGGGAGCCAAGCCCCCGTCGGCTACGCTAACGTTAAGTTCTTCTCGGCGGAGAGCCCACGCACGCCGGCGTGCTCCTTGTACTATTTCTTTTTCTTAATCTAATTTCCTTTATAATTCTCGCATGACACTACTAAATGCAACTTCTTTATCGCACGCTTTTGATTATCCGTTATTTGACGACATCTCGCTGAAGCTGGAGGCGGGCGAATCTATGGCAATCGTCGGCGTCAGCGGCAGCGGCAAATCGACCCTCATGCATATTCTCTCTTCCATGCTTCGTCCCAATTGCGGAAAAGTGGAGCTTTTCGGGAAAGATATATACGCCCTCGGCGATTCGGAGCTGGTCAAACTTCGTCGCAACGATCTTGGGCTGATTTATCAGAGCCATTATTTATTCAAAGGTTTCAGTGCCTACGAGAATCTGGAAGTGGCCGCCATTTTGGCGAACCAAGCGATTGATACGGCTTTGCTGGAGCGGCTTGGCATCGAGCGGGTGATTTCGCAGAAAGTGACCGAACTTTCCGGCGGGCAGCAGCAGCGCGTATCCATCGCGCGCGTTTTGTCCAAAAATCCGCGCCTTATTTTTGCGGATGAGCCGACGGGAAACCTGGATCACGCAACGGCGGACGAGGTGATGGGAATATTCGAAGAGTATCTTGAGCGGAACAAGGCAGGAATGGTACTGGTAACCCATGATGAAAAGCTGGCCGGGCGTTGCAGCCATCTTTATCGGATGCAAAACGGTACGTTGAGCGCGGTTTAACAATGGAATGGGCGGAACTTTTCAGCGAGACGCGGACGGTTGCGTTCATCCTGTTGTTCACCCGTTTTACCGCTTTGTTTATGGCGGTTCCGATTTTTTCGCACATGAACATTCCCATAAGCGTCAAAGCGGCAATGGCTTTTTTCTTTACGATCTTTTTCTTCGGTGCCGTTCCCCCTTTGAACATTCCGACCGATGCGATGAGTTTGACCGTCGCGATTCTGGGAGAGATGCTGTTCGGTCTCGTGGTCGGGACCGTGCTGCAGCTGGCGTACCATGTCGTTACCTTCGCGGGGGGGCAAATATCGTTTATGATGGGATTTTCCCTCGCCTCGGCGATCGACCCGCAATCGGGCGTATCCATGCCGATTGTAAGCCAATTCCTGGCATTGCTCGCATTGATGATATTGCTTGTATTTGATATGCACCATTGGATATTGCTTTACGCATCCGAATCGATTGCACAGGTCCCTCTCGGAGGATTTATGATTACTCCGGCACTGTTTCAATACATTATGCACGCGACCGTCAACATGTTCGTCGTCGGATTCATGATCGCGTTTCCGATTACGGCGCTGTCCATTCTGGCCGACGTTATATTCGGAATGCTGATGAAAACGATGCCGCAATTCAACCTCCTTGTTATCGGGATGCCGATCAAGATTGCCGTGTCGTTTGTCGTTTTGATGGCGACACTCGGGGCGACGCTTATGATCGTGACATCGCAGACGCAAAGCGCCTATAACTTTTTGGAAAAATTATTTTAAATAGGGTATCGAGCGTTTGATAAGCGGCTGAAGGGCTGAATGCAGGGAGATAATCGCATCGTGCTCATCGCTGCATCGAACCAGTGATGCATGATTGCTAAAACGTTCCTGTTCGATGGCGAGAGGGAGCGTGCACGCCAAGTGCTCGTCGATAATGACGGTGCTTCCTTCAAGTTTGCGGGCATTATAAAAAAGCAGGTCAATCCGCTCATACTGTACAAGCGAGAGTGGATCGCCTTTAAGGTCCTGCACGATCAATGTGACGGCAGAGCCTTTTCTGGCCCCGTGCAGCAGCGCTTTTTTCAGATCGGCATGGTTGAAACGCGGCGTTAGAACAACAATGCGGTGAGAAGCAGATTTGAGTTCCTGTGCCAAAAAATGGACAAAGAGATTCTGCTGGTCGGGAAGGAGAAAGTTCTTTTCCTGAGCGAAAAGAAGGGCAAACGGTAAAAGTATTCCCAGAAGTTTTATCATTTAATTTTTTTTTAGTTACAATGATACCATTTAGCTTTTGATAGAACAAGAGCAAGTGAAAAGGGGTCGTATCGATCATGACTATTCTGCTTTTTAACGACAATCCTGTAGTACAAAAACTGGTGGCTTTGAGCGCGCAAAAAACAAAAGACGATTTGACGGTCGCTTCATCGGTTGAGGACGTACAAGGAAGCGGATACGATTTGCTCATTATCGACGATGCGTTGTACAGCGATGAGATCTTTACGGCGCTTAAAGAGTGCGTAGTTTACAAAAGCGCCCTGTTCATGGCAACACGCGGAAATATTATTCCTGCCGGCTTTGACAATATCATCAACAAGCCTTTTCTTCCTACCGATCTGGTCGAAACGCTGATTCTGATTGAAAGAAATATTTCGGCGGCTTCAGTGCACGCAAAAGCCGTTGCAGCGGAAACGGCGGCTGCCGACAGTGAAGATGCATATGCCATCGACTTGCAAGAAACGCTTTCGGAAATAGATCATGACGCCGAAGGGTTCTTGGATCATGATCTGGAGTCGATGGACAGCGAGATGGGATTGGATGATTTGGACGATTTCATGCATGAGGCTCCTAAAACGGCTGTTTTGGACCGTGAAGAGGTGCAGGAAGTGCAGGGTCTTTTGGAAGATGCGGAGAGTGATGCACTGATCGAAGACGATGAAATTACGGTCAAAGGGATCGACGATTTCGGGCTTCCCGAAAAGCTGCAAACCGAATCGGAAGAAGAGTTTGATTTCGGCGGACTGATCGAGAGCGAGCATGAGGCGATCATGTCGGAGGACTCTTTGGATATGAATGCATTGAATCTGGACGAAGAGAGTGACGGGGACAATGTTGAAACGGCATCGGAAGAAAAATCTGCCGACGAAGAGATGGCGTTCGAGTTGCCGGACGAAGAAGAGATTCCCGATGATATGAGCGGATTTGAATCCCTGCAAACAACGCTGGAAGCGGATCAGGACGACGACGAGCTGGATTTTGGCGATGCATTGGCGGATGTCGGTATGTTAGCTTCCGAAGAAGAGCTGAATATTCCGGAGCCGGAGGAAGACGCGAATGTGCTGATGGACGATGAGGCGTTCGGGGATCTTGAATTCCAGATACAAGAAGCCGTCGATGAACTGGAGCCGGAAGATTTGGATATGGAACTGGATGCGGAGACATTGGAAGATTTCGAACTCGGCGCCGCCGAAGAGGATTTTGAAGTTCTCGGAACGGATGAGAAGGTACTCGGCGAAGGATTTGACGAATTCGACATGCTGGATGAGCGCGAATTGAAGCTGGCCATCGGCGAAGAGGTCAGCGAAGATGATGAGCTTGAGATTCGCGTCGGCAGCAGCGACTATGCTTCGTTGAGCGCCGAAGCGCTGGCCGAAGCGGCAGGAGAATCTGTAGCCGTGCACACCGCATTGTCAGCCGATGAACCGCTTGAAGCGGGGCATGCTGAAGGGGTAGGAGCGCTTCAAGCTCTGCTCAAAGCGTTGTCCAATGAAGACGTCGCCAAATCGCTCAAAGGGCTGAACATCAGCATCAATATCAATTTTGGAAACGACAAGTGAATCTAGAAAGCGGAGCCATACTCGTCCTTTCCGGCCCAAGCGGAGCCGGGAAAAGTTCGTTGATTGCCAAAATCATCGACCATATCGGACCGACCTATTTTTCGATCTCTACGACAACCCGGCCGATGCGGGAAGGGGAGATCAACGGAGTCCATTACCATTTCGTCACCGAAAATGAGTTCAAAGAAGACGTTGAGCAGGAAATGTTCCTGGAATACGCGGTTGTCCACGGCAATTATTACGGTACATCGCTTGGGCCGGTCAAAAAGGCGCTTAAAGAAGGAAAACTGGTTATTTTCGACATCGACGTGCAAGGTCATGATGCGGTTCAAAACCGTCTGGCGGACATAACGACGTCGGTTTTTATCACGACGCCGACGCTTCAGGAACTAAAACAACGTCTTCACGGCCGTTCAACCGACAGTGAAGAGATCATTGCCAAACGGGTAGAAATGGCCAAACGCGAAGTGCAGCGTATCAGCGAATACGATTTTCTGGTGGTTAACGACGATCTGGACACGGCTGCGGAAGTGCTTGTCTCGATCGCCAAAGCGGCCCGTATGAAAATCCCCACGCTCCGCATCAACGAATTCGTGCAGACGTGGGAAGCACAAGGGTAAGGGCGTATAAGTTCGGATAATCTTATAAGGACGGTTACAGCAATGAGCCGTTATACTACAATGCTAAATTTTTTACAGAAGGAATTCTGCGTATGAGTATGCCAAGCGGAACCGAATTATTACTGATTTTCGGAATTGTCATTTTGTTGTTCGGTGCGAAAAAAATCCCCGATCTTGCCAAAGGTATCGGACAGGGAATCCGTAATTTCAAAAAAGAGATGAAGGAAGAAGATGCTCCGGCAACGACAGCTTCTGCACCGGAAGCGCCAAAGCAAGTTGAACCTTCTACCACAGCTAGCGTAGAAGCTCCAAAAGACCAAGTCAAACAAGCGTAAGCCTTGAAGCAACGGGTCAATGCGCTGTTGCGCGATAAATTTAACTGCGACGTTATCCTCGAAAAGCCGAAAGACCGTTCTTTCGGCCATTTTGCCACCCCGATAGCTTTTTCACTTGCCAAAGAACTTCGTAAATCGCCGATGGCTATCGCCGAAGAGATTGCGGCGTCATTCGGTGATGAATCGATGTTCACGGCGGTCGAATCGGTCAAAGGGTACATCAATTTTCGTTTGTCCGAACACTTTTTGGACGAGTATGCCTCATGGGCGCTCAGCCACGGGAGCGAATTTGGAAATGCCGATAAAAAAGGGACGATTCTTTTGGAATACGTCAGCGCGAATCCGACGGGGCCGCTTCATATCGGGCATGCCCGGGGCGCCGTCTACGGTGACACGCTGCTTCGCCTAGGCCGTCATCTCGGATACGACATTACGGCAGAGTATTACGTCAACGATGCGGGAAATCAGATCGATTTGCTCGGCGTTTCGCTTCAGCTTGAAGGACGCAGCAGCTTACTCGGCGAAGCCGTCGAGTGGCCTGAGAAGTACTACCGCGGCGAGTATCTGAGCGATTTGGCCAAAGAGGCTGTCGAGCAATTCGGAGCCGATGCGCTGCGCGATGAAAGCCGCCAGAAAGAGCTGGCGCTTTGGGCCAAAGACAAAATCCTTGCGCTCATCGTTGAGGATCTTAAAGCGGTGAACGTCCATTTCGATACGTTCGTCAGCGAAGCCTCTCTGTACAGCGAGTGGGATCGTGTCATGACCAAAATGGGCAGCGGCGTCTACGAAAACGAGGGGAAAACCTTCATCAAATCCTCGGCACTGGGGGATGACCATGACCGCGTCGTCGTTCGTGAAGACGGCCGTCCGACGTATCTGGCCGGAGACATTATCTACCATAACCAGAAGTTTGAGCGGGGTTATGATCACAACATCAACATCTGGGGAGCCGACCACCACGGCTATATCGCCCGTGTCAAAGCGGCGGTTACCTTCCTCGGATACGACCACGAGAAGCTCGAAGTGCTCCTATCGCAGATGGTGAGTCTTCTCAAAGACGGAGAGCCGTTCAAGATGTCCAAGCGGGCCGGAACGGTGATCCTGATGAGCGATGTTGTCGAGGAGATCGGAGCGGAAGCGCTGCGCTTCATGTTCGCGAGCAAAAAATGCGATACGGCGCTCGAGTTCGACATCGAAGAACTCAAACGCCAGGACAGCTCGAATCCGATCTATTACATCCAGTACGCTCATGCGCGGATACAGACGCTGATTGGCAAAAGCGACAAAACGATGGACGAGATCATGGGCGCGCATCTGCACGGCTTGAGCGCAGATGCGGACGGATTGCTGTTCGAAGCGCTGCTGCTTCCGGAGATTATCGAAGATGCTTTCGAATCGCGACAGGCTCAAAAACTGCCCGATTATCTCAAAGCGCTTGCCGCACGGCTGCACAAATTTTATTACGACAACCGGATCATCGGAAGCGAAGACGAAGTCAAGCTTCTCAAACTCCTTCTTGTCGTTGCCCTCTCGATCAAAACAGGCCTCTCCCTGCTGGGGATCGAAGCCAAAGACCGGATGTAATTCATCCGGTGCCGCTTCGAGGCAGAATATTTTCTTTCCGATTCAGATCTGTACTATAATTTCCAAAAATATTTTTTAAGGTGTTGCAATGGTTAAAGTCGCCGCAATCCAGATGCAGATGAGCGAAAACAAATCGGCCAATATCGCAAAAGCCGAAGCGATGGTGCGCGAAGCGGCCGCTAACGGAGCTCGTATCATCCTGATTCCCGAGCTGTTCGAAGGGTATTACTTCTGCAAGGACATGGATGACAAGTATTTCAGCTGGGCCGCCCCGCGCGAAAACAACCCTCTTATCGCCCGTTTCAGCGCAGTGGCGAAAGAGCTTGGCGTCGTGCTGCCGATCAGCTATTTCGAGCGCGACGGGGAGCGTTATTTCAATTCTCTTGTCATGATCGATGCCGACGGTACGGTGATGGAAAACTATCGCAAAACCCATATCCCGGACGGTCCCGGATACGAGGAGAAGTTTTATTTCGAGCCGGGCGACACCGGATTCAAAGTGTGGAATACCCGCTATGGCAACGTCGGGGTGGGGATTTGCTGGGATCAGTGGTTTCCTGAAACGGCGCGAAGCCTGACCCTGATGGGGGCCGACATGATCTTCTATCCCACGGCGATCGGCAGCGAACCCGAGATCGGGGTCGATTCGGCATCGCATTGGCAGCGGGTACAGATGGGGCACAGTGCGGCCAACATCATCCCCGTCATCGCCGCCAACCGTATCGGAGAGGAAGTCGGCGAGAGCTGCAGCCTGACGTTTTACGGCAGCTCTTTCATCACCGACCATACGGGCGAAAAGATCGCTGAAGCCTCACGCGACCAAGAGGAGATTCTCTACAGCGAGTTTGATCCGGCGGCGATCCGTGAACACCGCCATTACTGGGGGTTGATCCGTGACCGCCGTCCTGAATGCTACGGAGAAATCGTCAAACGATAAAGTGGAACTCCTTTTGCTTTAGTAAAACAAATACTACTGCAACGGGGGGTATCCGTGAGAGTCGTTTTGCGCAATAACGCTATCTTTGTCCAGGGAAGTTCTCAAACACTTGAAGAACCGTGGATGGAGGAATTCTTCGAACATCATGTCCACAATACGCTGTTTCTCGATAACGGGGTGCTAGTACTCAACAACGAAAATTCTTCGGAGAAAAAAGAAGAATTCCTCGAAACCCTCAGCGACGAATATACCCGAGTCAATGATTTGTCCAGCCCGTTTTACCGTCGTTCGCTCAAACGGTGCAAAACGGCGGCAGTGCGGATCGAATTGCCCTATCGTCCGGAAGAAAAAGTGGAGATCGAGTTGTACGCATTCGGGCCGCATCGTGTACAGTTTACGCTATTGACCCCCAATACCTGGATTATGCGCTATCTCAAGCAGCAGCTTGCAAGCCTGATAGTGGAGGCCGCACCGACGCGGCTTGACATCGACGTGAGCACTCCGCAGGCCAAAGCCAGACTTGAAAAAACGCTCAACCGCCGCGAAGTACTCCATTACGTGATCAATTACCAATACGACGATGAGTTTATGAGCCGTTTGTACAGCCAGTACAAAGGGTGGGGATTCAGCAATGAGAGTATCGACAAAATGCTGCGCTATCATGCTATTTTCGAACTTCCGGTCGGTACGAAAGCCGCGGACCTCAAAAAACGGTACCGCGAACTGGCCAAACGGTACCATCCAGACCGCGTACAGACGAAAAGCCCGGAGATTATCAACAAATACACCCAGAAATTCCAGCTTCTGCAGGAAGCGTATGACGCACTACTCGCCGCGAGTTAATACGCTCAAGTCTTCGGCGCTGAAAAGATAGAGTTTCGGCTCTTTGAGGTGGTGCAGTTCGTTCGAAAACCCCCGCTTGGCAAAAAGGAAAATCTTGTCCGGCAATAGGGAGAGTTTAAGACATTTGTCTTCGAGATGGCGCAACTCTTTTTTATTGACTTTGTGGTTAGTCCACTTGCACTCTCCGATCCACGTTTCCCCTGCATCGGTATCGTAAAACAGATCGATTTCGACCTCCCGGTCCCAGTAGCTTCCCGAATCGATAATGTTCGTATCGAACCGATCGGCCAAAATTTCCCGGATATACAACCCGCACAGCTCTTCGAACGTAAAACCGACAAAGGCATTGTAATGAATGTGGAAGTGTTCCATAAAAGGCTCGAAGTTTCCGAAGCGTATCGAGTCCGAGAACGGCTCCACAAAGGCAAACCAAAAGCGGATGAACGGCGTTGTAAAACGGAGCTTATGGCTGATTTTGTGACGCTCGATCTCTTTTTTGAACTTTTGTTTGGGGTGCTGGCGCATTAACGGCGTTTCCCGGGAACGCTCCAGTGTAAGATAGCCGCTGTAGCGAAGGTATTCGAATGCTTCGGCTCCGCGCTCTTTTCCGATTCGTGCCCGCCGGTACGCGGAATGGTGGCGGCGGTCTCCGACTGCAACCGCCTGAAGCAGCCGTGTGTAGAGCCCTTCTTCGTGCAAAGGCCCCATCATCCGTTCCCGATGATTCTCATACGGTTCGAGAATGTGGCGCAGCAGCAGTGTTTCGATCGTTTCGCCGGTATCGATCGCTTCGTCGATCCCTCCGAATACGGCAAAGAGGGAGATACACTCTTCCATGTCGCTCGGAAGGTTGCGGTGAAAAAAATCGCTGAAGAGTTTTTTATCCATTGCGAAGGATTATACCGAATTCTCTTTGGAGCGAAATTCATTTCCCCACCGCAGCATATCAAGGCCGTGTTTATTGCGGATGCGGACCGCGGCATTATCGAGCGTCTGTTCGTGCAGATCGGCTTCGTAATCAAGCAGGGAAAAGACCCGATGGGTTTGAGAACTGAAATGCGATGCACTGAGTCCGAGATGTGTGAGCGCACCTTGCGGATGCAGATCGGCCTTGGCAAAGAGAGACAATGCCAGCGCTCGGAAGCGCCGTTCACTGAAGAAGCGTGATTCGCTGAGGCTTTGATGGGCTTTGGGATAATGCAGATAGTGCAGGGTGAGGGTAAAGGTCGTCGGATAGACTTCGAGCCGTTGAATCGCGTAGGCCAGATGCCGTGCGAGGATGGCGATGCGCCGGCGCAGTTCGTCCCGCTCAAAGACCGGATCAAACGTGCGTGAAATACCGATCGATTTGCGCGGCGCACGCAGGCTCAATGCTCCGATATCGTGCCCGCTGACACGTTCGTACAAAGCTGCGGCATAAGGCCCCCAGGAGCGGACCAGAGATTCGGCTCGCAGCAGGTCTCCGAGAGTTTCGAGACGGTATTCGCGGCAGCGGCGCTGAATGCTCCGTCCGATTCCGGGGAACTTTTCGACCGGAATATTTCGGACAAAGGGGATGATCTCATCCGGAAGAAGCGTGCGGCATCCGAACGGTTTGGCTTCGTCGGTGGCGAGTTTGGCGATGTATTTGGAATGGGCCGCTCCGATCGAGACGGGCAGGCAGAGATGCCGTTTGATCGCATGGCGGAGCGAATCGTTGAACTCAGGAACGTCCGCATCTTCTACCCACCCCTCCAGATCGCCGTAAAACTCGTCGATGCTTGCCTGCTCTACCATCGGGATTCGTTCAAGCAAAAAATCGTGTAGAGCGTGGGAAAGGCGGTGGTAGAGGCGCATATTCGGAGCCTTGATAATAAGCGACGGGCATCGTCCGAGTGCTTCGCGGATGCTCATTCCCGTCGTGACGCCGAAAGAGCGCGCCTCATAGCTGGCGGTCGTGACGATGCCGCGGATGCGTCCGTCAGGATCGATGTACTGCGCAAGATCATCCCCCTGATAGCGGTGGAAAAAGGTGCCGACGAACGAGCCCGTATTATCGATGAGCAGATCCTGGCGGGAGTTTTCGTCCGAGAAGATATAAGGGTCTCCCCGTCCTCCGATGGCGACGGGTTTGCCGTTCAAAGACGGATCAACCGTTCGTTCGGCCGAGACAAAAAAGCAGTCTAAATCGATATGTATTTTCATGCGGGCAAGTGTAGTCGAACAAAAAGCGAAGAGGGGAAAATATGGCAGAATGCACGTCGGTGCACCCGCTTACGTCGAAGCGATGACTTTTTCGATTTTTTTGAGGATCTCACTTACTTTGGCGCCATAGAGGTCGAGCTGAACCTTATAGGTGTTGGAGAGAGGTGCGCCCGATGCGAGGTCTTCGACGATGCCGATCATGGTGTGCAAAAAATCCCGATGGGAAGCGCAATCATGACAGACGGTCGTGTTTTCGCACATCCCTTCGTTCATGGCGACATACGCGTTTTGGGTCGCTTCGCTGAGCTGCTTAAAGTAGCCGTCGTCTTTTGCGCCCGCCGTTTTTAAAAGGCCGTCGACTTCATGGAACCGGGTGTATGCCTCACGGATAATATCGGACATCGTTATCTCCTATTCGAAAATCGTTCGTATCAATTATAACTAAAAATTAATTTGTTGAGTATCGGAAACGGCAAGTAGGGTACAATTGCACATAAGTGTATAGAAACGCCCGGCGGCGCAGAAAAAGGAGTCAAACTATGGAATACCGCTATATTGGGCGCAGCGGGTTGCGAGTATCCCCGATTTGTCTGGGAACGATGACGTTTGCCAGCCAGTGCGACGAGAAAACGGCATTTGCCATCATGGATAAAGCCTACGACGCGGGGATCAACTTTTTTGATACCGCCGAGCTTTACCCCGTTCCTCCGACCGAAGAGCTTGCAGGCATCACCGAAGAGATCGTAGGGCGGTGGCTCAAAACCAAGGCTCGAGAGAGCCTGATTTTGGCGACAAAAGTCGCCGGAGCCGCGTCGGGATGGTTTGTCCCACCGATCCGTCACGGTCTGACGGCGATTGACCGTTTCCACATCGAGCGGGCAGTGGAGGGATCGCTAAAGCGGCTGGGAACCGATTACATCGATCTGTATCAGATGCACTGGCCCGATACGGTCGTTCCGATCGAAGAGTCGATGCGGGCGTTCGACGCCCTCGTGCAAAGCGGCAAGGTACGCTACATCGGCACCTCCAACGACACGGCGCGCGGAACGATGAAATCGCTGATGGTTTCAAAGTACGAAAAGCTGGCCCGGTTCGAATCGATCCAAAATAATTTTTCCCTCCTGAATCGCCGCGATTTGACCGAGATTGCCCAGCTTTGTCGCGAGGAAAAAATTTCCCTTTTGCCGTATTCGCCGCTTGGAGGCGGAGTGCTCAGCGGGAAGTACAACCAAAGCGCCAATGCCGCGGGACGTTTCAGCGATTACATCCAGTCCCCGAACAAACGGCAGCGTTTGATGGCGGCGCGCTTCTTGAACGACAAGACCCTGGCCTCGACGCAGGAGTATCTGCGGATCGCCGCCGATGCAGGGATGCACCCCGTCACGATGGCGATCGCGTGGAGCAAGCAGTTCGATTTCGTCGCCTCTACGATCATCGGGGCGACGTCGGCGGAACAGCTGAATGCAAGCCTTGCGGCGATGGACGTCACACTGCGTGGCGACATACTTCAAAAACTGGATGAGGTACATGCGAAAATTCTCTATCCTATGGGCTAGTGCCGTTGCGGTGATAATCGCAGGGTGCAGTACAAAACACTATACCCACAGCGAACCCAAGATGATCACCCTGAAAACCCCCAAATTCAAATTTGCCGATACGGGATACCTCCGCAGTGACGGGATGAGCGTCGAGCTCGAACTCTTCGCCGCTGGGATGGCGGTTGAAAAAATCACCATGAACGGCGAAGTGTGCGTCAGTGCCGGGTGTATGAGCGAAGAGAAATTTGTGAAAGAGTACCTTTATCGGGATTACCCGAGCGACACGATGCGAAGCGTCCTGCTGGGCAGGGATATTTTCGGCGGAAAAGGGAAAGAGGAGATGTGCGACGGGCGGCTTTTCCAGTTTATCCGGGATGATGAGATGGACATCATGTACCGCAGGGGCAAAGGGGAGATTTATTTCAAAGACCGTCTCAACGGCATCATCGTCAAGATCGCCGATCTTGACGCGAATCAATCCCGCTAGGAATCCCGTCCGCTACAATCTAAAGAAAAAAAGGGTTCATGATGAATGTTTCCCCCGATTTCTCTTTGCCGATCCGAATTATCGCCCCCTATTTTCTGATCGGTACGGCCTTTTATATCCTCTCTATGGGGTATTTATGGTTTTTGGATCCTTCGGTGGTTGCGGGGGAGATGCGACTTATCGGTTGGGTTCACGCGTACATGATCGGTTTTGTTATGAGCGTAATCGTCGGAGCGATGGGACAGCTTTCGGTTGTTGTCGGGGAAGTGCATCACCGCTATCCCTCCCTATTTGTGTGGATCGCTCCGTTGTTGGCGGGGGGAACCGCTGTGCTGTTCATCGGCTTTGTGGCCGTTCCTTCTCTCCTTGTAATCGGCGGAGGGGCTATTATCACGGCATTGGGTCTGTTTGCGTTTAATCTGTTCGTCACGCTTCGTCGCAGCCGCCGCCGTACCGCGGTGACCCGCTCGATGCAGTGGAGCACCTTTTTTCTTTGGATCGGTTTGGGATTTGGGCTGTGGATGGCGCTGGGGTATGCCGGTGTTGTGGCAATGGATCCCTCCCGATGGTTGTCGGCGCATATGATGGCGGTGTTCGGCGGATACGTGATGCTGAACATTATGGGGGTGAGTACGGTGCTGCTGCCGATGTTCGGAGCGTGCGCGCGTCCCTCGGACAACGACCACGCGATCAGTTTTTACGCGATGATTGCCGCGGTAGGGATGATGATCGCCGCCGCATTGACCCGTATCCACGCGCTGGAGGTGGCCGCGCTTGTCGCGGCGGCGGGGTCGGTTCTGTATTACTTGCTGCAGGTTTACCGCATTTTTACCTCGAAAAAGCGGCGCTACAGCGATATATGGGAACGTTCGGTCGCGGCGGCGTTCGTCGCGCTCGTTGCGTCGATGGGGGTGGGGGTTTACGGGTACGTTATGGAAAATGAGAAAAGCGTTTTGGTCGCATTTTGGCTTTTGACGGGCGGTTTTCTCGGTTTTTTGATTGCCGCGCATTTGTACAAAATCGTTCCGTTTCTGGTATGGTTTGAGCGTTTTGCCCCGTTGATCGAAGAACGCGACGTTCCGACGATGCAGCAGCTGCTTCCCTCACGCTGGGCCGATGTGCAGTGGGGTACGGCTCTGGCGGGCGTGGCGAGCATTGCGCTGGCGGTCGGTTTTGAGCATACGGTGTTATGGCAGGCCGGAGCGTTTTTGATGAGCGTATCGGGGGGTGTGCTGGCAGCAATCGTGATCAGGATTTTGTGGGTTAAGTTATAATGGCACTCTTTATGAGAGCAGGAGAAAAGGGATGAAACTCAGTCAACGCAGCGGCACCATCGAACAGTCCCATATCCGGTCTATGACCCGCGCATGCAGCGCTTTGAACGGGATCAACATGGCGCAGGGGGTGTGCGATCTGCCCGTCCCTAGCGAAGTGATCGAGGGGGCCAAATCGGCGATGGACGAGGGGATCAACATCTATACCCCGACCGAAGGGCTACCCCGTCTTCGCGAAGCGATTGCGCTAAAAATGAAGCGGTTTTACAACGTGGAGGTAAGCCCGGCACAGGTCCTCGTCAGCGACGGGGCGACGGGGGCCTTTTACACGGCGTGTCTTTCGCTGCTCGAACCGGGAGACGAGGTGATGCTATTCGAACCCTACTACGGTTATCACCGCTCTACCTTAACGGCACTCGGAGCAGTGCCGACGTTTGTTCGCCTCGAAGCCCCCGATTGGACGCTCGATATGAAGGCGCTCGAAGCGGCTCTCACTCCCAAAACCCGCGCTATGGTGATCTGCAATCCTGCCAACCCGAGCGGAAAAGTCTATACACGTGATGAATTGGAGCAAATCGGTGCTTTTGCCGAAAAATACGATCTGATCGTGTTTTCCGACGAGATGTACGAGCACTTCCTCTACGACGGCGCCGTCCACGTCCCAGCCCTCTCGGTCCCAAGCCTCGCACAGCGGTGCGTGACGATGTCGGGATTTTCGAAAGTGTTCAGCGTTACCGGATGGCGGCTGGGATACGCCATCGCGCCGCAACACGTCATCGAGGCGATGGCACAGTTCAACGATCTGATCTACGTTTGCGCCCCCGCGCCGCTTCAGATCGGGGCGGCGGTCGGGCTGGAGACACTCGGGGATGAGTATTACGCGGAACTCTCCCGCGTGCATCAGCACAAACGCGATCTCTTCTGCGCTGCGCTGCGCGATGCCGGTCTTTCCCCAAGCGTCCCGAGGGGGGCGTACTACATCATGACCGACGTCAGCGGCGTGGCGGGGAATGACGACTTTGAAAAAGCTATGGCCATTCTGGAAGCCACGGGAGTCGCCTCGGTTCCCGGACGGGCGTTTTATCACGACGACACGGGGCGCAACATGGTACGCTTTTGCTATTCTAAACCTCTGGACGTACTTGCCGAAGCCGCGGAACGGATTCGACGGCTGTGATATAATAACGATACTTGGCAAAAAGAGAAGGTAAGATACATTGCACTTCATTTACAGAACCCATGCGATTGAGAGAATGTTCCAGCGGGATGTGAATGAAGAAGATGTTGAACATGTTGTCAAAAACGGTGAAATTATTGAAAGTTATCCCGATGATTACCCTTATCCCTCATTTTTGGTTTTAGGGTATTTCAATAAACGACCGTTGCACGTCGTCTATGCAAGAGACGAAGCTGAAAATGTTATTGTCATCACGGTATATGAGCCGACAGCGGAAAAATGGATGGAAGATCTAAAAACAAGGAGAGAACGATGAAATGTGTGATTTGCAAACACGGCGAGACTCAGCATGGTTCTACGACGGTTACACTGGAAAAAAACGGTTCCACGATCGTTTTTAAACACGTTCCCGCCCATGTGTGCGATAACTGCGGAGAAAAATACGTTGATGATACGGTGACTGCCGAACTATTGAAAAAAGCGCAGGAGATCATCAAAAACGGCGTTGAAGTCGATATTCGGGAATTTCAAAGCGCGGCGTAAACTTTCCCCGTCATTTCCAATTCGAGTGAGCATCTAGCTTCAATTAAAGCAAGGTATATTTTGGCAATTGTAAATCAGCATATCAATGAATTTTTAGATTACTACCTAAATTTGAGTGAGCCTCAATATGCCGTTTTACTTTCTGGAAAATGGGGGAGTGGGAAAACTTTTTTCATTAATGAATTCAAAGAAAAAAATAAAAGTAGTTATAAATTTATCCATATTAGCTTATTTGGTTTGAAATCGAAAGAAGATATTCACAAGCAAGTCATTTTTAAATTATTTGGATTACAGAGTAATACAGTTTCTAAGACTATGGAGATCGCTGGAAAAGTAATCAAAGGTATATTAAAAAAATATGCAGGTGTAAATATTGCTCTATCAGATATACCAATTGACATAGCCCTGAAGCGAGAATCAGATCAAAAAGTGATTTTTATTTTTGATGATTTAGAAAGAATAGATAGCGGTTTATCCGAAGTTCTTGGCTACTTAAATGTACTAGTTGAAGAGTTAGACCAAAAAGTTATCCTTCTTGCTAATGAAGAAGAAATCAAAGATCGCCAAATTTATGATGCGTTCAAAGAAAAAACAATTGGAAAAACATTTCATATTCAGCAAAATTTTCATAAAGCATTTGAAATTTTTGTTGATTCATTGAGTGATGGTAAAAAAATTATTATAGAAAACAGGGAAAATATTGAAGCTGTTTTTGATGCTTCTGGATATAAAAACTTAAGAAGTTTACGTCAAGGAATGTTGGATTTTAATCGATTAATAGGCTCTTTTACTCCTAAATTTCAAGAAAATACTAAATTGATGACGGAATTTATTCAAGTTTTTTTTGCATTTTCTCTTGAAGTAAAAAGTGGAAAACATAAGCTTCCTAGATTAGATATTTCTCATAAAGACCAGCTAAATAGAATTTATGAAGGAGAATCCGAGAAAGAAAAACCTTTTATTTTACACATAGTTGAAGAATATAACCTTGATAATTTTGTATTACCAAATTATCTATGGTTAAAATTTTATTGGAATCAGTATTTAGATGCTGAAGAGATTTCAAATAGTTTGAGTAAAAGTCGATATTTTTTCAAAGAAGAGAAAGAAGAATGGATTAATCTTTGGCACTATTTGGATTTAGAAGAGGAAGAGTTTAAAATTGCACTTAATTCGGTCTTGGAAAAACTTAATCAAAATGAGTATTTAGAACCTGCAATTTTCATGCATGTCGTAGGGATATTGTTACGTTTAAATGAAAGAAATCTTTATTCTAAATCTGCTTCAAGTATTGTAGCCGATATGAAAAAATACATTAACGATAACCGAAAAAATTGGATAGATTTGCAGGCAGTAGATGAGTATAGAATAGATAATTCTCATATTGGATTAGGGTATATGAATGAAGAGTCCAATGAGTTTCAAGAAATTAAAAAATATCTTTTAGAGAAAAGTGAAGAAACAATATATGAAGGATTGCCACAGGAAGGAAGTGAAGTTTTAGCGAGCCTAGGACGTAGTGATATTGAAAAGTTTATAGAGCTTCTATCGGTAAATAGAGAAACTATTCTTTATCGGCTTCCCGTATTTCAATCAATTTCTCCTGACGAGTTTTTTGAAACATTGAAGAAAATGGAAAATAAGTATTATAGGGATGTTATGAGCGTACTAAAAAAACGCTACGAGAGGGTGGACTTTGAAGAAAATACTCCTTTATTGGATGAATTGGATTTTTGGAAAAAACTTTTTGGAATAATAACAACCTACATACAAAACAATCAAACCACTATAAAAACTGTTTGGTTCGGACACTTTTGTGCAAGTATTGAAAAACAGATAATTCAAAAAATAGAAAAACAATTAGAACAAATTAAAGGAAAAAAATAATGTCGAATAAATTCGTAGGCGCGCACGTCTCCGCTTCGGGCGGAGTCTTTAACGCCCCCCTCAACGCGATGGCGATTCATGCCAAGGCGTTTGCCCTTTTTACGAAAAACCAGAAACAGTGGGCGGCAAAGCCTCTGGACGATGAAACGATCGCTCTTTTCAAAGACAACCTCGCCAAAAGCGGCATTTTGCCCAAACACGTATTGCCGCACGATTCGTATCTGATCAACCTCGGTCACCCCGAAGAGGAGAAACGGCAAAAATCGCTCGAAGCGTTTATCGATGAAACGCGCCGATGCGCTCAGCTCGGACTTGATCGGCTCAATTTCCATCCGGGGAGCCACCTCAAACAGATCAGCGAGGAGGAGTGCATCGACCGGATCGCATCGTCGATGAACGAAACGCTGAAGGTGACGGACGGGGTCAGCCTCGTCATCGAAAATACGGCCGGGCAGGGGAGCAATCTGGGATGGCGGTTTGAACACCTCGCCGCGATCATCGATCGGATCGAGGACCGCTCGCGCGTCGGCGTCTGCATCGACACCTGTCACATGTTTACCGCCGGATACGATATCCGAACCCCCGAAGCGTATGAGGCGACGTGGAATGAGTTTGAGCGGATCGTCGGTTTCAAATATCTGATGGGGATGCACATCAACGACTCCAAGCCCGATCTGGGTAGTCATGTCGACCGCCACGATTCGATCGGCAAAGGCAAGCTCGGCATCGAGCCGTTCCGCTACATCATGAACGATCCGAGAATGGACGATATCCCGCTGGTACTCGAGACGATTGACGAGACGATCTGGGCGCAGGAAATCGAACTGCTCTATTCACTTCAGGCATAGTACGTCTGTAAGCGTAAATGGCTATAATTTACACAGATTAAGAGAAGGACACCTTTGAAATATTTGATCGACTTTCTGGAAAATCCTGCGATTGAACAGACCCATATTTTTCAGCACCTCAAATGCACCTCCGAAGAAGCGAAAGTATTGCGGCTTCTGACCCGCAAATTTTTACAGGCGCAGGAAGACGTTGTCGTTGCGGAGCTGCTTCAGGAACTCTACGGGGCCGAAGACTACTCGTTTCTGAGCCATTTTGGAGAAGTGAAGACGCTGATGGAACTCGGATGGCTGACGCACCACTCGTTTACCCCCATCAAGATCAGCGAACTCTCCCAGCTGGAACTTTACAATACTCCCGTCGCACTGACGTCGGTGTTTATGAAGCTGATCGAAGAAGGATCGCTTGAGATGACCCTTCCCGACATCAAACCCTATGCCGACCATTTGGAATATCTGCAGGATCAATTCTTTCGGATCGAACTCTATCAAAAGATGTCCATCATCCGTCACAACGGCAACGAACACTCCTTGGGGATCAACCGGATTCAGAAAAAACTCGACCTTCTCGAAAAGCGGATCGAAGAGCGGATCGTCCAGACGTCGCACGACGTCGTGCTGGACCGTTTTTTCAAAAACAAAAAACTCGAGCCGAAAGAACAGGTGATCTTTCTCGCCCTGCTCAAAGAAGAGTACAGCGCGACGGAGGGGAACCTTCGGGAGATGAACACCCTGATCGATCTGATCAGCTTTGATGATTACGAACGGATCAAAAACCGCGCCCTTCTCGAAGACGGTTCGCGCCTTATCAACGAGGACGTCATCGATTACGAAGAGATGCTCAACCCTTTCGGCGGAATATCCAGAGCGTTCTACATTGTCGATGAGGTGCTGCAGTCGATCATGCACCCGCAGAAAAAGAAAAAAGTACGCAAACTCAAGCTCGACATGCTGATCAAAGAGCAGGACATTTTCGAACTGATCGAACCTTCGACGTCGCTTGAGAATGTCGTTTTGAACCCTTCCACCGAACAGACCCTCCAGAACCTGATGCGTCAGCTTGATCGCGAAGTGGTATCACGCCTGCACGAGTGGGGGATCAAGGACAAAAAAGCGGGCATCGATGCCCGGATTATCTTCTACGGCCCTCCGGGAACGGGGAAAACCCTGACGGCCCATTCGCTCTCCCGCTCGCTGAAACGGCAGGTGCTGAGCTTTGACTGTTCGAAAATTCTCTCGATGTACGTCGGCGAAAGCGAAAAGAACGTCCGTAAAATCTTCGATACGTACGCCGATTTGACGCGTCAGACGAAAACGGAGCCGATCCTGCTGCTCAACGAAGCCGATCAGTTTCTTTCCTCCCGCTCTTCGGGGGTTGGATCCTCCGCCGATCAGATGCACAACCAGATGCAGAATATTTTTCTGGAACAGATCGAGAAATTTCAGGGGATACTGATCGCGACGACCAATCTGCTCGAAAACATCGATCAGGCTTTCTCGCGCCGGTTCAATTACAAAATCGAGTTCAAAAAACCCGATCAGAAACAGCGTTTGGCGCTATGGCAGATGATGCTTCCCAAAAACGCTCCGTACGAAGCGGGATTTGATATCGAAAAACTTGTCTCGTATCCGCTGACAGGAGGACAGATCAACCTGATCGTCAAAAACACCGCCTACCACGTCGCCGCACGCAAAGAAGGGGTATTCCGCCTCGACGACTTTATCGCCGAGATCAAAAAAGAACGCTCGGGCAGTTTCGAAGGGGAAAAGTCGATGGGATTCATCAACCACTGACGCACTCTATTTTCGGCAGTAAATACGATACCTTGATTTGCGATGCAAAAGTAGTATAATGGTCGTTTTGCGAATGTAGAATATGGGATCGAAGGAGAATCGATGGGCTGGTTTAGTGATGATTTGGCACTAAAAAATGAGCTTTCAGAGCTGAAAAAAGAGAACGAAGTGCTGAAAGAAGAGAATGAGAGACTTTCGGAACGTCTTCGCGAGCAGGAGACGCTGCTTGCCGAACAGGCGAGCCCTGAATACGGCAACGCAACAGCGCTCATGACCTACCAAAATGAGCAGCTAAAGCGTAATCTGGCAGATATTCAAGGAAACATGGCCGCTTCCGTTTCCTCTTCACGGGAAAATATCACCCAGTCGACGTCATTGCTTGAAAACATCATTGATCTCGGAGACAAAGCAGCGGGAATTTCCACGACGCTCGAAGGGCTGAATGCACTGGCCCTTGATTCGATGGAAACCGTACAAGCGCTCTCGGAGCGGGCGCAGGATGTGGCGAGTATTTTAGGGCTCATCAAGGATATTTCGGATCAGACCAATCTGCTGGCGCTCAACGCCGCCATCGAAGCGGCGCGTGCGGGGGAACACGGACGTGGATTCGCCGTCGTTGCCGACGAAGTGCGCAAGCTTGCCGACCGCACCGACAAAGCGATCAGCGAGATTCATATTTCGCTGCAATCGATGAAGCAGGACGTCACGACGATCGGCGAGAAGTTCGAAGATATTCAGTCAACCATCTCCGAATCGAACGCCTCTATCGCCAGTTTTAATTCCCATATGCACACGAACGCACAGATGATGCGCGAGACGTTCGGCAGTACCGAACATACTGCGGAACGGGTCTTTATGAGTCTGGCAAAACTCGACCATGTGTTGTGGAAAGTCAATACGTATCTTTCCGCCGTGACCCGAAAAGAGCAGTTTACGTTTGTCGACCATCACAACTGCCGTCTCGGAAAATGGTACGAGCAGGGCGAAGGGGCTCAATTTTTCAAGCAAACGCCGAGCTATACTACGCTGGAATCGCCCCACTCGGTGGTTCATAATACGACCCACAAAATTTTCGATCTGATGCATACGGAAACGGTCGGATCGGATGCACTCGTGCGGGCATTTGAAGAGATGGAACATGCCAGCGACGGCGTATTTGCCATCCTTGACCAAATGCTTCAGGAAAAACAATAAGATAGCATTTTGCTTCGAAAAGTAGCACAAGTGCTCTCATCTCCCCCTTGCACGGGCAAAAGTGCCTTCACAAGATTGTAGCAATTTGATACGTTGAAGGTCATTTCTTGCCATAGTGTTACAAAATATAACATAATTCCCCATCCTGCCGCTTGGCGATGTTCCCTATCGTTACAGCTTCCCGAAAATATCGATTCGATAAGGGTTTGTTTAATCCTCTTTTTGTTATAGTGCAACAACTGTTTTTAGAGAAACCGTACTTTCAACGGCAGTTTCGGGCTGTTGACAAGTATGCCATCAACCACAAAAGGTCGGAATTAATGGAGCATTACAACGTCGCAAACCCTTATTTCGGGGTATTTGTACTGTTCGTGCTGACGTTCGGGGCATTTTACGCCACGACGGTTATCGCACGCCTTGCCAGCCGCGCTTTGGCGGCCAAAGACACGGAAAAGCTGAAACTTACGGTGTACGAATGCGGACCGGAGGTGACCAAACAGCCTAACCGTATTTCGACGCAGTTTTACCTGTTTGCGTTGTTATTTTTGCTGTTTGACGTGGAGATCGTGTTTATGTTCCCATGGGCAATTGATTTCAAACTCCTCGGCTGGTTCGGTTTTGCCGAGATGATGATGTTCATCCTGCTGCTGGCAATCGGATTTGTTTACGCTTGGAAGAAAGGGGCGCTCGAATGGCACAACATCAAGTAAATTATCTCAAAGACGGCGGTCTTCCCGTCGCATTGACCACCATTGACAAAGTCGTCAACTGGGGGCGTTCGAACTCACTGTGGGCATTGACCTACGGATTGGCATGCTGCGGTATCGAGATGATGGCTTCGGGTGCATCGCGCTACGATTTCGACCGTTTCGGGACGATTTTCCGTGCATCTCCGCGTCAGGCGGAGTTGATGATCGTGGCAGGGACGCTGACCAAAAAGCACGCCGAATTCATCCGCCGTCTGTACGACCAGATGACGGAACCCAAATGGGTTATTTCAATGGGTTCATGCGCCAACACCGGCGGTATGTTCAACACCTATGCGACAGTGCAGGGTGTGGACCGCGTTATCCCGGTCGACCTCTACCTGCCCGGCTGCGCTCCGCGCCCGGAAACGCTTCAATACGCGGTAATGCTGCTACAGCAAAAAATCCGCCGCGAAAGTGCGAATAAATCACAAAAACCAAAAAGGTTGATGTAATGAGAGCTTACACCCCTAAAGACGATGTACAGAAAAAACCCTATTACACCGACCGTTACTGGGTTGCTCCTCAAGTAGCCAAAAGCGATGTGAGCGAAGACGAAGTATTTGCCGCCGACCTTGAAGCGATCAAAGCTTCATTCGAAGTTCTGGATGCGTATATCCAAGTCGGTCAAATGGTTGTCGTGATCAATGCTACGGACAATTTCGGCGTAATCAAAATGTTGAAAAATGAACGTGAGTACAATCAGCTTTCCGAACTGAGCGCGATCGACTGGCTTGCCCAGGAAGGAAAATTCGAAGTATTCTATCAGATGCTTAGTATGTCCAAGCGCAAACGCCTCCGTATCAAATGCAAAATCGGCGAAAAAGAGTCGATCGAGAGCGTTGAGAAACTGTTCCGTTCCGCCGACTGGAGCGAGCGTGAGATGTACGACATGTTCGGGATCGTCATCAACAACCATCCGTACATGAAACGTATTTTGATGCCGGATGACTGGGAAGGCTATCCGCTTCGCAAAACCTACCCGCTTCAAGGGGACGAATTCGCTCAATGGTACGAAGTGGACAAAATCTTCGGAAAAGAAGCGCGTGAGATCATCGGGCCGGAAAACCGCGATCCTGCACGGGTCGACCGCTACGACACCGAGCGTTTTTCGCGCCTCGGACACGAAGTACCGCGCGGCACCGACATCACTCAGGGTGAGCCGGATACGCTCATTCAGTATCAAGAAGAAGGCGGCGCCTTTATGATCGAGAAATTCGACGCACAAAAAACCGTTACGATCTCCGATCGCGACCGTTAAGGATCAAGCATGCAACAATCTAATAGACTTAGACCTTTTTTCGAAAATATTACGTTTGACCGCGACGACAATGAGCTGATCCTCAACTTCGGTCCGCAGCATCCCTCTGCGCACGGACAGTTGCGTTTGATGCTGCATTTGCAGCAAGAACAGATCACCAAAGCCCATCCGGACATCGGGTATCTTCACCGCGGTATGGAAAAGATGGCGGAAAACATGATCTACAACGAGTTCATGCCGACGACCGACCGTATGGACTACATCGCGTCAAGCTCGAACAACTACGGATTTGCCCTTGCGGTAGAACGCCTCATCGGTCTTGAAGTACCGCGCCGTGCGAAAGTAATCCGTATGATGCTCCTTGAGACGAACCGTCTGATGTCGCACCTTTTCTGGCTCGCGACGACGGCTCTGGATATCGGGGCGATGACCGTGTTCCTGTTTGCGTTCCGCGAGCGCGAATATCTGATGGATTTGATCGAGGATTACTGCGGCGCGCGCTTGACGCACGCGGCGGTCCGCATCGGCGGTGTCCCGCTTGACTTGCCGGATAACTTTATCGCAGACCTGCGCAAGTTCCTTGACAAACTGCCGGAGAACATCAAAGACTACGAAGATCTTCTCGATACCAACCGTATCTGGAAAATGCGTATGGAAAACGTGGGTGTGATTTCCAAAGAGATGGCGCTCAGCTGGGGATGTTCGGGCGTTATGTTGCGTGCATCGGGCGTCGAGTGGGATATCCGCAAAGAAGAGCCGTACGAGCTTTACGACGAAGTGGAATTCAATGTTCCGGTTTCAGACAAAGGCGATAACTACGCGCGTTACAAACTTTACATGGCAGAGATGCGCGAGTCCGCGAAAATCCTGTATCAGGTGATCGACATGTATGAAGGGACCGGCCCTGAGTTGATGGCCCATGCGCCGCAGTACATTTCGGCTCCTAAAATCGACATCATGACCCAAAACTACTCGTTGATGCAGCACTTTGTCCTCGTGACGCAGGGGATGCGTCCGCCGGTCGGTGAAGTGTATGTCGCGACCGAGTCTCCGAAAGGGGAACTGGGGTATTTCATCAATTCCCAAGGCGGAGCCTATCCGTACCGTCTTAAACTCCGCGCGCCGTCTTTCTGGCATACGGGTATTTTGACCGATCTGCTGCCGGGACACTATATCCCTGACGTTGTATCAATCATCGGGACGACCAATATCGTCTTCGGTGAAGTAGACCGCTAATAGAGGAGCATGCAGTGAAACGCTACGATTTGCGTCACCTCAAAGGTGACTTTTACGACCGCATGGGTTCTATCCTTAAAACGGAAGCACAAAGCGGCGAAGTGATCATTTTTTTGTTTGAGATCGGCGATTTTTCTCCGATTCAAAAGTCGGCCGATTTGGTTAAAGAACTCGGATGCGAGCTGATGAACTCTCTGAAGTTCAACGAAGCCGACTGGACCATTGTGGTCAAAAAATAAGGAACCGTTGTGAGTAAAGTCTATTTCTCCACGTGGCGCGGTGAGCAGATCAACAACATCGGCAAAGCCGATGAAGAGTGGGAAAAATCTGCGTATAACCTCCCGTTGGAATACAACGAGCATGCCTCTTCGAAAGCCTTTATCGGCTGGGACGGCGTAGCGCTTTTCAGCCCGGATGTGGATGTGGTACGTTTGGCGACGGAGTACGCCGCGCAGTATCAGGTCTATTCCGAGGCATGCGGCCGCTGTGCTCCGGGGCGTTGGGGCGGACGGATCCTGTATGATCTGCTCGACAAAATCGCTCGCGGCGAAGGTGCTCTTTCGGACATGGAGCATCTCAAAGAGGTCTCTAAAACGATGCAGGAAACCTCCAAATGCGAGATCGGCAAAACCGTTCCGAACCCTCTGCTGGATCTGATGAATCACTTCGAGTCGGAATTTATGGCGTGCATCGAAGGACAAAAACCTTCCAAGCATTACCATATGCACGATACGAATTACATCGCTAAAATCACCGCTCCGTGCATGGACGCCTGTCCGGCGCATGTTGACATCCCCGCCTACATCGAGGGTGTGCGCGATTTGCGTTTTGACGATTCGCTGATGGCGACGCGCCAGACGATGCCTCTGGCCCACACGTGCGGCCGTGTATGTCCGCATCCGTGCGAGACCGAATGCCGCCGTACGAATCTGGACGAGGCGATCTCTATCATGGAGCTCAAACGTCTGGGTGCCGATTACGAGACCGATCACGGATTCGGATTTTTCCACCCTGCGCAGAAGAAGCCCTCTATCGGCAAAAAAGTGGCGGTGATCGGCGCGGGCCCTGCGGGTCTTACGGGAGCGTATTATCTGGCGCTTGAAGGTGTCGACGTCGACGTGTACGAAGAGCTTCCGGTCCTCGGTGGAGAGGTGGCGGTCGGGGTTCCCGAATACCGCATGCCGATCGACAAGTACAATCAGGACATCGAAGCGGTCCGTGATCTTGGGGTAAACTTCATCACCAATACGAAAGTCACCGCCGACATGATGCGTCAGTTTGAAAACGATTATGACGCGGTCCTCGTCGCTACCGGAACGCGTATTTCGAAAAAAGTCTATTGTGACAACGAACGTCCCGAGATTCAGGGATACTGGGGAGCCATCGACTTTTTGGACAAAGTGAACCTGCAGGTCAAATACGACATCATGGTTCCCGAAGCGGACCAGAAGCGGCACATGCTTCCGGCCAATTTCGTCGACCTGAGCGGCAAAACGCTTGCGTGCGTCGGGGGCGGGTTTACCTCGATGGACGTTGTCCGCTGCGCAATCCGTGCCGGTGCGAAAAAAGTGATCATGCTGTACCGCCGCGACGAAGCGACGATCATCAAAAACACGACGTACGAAGAGTATCACGAAGCGGTCGAAGAAGGGGTCGAGTTTATTTTCCACTCCGCAGTCGCCAAAATGAACGACGAAAACGACGTTCTCAAATCGTTGACGGTGGACCGTTTCGAACTCGTTCCAGACCCGAACGGCGGACGCCCGACGCTTGAGAAGATCGATGGGGCATCTTTTGATATCGACGTCGATTACCTGATTCCGGCCGTATCTCAGAGCGCCGATCTCAAACTCCTCCCCGAAGAGTGGGAGATCGAGCGCACCTCATGGGCGACGATCAAAACCAACGGCAAGGACTACATGACCTCTCGCAAAGGGATCTTTGCGGCGGGCGACTGCGAATACGGCCCGATGACGATCGTCAACGCCGTCGGTCAGGCCAAACGGGCCGCATCGGTGATGGCCCGCTATGTCCAGAGCGGCGAGATCACGCTGAGCGACGATGAGATTATGGAAGACCACCTGCGCAAGCTCAAAGTCTATGATAAGAAAGAGAAAATCAAAGGGTGGCTTCCGGGCCTTCCTAGAGCGCACAGCGAAGTGCTCACCGTGGATGAGCGCAAAGACAACAACCGTGAAGTCAAATACGGCTTTACGCAGGAAGAGGCGTTAGCCGAAGCGGAGCGCTGCATGCGCTGTTATTACATCGCGATGGTCGCGCACTAAGGAGGGATGGATGATCAATTTTACGATTAACGGCCAGCCCGTCACCGCGCAAAAAGGGGAGACGATTCTCCAAGCGGCCCGCAAAGCGGGTTTTTACATCCCGACGATGTGTTATCTCGAAAAAACGACCCCGTGTGCATCCTGCCGTCTGTGTGTTGTCGAGACCGACAAAACCGACGGATTCATCCTCAGTTGTCAGACCCCACCTACCGAAGGGCTCTCTGTCACGATCGATTCGGAAAACCTCAAGGCAGAGCGGACGAACATCATGCGTCTCTATGACGTCAATCATCCGTTGGAATGCGGCGTGTGCGACAAGTCGGGGGCGTGCGACCTTCAGAACAAGACACTCGAATTCGGGGTTTCGGCGCAGCATTTCAGTGCCAAGGAACAGCACCGCACAATCGAGCATTGGGGATTGATCAATTACGATCCTTCCTTGTGCATCCTGTGCGAAAAATGCGTCCACGTCTGTAACGAGATCATCGGAGACGATGCCATCGAATTGCAGTTCGGAGGATACAAATCCTCCGTCGTGCCGAAAAACAGCGAGAAACTCGATTGTACGTTCTGCGGCGAATGTATCGCTGTCTGTCCGGTCGGAGCGCTCGTGAGTTCGGATTTCCAGTACAGTGCCAACGCGTGGGAACTGACCCAGATTCCTGCGACGTGTGCGCACTGTTCGGCGGGATGTTCGCTGGTATACGAAGTGCGCCATACGTCAAACGCACTCGGCGCCAAACCGAAGATTTACCGTGTGACCAACGACTTTGAACACGCAACCTTGTGCGGTGCGGGACGGTTCGGTTTTGACTTCGGCAGCGAGGGGGCCAAAGACGAAGCGGAGCTTGCCCGCGCCGTCGATGCGATCCAAGAGCACAAGGCGATCCGCTTCAGCTCGCTGATCACCAACGAAGAAGCCTATATCCTCCAAAAGCTCAAAGAGAGTGCGGGAATCAAGCTGTACAACGAAGAAGCCAGAGCCTATCAGGATTTCATGAAAGCCTACGGCTCGATCAGCGGCAAAAAAAGCACGGGCGGAAGTATCGACGCGGTAGCGAAAAGCGACGGTGTCATCGTATTCGGCGGAAGAATCGCGACGGACAATCCGGCGCTCCGCTACGCGATGACGACGGCTGCGCGCCACAACGGGGCGAAAGTCGTCTACATGCATCCGCTTGAAGACGCACTGCTGCAAAACGTCGTGACACAGTACGTCAAATACGAAGTCGGAACCGAAGAGGGCGTTGCGGCGATGCTCGCCAAAACGTTGCTGAAAGAGGCCGATGTCAGCGAAGAGACACGCCGTTATTTTGACGACCTTGACGAAGGGTACTTGTGCGCCGAAAGCAATGTCGGAGACGAAGAGTTTGAGCGGATCTCGAAAACTTTTGCACGCACCAAACGCAAAACATTGATCATCGGAAGCGATCTGCTAAGTCACGGGCGTGCGCAAAATATCGCGAGATTGTGCGCCATGATCGAAGCGTATACCGATTTTTCGGTTGTTGTTGCGGCACCGAGCGTCAATACCGTCGGTGTGTCGCTCATCTGCGATCTTGATGCGGACGGCGCGAATGTGAAAGCGGTCGGATACAACGCGCACGGCGTCTACACGATGGGCTCATTCGGCAACGTACAGCTTCGGCTGCCGGCGCTGAATTCTCAGGAAGGGACGTTCGTCAGCATCAACCATCAGGTACTTCCGACCAACGTCGCGGTCGCGTTTGAAGGGTATACCTTGAACGATGTTGCTTCGCGTCTTGGCGTAAGCAGCGCCAACACGATCGATTACACCGCGCAGCTGCCGGTATCGAGCGGATTCAGCGGAAGCGAGTTCGACGCGCTGGGGAACTTTTACGGACCGCTGGGCGAAGACAGACGGGGGTATGTCCTTGAAAACGTCGATGTCGAAGCCGACGGAGAGCTTGAAGAGGTGGAAGATCTGCCGGAGTTCAACGGTACGGTCGTGTACCGCTGCAATCCGGTGAATCAGTTCAATGCGTATACGGCGCAAAGCCGACAGCTCGAAAAAGATACAGCTTTGCGCGGTTCGGCTCAATTTGCGGCTGCCGCAAAAATTGCGAACGGTGATAAAATTCGCGTTGAGTTCGGCTCGGGAAGCGAAGAGCGTATGTTCGTACTCGACGGCGAGATGAAAGGGACCGTGGCGCTGGTGCCCTCGTATGACGGGGCGTACGGTGCGGCGAACGATCGTTATCGGTTCGAAAAGGTAAAAATTTCGAGGGTGGGGAGTGAAGTATGAGTGACATAACGATTACCATAGACGGCCGCACGGTTCAGACGCAAGAGGGCGAATACATCCTCAATGCGGCGCGTGCGAATGGTATTTTTATTCCGGCAATCTGTTATTTGACGCGATGTTCGCCGACGCTGGCGTGCCGTATCTGTCTGGTCGAAGCCGACGGCAAACAGGTCTATGCGTGTAATGCCAAAGCCAAAGAGGGGATGAACATTACGACGACGACCCCCAATATCGAAGCGGAACGCCGCGCGATCATGGAAGTGTACGACGTTAACCACCCGCTTGAGTGCGGCGTGTGCGACCAGTCGGGCGAATGCGAGCTTCAGAACTACACACTCGAAATCGGTGTCGATTCTCAGACCTATTCCATTGCCGATACGCACAAACCGGCGCAGGACTGGGGCTTTATCCATTACGATCCGGCATTGTGTATCATGTGTGAGCGTTGTATCACCGTCTGTAAAGACATGATCGGGGACGCTGCCCTCTCGACCGTGGCACGTGGCAGCGAGGGGATCGATGCCGCGTTCAAAGAGTCGATGCCCAAAGACGCCTATGCGATGTGGAACAAGCTGAACAAATCGCTTATTGCCCCGAACGGCGGCGATACCCTCGACTGTACCGACTGCGGTGAATGTTCGGCGGTATGTCCGGTCGGAGCATTGGTCAGTTCGGATTATCAGTACACTTCAAACGCATGGGAACACAAACAGATCCCGGCGACGTGCGCTCATTGTTCGGCGGGATGCCAGCTCAGTTATGACATCAAACATACGAGCATAGCCGATACCGACGAGAAAATCTATCGCGTCAAAAACGAATGGAACTACGTCTCCTTGTGCGGTGCGGGACGCTACGGATACGATTTCGAAAACCGCGTTGCCGCCAAAGACGTACACGCATTTGATGCGGCGGTAGCGGCATTCAAAAAAGCCGATACGATTGCGTTTACCTCGACGATCACCAACGAAGAGGCACTGATCCTTCAAAAGCTGAAAGAAAAATACGGCTACCGCCTGATCAACGAAGAGGCGCGAGTGTTCAAAAATTTCCTTGCGTCGTACGCTTCGATCAGCGGAAAATCGCTTTACGGCGGGGATTTGAAACAGGTGCACGAAGCCGATTTTGTCGTCTCAATCGGAAGTGCGCTCAAAACCGACAACCCGAATGCCCGTTTCGCGATGAACAACGCGCTCTCCATGAACAAAGGTGCCGGGCTCTATTTCCATCCGATCCTCGATCCGGTTATTCAGGAAATGTCGAAGAACGTCACGCAGATCGCGCACGCTCCGATGATGGAAGAGGCGGCACTGTACCTGATGCTCGATCTTTTCGGGGACAAAGCCTCCATGCCTTCGGATATCGTTTCGTATCTGGCGGGCTTTCATTCGACCAAAACCGTCACCGTCGATGAGATGGTGGATGAAAAAGTGACCGAGACGGTCGTGAAAAAAGTCCTCAACGAAGAGACCGGGATCGAAGAAGAAGTCAGCGAAGAAGTGACGAAGACGGTCAAGAAAAAAGTCTCCAAAGAGGTCGAAATCGACGACAACGCTTTGTTTGCGCTACTGAACGCAGGTGACAAATTCGCCGAAACGCTGGAAAAATATCTGGCGAAAAAAGAGACGTTCGCGCTGATGGTAGGGCCGGATCTGTATACCCACACTAACAGTGCGAACTGCGCCCGTCTGGTTGCGCTGATCGAAAAATACACTCCGTTCAGCGTGACGATGATTCCGAACCTCTCAAACACTCTTGGGGTTGCGATGATCTGTGATCTGGACAGTGAACGCGGAAGCTATTGTGTCGGTTACAACGTAGCAGGCGATTTCACCCTCAGCGCTTTGGGCAACGGCGATCTGGATATGCCGGCCCTGAACCAGCAAGAGGGGACCCTTACGGGCATCGACAAGCGGGTCAATCCGACCAATGCGGCGCTTTCGTACGGCGGATATGTCCTGAACGATATCGCCAACGCACTGGGGCTGAATACCAAATATACGGTCGAATACACGAAGCAGCTTCCGGCATCGGCGGGATTCAAAGCGCTTGAATTCGACGCGCTCCCCAACTACTACACCAACAGCGGTGAAGAGGTACGCGGGTATGTGATGGAGAACGTCGCGGTGCCGACAAGCGGCGATGAGAAAGTTGCCGCGTTCGATGCACGCTCGGCAATGGCGGGAAGCCTCGTCTATCTGGCCAATCCGGTGTTGCAGTTCTCGGCGTTCACCGCACGTGCGCATCAGCTGCAAAGGTCGGGCGGAGTGTACGTTTCCAAAGGGTATATGGAAGCGAACGGCTTGGGCGAAGGTGAGCGCGTTCGTGTCAAAACGGCACGCGGCGAGCTTGTCGTCAACGTTATTTGTGACGGTAAAATCGACGGAGATATCGCATATCTTCCGACATTCGATACGCAGATCAATTCCGAAGCACTGTTTGACGGTTACCGTTTTACGAGTGTATCAATTCAAAAGGTGTAAACAATGGATGCAGCATTCATTATCGAAACGATCGTAAAAATCGTTGTCATCATGTTGATTTTTTCCGCGCTCGCAGGGTTTGGAACCTATTTCGAGCGTAAGGTTCTGGCGTTTATGCAACGCCGCCTCGGGCCGATGCACGTCGGACCGTACGGATTGCTTCAGATTATGGCGGACGGGATCAAGCTTTTTACCAAGGAAGACATCGTTCCCCAGAACGTCGTCAAGCCGATTTTTAAAATCGCTCCGGTCATCACCGCGGCGACCGCTTTCATGGCGGCGGCGGCGATTCCGTTTTGGCCTCAGTTTACCGTTATGGGTTATACGGTCCATCCGATCGTTGCGGATATCAATGTCGGTATCCTCTACGTCCTTGGGGTCATGGCCATCGGTCTTTACGGACCGCTTCTTGGGGGTATGGCATCGGCGAACAAATGGTCGTTGATCTCGGCGGCTCGGAGTGCGGCGATTTTCATTTCCTATGAAGTCATTACGGGTCTATCCCTCCTTGCGCCGTTGATGATGGTCGGATCGTTGTCGCTGATCGATATCAACAACTACCAAGCCGGCGGCATTACGAACTGGATCGTCTGGTCGCAGCCGGTCGCGTTTATCCTTTTCTGGATCGCCGCGTTTGCCGAGACGGGACGTACGCCGTTTCACCTCGTGGCCAACGACCACGAGATCATCGACGGTTTCGGTACCGAGTATTCGGGTATGCGCTGGGGTCTGTTCTTTATCGGTGAATACGCCAATATGTTCTTCATCTCGTTTGTGATGGCGATCATCTTCCTGGGCGGTTTTGGTGACGGTACGATTGCGGGGGCGGTACAGCTGATCCTCAAAGTAGCGTTTTTCTTTTTCTTTTTCCTCTGGACACGTGCCGCATGGCCGGATGTCCGACCTGACCAGTTGATGTGGTTGTGTTGGAAAGTATTAATGCCGATCGCCGTGCTCAACGTTATCGTTACCGGCATCGTGATGATGTTCTAAGGGGGTACGTGTTATGCATCATGAAGAACCGTTTAAAGACCGTAATGTGAGCGAACAAAGCGCCTATTATTTCGTCGATATCGAAGCCTATCCCGAAAACGGATGGGATAAATTCAAACAGGTTGCCCGTCGTACGTTCAGCGGCGAACTGTTTGTCGGATTGTGGGTCGTACTGCGTGAGATGATCAAATTTGATATCCACACCGTGCAGTATCCGAAAGAGAAACTCCCGATCGGGCCGCGTTACCGTGCGGTTCATAAACTGTTGCGTTTGTGGGAATCGGGATACGAGCGCTGCATCGGGTGCGGGCTGTGCGAAAAAATCTGTATCTCCGATTGTATCCGCATGGACACGCGTATCGACGAGAACAGCCGCAAAGAGGTCACCGAGTACAGCATCAATCTCGGACGCTGCATCTTCTGCGGTTACTGTGCCGAAGTATGTCCTGAGTTGGCGATCGTTCACGGCCCGCGTTTCGAGAACGCTTCGGAACAGCGTGCCCATTTTGTCATCAAAGATGATATGTTGACCCCGCTGGATTTGCTCAAAGCAGGTGAACAGGCCGAATATCCGGGCTTCGGTGCGGTTATCCCGGGAAGCGATGCGTCGGTCAAAAAGACCCCGCTTGCGTATTAAGGAGTTTAGGTATGTTTGAAGCAATTGCTTTTTATCTGTTTGCGGCGTTGACGATTGTGATGTTTACGATCACCGTAATGACGTCTCAAGCGTTATACGCGTTGACGGCAATGGCGGCAGGGATGATTTTTATCTCGGCGTTTTTCTTTATTCTGGGAGCCGATTTTTTGGGTGCTATCCAGATCATCGTGTATACCGGTGCGGTAATGGCGCTGTATGCGTTCGGGATGATGTTCTTTGATACGACCCGCAATGTCGTGGAAAAACGGACCAATCCGCAAATCGTATTTATTCTTGGAACGTTGGCAGCCATTATGGTTGTTGCGATTGTCGTCGCTCCGATCGTTTCCAACAACATTCAAGCTCTTTATCCGATTCAGGAGGGGGTAGGTAACTCTCAAGCGGTGGGAATGGTATTGTTTACCAAATACCTCGTACCGTTTGAAGTAGCGGCGGTTATGCTGCTGGTTGCTATGATCGCGGGGATCGTCCTCGCCGGCAAGAAAATGGACAAATCGCTCACATTGATGGCCGAAGAAGAGATCGAGATGATGCATGCGTCTACTGAAACACACCAAGAGAGAGGGGAACACTGATGGAAATTACCCTTACCCATTATCTGGTTTTATCGGCGGTATTGTTTGCGATCGGTTTGATCGGGGTCATGCGTCGTAAAAACCTTTTATTGCTTTTTTTCGCTACCGAGATTTTGCTGAATGCGACCAACATCGCATTTGCGGCGATTTCCCACTATATCGGCGATTTGAGCGGACAAATGTTTGCGTTTTTCATTATCGCGATTGCGGCATCGGAAGTAGCGGTCGGTTTGGGACTGCTCATCGTGTGGTACAAACGTACCGGCAAGATCGATCTTGATCAAATGACTTCAATGCGAGGATAGTCTATGGAACTTTATTTATATATTGCACTCTTCGCTCCGCTGGCCGGGTCGCTTTTTGCGGCGCTGTTCGGCATGTCCCCGAAAACGAAATTGACGGGATATGTGGCGTCGGCTCTGTTGTTCGCTTCGTTTGTGAGCAGCGCTGTTTTATTGAACTACGTCATGAGCGGTCACACGGTTCATGTTGAACTGATGACATGGATGGCGACGGGAGATCTGTACATTCCGTTCGGATTTGTCGTCGATCAGGTAAGCGTCGTCATGATGATGGTTGTTACGATCGTTTCGACCGTTGTACACGTCTATTCGATCGGGTATATGGACCACGACAAAGGGTTCAACCGTTTCTTCTCATGGCTTTCGGCATTCGTGTTCTCGATGATGGTTCTCGTCATGAGCGACAACTTTGCGGGGCTTTTCATCGGATGGGAAGGGGTCGGTCTGTGTTCATGGGGACTCATCGGATTCTGGTACCAGAAAGAATCGGCAACCTGGGCGGCGAACGAAGCGTTCATTATGAACCGCATCGCCGACCTTGGGATGTTGATCGGTATTTTCCTGCTGTATTGGAATGTTGGATCGCTTCAGTACGATGTCGTATTTGCAGAGGTCGGCAACCTTCCGATCGCCGTGGTCACCTGGATCGGTATTTTCCTTTTCATCGGAGCGATGGGTAAATCGGCTCAGTTCCCGCTGCACACATGGCTTGCAGACGCGATGGAAGGTCCGACTCCTGTTTCGGCTCTGATCCACGCGGCAACGATGGTTACGGCCGGGGTTTATCTGGTCGTCCGTGCGAATCCGATTTATGATTTGATTCCGAATGTCGGCATCTTTATCGCCAGCCTCGGTGCGTTTGTCGCCCTTTTCGCGGCGTCTATGGCGCTGGTGAACCGCGATATGAAACGAATCATCGCGTATTCGACATTGTCGCAGCTGGGGTATATGTTTGTAGCCGCAGGCTTGGGAGCGTACTGGGTTGCGTTGTTCCACCTGATGGCGCACGCGTTTTTCAAAGCGCTGCTGTTCCTCGGTGCGGGTAACGTCATGCACGCGATGCACGACGAACTTGATCCGTTTAAAATGGGCGGATTGCGCAAAGTGATGAAAGGGACGTTCGTGATGATGACTCTTGCATCAGTTGCTTTGGCGGGTATCTATCCGTTTGCCGGATTCTTCTCAAAAGATTTGATTCTGGAAGTCGGATTCGTTGAACACCACTACGTCATTTACACCGTATTGTTACTGACGGCCGGTTTGACGGCATTCTATTCTTTCCGTCTGGTTGCTTTGATCTTCCACGGCGAAGAGCGCTACAAACTGTTCGGCATCCATCCGCATGAAGCGTATAAATTCATGCTGGTGGCTATGTCACCGCTGCTGGTTCTGGCAATCATCGCCGGGGCATTCAAAATGACCTATTATCAGCTGGTGATCAATCTGCTTCCCTCGACGCAGTACCACGTTCACAGTGAGATGACGTATTGGATCATGACGATCGGAACGCAGCTGTTTGTTATCGCGGCGATTGTGTTTGCGTACAAAAAATACGCCAACTGGAGCAGCGTTCCGGACGGAACGTCGAAAATGGAAAACCGTTTTTGCTACAAACTTTTGTGGAATCAGTATTACATTCCGAAGTTTTACGAAGAGGTTTTTTCGAAACCGTATTTGGAACTTTCCCGCATCGCATGGAAACAGATCGATCTTAAAATCGTTGATGCAACCGTCGATGCGATCGCGAACGCGATTTACAAAACGGGTGAGAATACACGCGATATTCAGGACGGGAACCTCTCCAGCATGCTACGCTGGATGGTTGTCGGTCTGGTCGTTTTACTGGCGCTTGCCGTTGCCTTCACCGTTGGTTACAACGCGGTCGGCGCTTAAGGAGTAATGATGATGGATCATATTTTATCGCTTTTGATTTTTTTCCCGGCATTGGCGGCAATGCTCGGGTTTGTTGTCCGACAAGACAGCATCCGCGCGTACGGTATCGCCGTAGCGGGGATCGAATTTTTCCTCTCGTTGTGGCTATGGTATGCGTACGATCCGATGGTTTCAGGGATGCAGTTCATGGAAGCGGCTCCTTTGATTCCGGCGTTCGGAATCAATTATTTGCTGGGTATTGACGGGATTTCCCTCTTTATTATTATTCTTTCGACGTTTTTCACGCTGATCGGTATTGCGTCTCTGACCGAAACGCGCCGCGTTAAAGACATGATTATCACTTTGTTGTTCCTTGAGATGACGATGGTGGGTGTGTTTGCGGCGCTGGATGCGATCGTGTTCTATGTGTTCTGGGAACTTTCTCTCGTTCCGATGCTCTATATTATCGGTGCATGGGGCGGACCGCTGCGTATTTATGCGTCGGTCAAGTTCTTCCTTTATACGTTTGCCGGATCGCTCGTCATGCTCGTCGGTATGCTCTTTATGGCGTACTTTTACTATCAAGCGACCGGGACATGGAGCTTTTCGATTCTGGAGTGGTATCGCCTGATTTTGCCGGAAAACTTCCAGATCTGGTTGTTTGTCGCGTTCTTCCTCGGATTCGCGATCAAGGTTCCTATGTTTCCGTTCCATACATGGCTTCCGTATGCGCACGGACAGGCTCCGACCATCGGTTCGGTGATCCTTGCGGCTATTTTGCTGAAAATGGGAACCTACGCGTTCGTCCGTTTTTCGCTTCCGCTTTTCCCGGATGCGTCGGTATTTTTCATGTTTCCGATCGCCATCATCGCGATTATCATGATCATCTATACGGCGATGGTGGCGTACGCGCAAGAAGACATCAAACAAGTCGTCGCCTACAGCTCGATTTCGCACATGGGGGTCATCATCCTCGGTACGTTCGCCCTGAACGTTGAAGGGGTGAGCGGTTCGGTCTTTTTGATGATCGCCCACGGGGTCGTTTCCGGCGCGCTGTTCCTTTTGGTCGGCGTGATTTATGATCGCCGTCATACGAAACTGATGAGCGAATTCGGCGGATTGGCATCGGTCATGCCGCGCTACGCAACAATTTTCGGGATCATGATGATGGCATCGGTAGGGCTTCCGTTGACGATCAACTTCGTCGGGGAATTTTTGAGTCTTCTCGGGTTCTATAAGCAATCGCATATGTTGACCCTCACCGCAGGGGTGGCGATTATCGTCGGCGCGATCTACATGCTTTCGGCGTACAAAAAAGCGTTTTTCGGTCAGGTGAGCAAAGAAGAGAACACAAAACTCAAAGACCTTAACAAAACCGAGCTGGTCGGACTCGTACCGCTGGTCATCGTCGCGATCTGGTTGGGAGTTTATCCCAAGCCGGTGCTGGAACCGATCAACAACAGCGTTGAATCGGTCATTCAGCTGATGCACGATAAAGCGCAAAGCGCTGAAGCCAAAGAGCGCATCCCGAACCTTTCTGAGTCCAACGGGATTATTTCAATGCAGGAGGCACACTAATGTTGGAGCCTGTCAATGTTTCACTGGCGTCGCTGAATCTGGCAACGCTGGCACCTATGCTCATCGCCATCGTCGGTGCGCTTTCGATGTTGGTGATCGATCTTGTCAAGGGGGGATTACACAAATCTCTCTATGTCATGGTCAGTTTGCTCTTTTTGCTCCTTGATTTGGGGGCTTTGGTCGATTTTGGCGGTGTCTTTCTGAAAAACGGGACGGTTCTTGGATTCTTTGACGTGATGCTGATGGACGGAATTGCCATTCTGTCGCAGATCATCATTGTTGCGGGTTCGATGCTTTTTATCCCGTTGGCGCTGACATCCAAGCGGTTCCATGAGTACAACTATCCTGAGTATTTTTCTCTGTTCCTGTTCATGATCGCGGGTTTTCAGTTCATGGTAGCAACGGACAACCTGATCCTCGTTTTTGTCGGTCTTGAAACGGCATCATTGGCGTTGTACACTCTTATCGCATTGCACAATCGCCGCAAATCGTTCGAAGCGGCGGTCAAATATTTTACAATGGGAGCATTGGCAGCCGGATTCTATGCTTTCGGTGCGATGATTTTGTATGCGATCAGCGGTTCGGTCGAGATCAACCAGATCGCGACGATACTCGCAGAAGATCATTACAGCAATATCGGCTACGTCCTGATCGCCGTCAGTTTCATGATTGCGGCGTTCGGTTTCAAACTCTCTATGGTTCCGTTTCATACGTGGACGCCGGACGTTTATGAAGGCTCGTCGGCGGCACTTGCCGGATACATGTCTATTGTCCCGAAAATTGCCGGATTCGTCGTGGCAATGCGCTTGTTTGAATTCCTCGTTCACAGCGGCGTCGTATGGCTGCAGGTGATCCTCTACATCGGAGTTGTCGTGACGATGACGGCGGCGAACATCTGGGCGCTGGTGCAGACCGACGTCAAACGGATGTTGGCGTATAGCTCGATTTCGCATGCGGGATTCGTCATGGCGGCGATTTTGATCGGTACGACACAGGCCAATACGGGGTTGTTCCTTTATTGGGCGCTGTTTAGTTTCACAAACCTCGGTGCCTTTACAATGCTGTGGGTGAATCGCCAGAAAAACCTGCTACCGGGGCAAAGCTCAGACCATCCGTATGAGAAATTTTCCGGTATGGTCAAAACAATGCCGATGGCGGCGATCATGATGGGTCTGTTTATGCTCTCGCTTGCGGGTATTCCGCCGTTCGGTCTGTTCTGGGGCAAAATATACATGATCGGCTCAGCCGTCAGCGCCGGCTATACGCTGTTGGCGCTCATCATGGCTCTAAACTCGGCGATTGCGGGATACTATTATCTTAAACTGATTGTCTTCATGTTTATGAAAGAGCCGATGGTCGGGTATGAGGGGTATTATCTGATGAACGCCTCTTTGTCGCTCAAAACAATCATCGGTGTTGCGGCGGTCGGAACGATATTCGCCGTTTTTGCCGTGAACCCGCTTTTGGAAGTCATTACATTATTCGTGTATAATAGCGGCTATTAATTCACAAAGGGGGCATGGTGCGATATTGGATAGTTCTATCCCTCTGTCTCCCCCTTTTTGCCATGGAGCTAACGCTCCAAAGCGGCAAAGAAGATTCTCAAACCTACAGTATTCTTCACCTGCAGCACACTGCACCGTTTGAATGCCGGGCAACGGACAATGAATTCGGTGAGACGAAGCGCATAGATTGCCGTTTCACACCGCTGGCTCCGCAAAAATTCTCTCCCATCGACAACGCGTATCTCAAAATAACGGGTACCGCAACGGCGGGCGGATATACCATTACGATCCTTCCCAAAAAGAAAATGAAGCTTTACCCTGTTTCGTTTGACCTGACCAAAGCATCGCAGACGTATGAAAGCGACGTCAAAACAGCGAAACAGTGGACCGTTTTGGGATATGCGCATACGCCACCGTTGGTTGCTGCTCCCGCACCGAAACCGACCGCTTTTAACTTCCCGGTCAAAATAGAAAAAAATATCGAACCCTACGTCGGCGGGCTTGACCTCAAAGGCAATCCGATCAAGATCGCGCGGGCGCAGGACGTGACCGACTACATGCAGATGAAAAAAGCGTACGAATCCAAAAACTATGACAAGGTTTTGGACCTGGCCGATTACACGCTGAAACACTATCCCAATACCGTGTTTAAAAACGAGCTGCTGCTGCATCAGATCCGAGCGTATCATGAAAAAGAAAACTATGAGCGGGTGATAGAAATCTCCAAACAGTTTTTGCGCGATTACTCCTCGGATCAGCAGGTTGCCGAAGTACTGGCCTATACGGCGAATGCCTACGGCAAAAACGGCCTTACTGCCGATGCCGATTACTTTTATGAGCGGTTGTTCAACGAACACGGCGACAGCCCGTATGCAGCGGTCGGGATGATTTACAAAGCCAAACAGCTGGAATTTTCCGGCTCGCCCAAAAGAGCCATGTATTATTACCAAAAAGCTTTGGAAACGAGCCCTGATGTAGAAGTGGCGTCCCAAGCGGCGTTCAAGCTGGCGCAGCTGGAGCTGGGAAGCGGAAATACGGAAAAAGCGGCGGAGTATGTCGATAAAGTCATCAAGGCCAATCCGAAATATTTGAGCAAAGTGCGCAGCGACGCAACGAATATGTCCGATACATTCGTTTATCGCAAAGATTTCAAAACGGGGATCAAAATCGCCGAAGCGTTGCTAAACAATACCGATAAAAAGAGTTCTTCACATGAAGTTTTGCTCAGAAACCTCGGATTGCGGCTGGCGCAGGCAGACCGAAAAACGGAAGCTATGAAGCGGCTGAACGAATACCTCAAAACCTATAAATACGGAGAGTATATCGAAGAGGTCCGCCGTGCGAAAGACGGCTTGTTTTTTGAAGAAGGCGAATCCAATACGACCGGCGAGATAAAAAAATACGATGATTTGATTTCACGTTACGGAAATGAAAGTGTCGGACGCAAAGCGCTTTATAAAAAAGCGCAGCTCCTGCTGAAAGAGAAAAAATACAAAGAAGTATTGGATATGGAGAACGAGCTCCATCGCCTTGACTCGGAAGAGTACCCCAAAACCAACGCCATCATTTCCCAAAGTGCGATAGGGCTCCAAAAGCAGTATCTAAAAGAGGGTAAATGCGTTGAAGCACAGACACTTCAGCGAATGTATAAGATCAAACTTCTCCCCCAATGGGACGGGCTGATGTTCGACTGTGCGATCAAGACGACCCAGTACGCTTCCGCCAAAAAGATCGCCCAGACCCACCTAAAAGCCAAATCGATTGCGGAAAGACAGGTGTGGCTGTCACGAATGGCCAAAACACAGTTCGGGCTAGGCGAGTACAAGCAGGCAATCAAAGCGGGAAATGAGCTGGTGAAACTTCTTGCAACGGAACCGAACCCACCGCTGAACGAGATTTATCGAGTCATGTACGACGCGTCGCAAAGACTCGGTAACAGCGAGGGGATGATCCGCTACATCAAAGCGGTTGAAACGGCATTTCCGGGCGATTTCAAGGATATCGAACGCTATACGCAGATGGTAAGCCTTGGACTAAAACAGAAGAATGAGGCAATGCTGCAGACGTATGCGCGCAAAGTCATGGTACTGCAGGGGCGTACCAAAACGTATACGCAAAGCCCGTATATCGAGTTTACATTGGCCCAGTCGCTTCAGAACATCGACAAAGACGCTGACGCGCTGGAGGTGCTCAAAACGCTCAACAATCGAAAGCTGAATGCGGAAAAACGCTCGCGCCAGCAGTATCTTATCGGTGCCGTCGCCCAAAAATTGGGACGCAAAGCTGAAGCGCGCGGTGCATTCAATGCCAGTATCAAAGCCGACAAAAATTCGGCATGGGGAAAACTGGCGAAAGATGCACTAGGGTTGTTGTAGAATCTTCGACGCGATCGTGAAGAGTTCGTCGGAACTTCCGCTTGATGCTAAAGCAAACTGGTTCGCATTGAATGTCTGCTGCCGTTTGGCCAGCTGTGCCGTATGGATGGTGATTAGCTCGCGCAGTTCTTCTTTGGAAATTTTGCCATCAAGATAGCCCAGCGTTTCGATGATCCCGATCGCCTTCATGCTGTTGGGAAACCTTCCGTACCGCCGCTCCAGCTCGGCGACTTCGTCGATCAATCCCGAAGCGATCATTTTTTCCGTTCTTAAGGCGATCCGTTGACGCAATACGTCACGCTCTATTTTAAGATCCAGCACGGGGCATTCGGCAATGACAGGTCGCGGAGGGTTCAGGGCAAACCACGTTGAAGGCGGGAGCATAGTTTGGAGATAGATCAGGAGCATCTTTTCGATTCTGTATGCATCGCCGGGGGTTATTTTTGCCATCGAAACCGGATCGATGCGGCTTAGAAATTCGTGCGTTTGGGAAAGGTCGAGTAACATCTCTTTGGCTTTTTGGAGTGTGTCGGAGGAAAAATCGGGGATGGGTGAGAGACCTTCGACCATGCTTTTGAGATAAAAGCTGCTGCCGCCGACGATGATGAGGTTTTTTCCCTGCTCGGTTGCCTGATGGCTCGCACGCCCGTATTCATCGATAAATGTTACCACGCTTGCGTTGGTCGCGGGAGAGAGGCGGTTAATGCCGAAGTGTTCGACAAGGCAAAGTTCCTCTTTGGACGGTTTGGCGGATGCGATATCGATCTCTTGATAGATACTGAGCGAATCGATCGATAAAATGAGGGCATTGCAATTTTGAGCGAGGGTGAGGGCCAGATCGCTTTTTCCCGATGCGGTGGAACCGATAATTGCCAACTGTTTCATAAATGCAATTATACCCATACTCGGGGAACCTGAAACGATGTAGCGTCAAAGATATTTTACGATAAAATAAAACCAACTGTTATACAAAGGTGATACGTGAAGCGACTGGCGAAAAAACTGCAGGATTTTAACGAACTGGTGATGTTTCAGCATACCGTTTTTTCTCTTCCGTTTATTTTTATCGCAATGATCGTCGCCGCAGACGGATGGTTCGGATTCACATTGCTGATTCTAGGGGTACTTGCGGCGATCAGCGCGCGTAACGCCGCAATGGGATTCAACCGTTACGTTGACCGTGTTTTTGACGTTGACAACCCTCGAACGGCAGGACGACCCAGTGTCGATGGAAGGCTTAATCCGGCATCGATCGCGATTTTCACTGCGGTGAACGCTTTGGTGTTTATGGCGGTCGCCTATTTCATCAACGATCTTGCCTTTTATTTGAGCGGGCCGATTATTATCGTATTGCTCAGCTATTCGTATTTCAAACGGTTCAGTTCGATGGCGCATATTGTTTTGGGGATATCGCTCGGGCTTGCTCCGATAGCCGGAGCGGTAGCGGTTACCGGAGCGATTCCGTTGTGGTCGGTATGGTTGAGCATCGGCGTTATGTTTTGGGTAGCCGGGTTTGACCTGCTGTATTCGCTGCAGGATATGGAGTTTGACCGCGAACGCGGGCTGCATTCGATCCCTTCGCGTTTTGGCAGTGCCGCCACGCTGAAAATTTCGGCATTGTTTCATCTTTTAGCCGTTCTTTTCTGGGCGTTGTTCGTCGGCGAAGCAGATTTGGGCTATTTTGCAGTGGCTGCCGTTGTCTTTTCGGCTCTGATGCTGACGTATGAACACTATCTGGTGCGACGTGATTTTACTCAGATAGACCGCGCTTTTTTTACGGTGAACGGGTATCTCGGATTCGTGTTTATCGGGCTGATTATCTTGGATGAGGTGATAGTATGAGTGATGTACGGCTGATTGACGCTCCTTTGGAGGTGGCATTCGATAATGTGGCGGTTGATACGCAGGGATTTGAAAGAGAATATTCCCGGATGAGCGAGAGCGAAGACGATGCGATAGGCCAATGGCTGAGAAATGCCAAAGCCAAAGGGGAGACGAGCGAGAGCGATCCGGTTGCCATCCATCTGTTGGTCGAGCTGTACCGTAAAATGGACCGTCTCGAAAATTTGATCCTCAATACGGCTCCCCAGCGGATCGATTTGACGCAAAGCGGGGCAATAGGCCGGATCGGATTCGAGCATTTTGAACTCCTTGAACCGCTGTTGGTCACGGGTGAGAACTATTACGGGCGGCTTGAATTGCCGGTTCATCCCAAGAGGGATACGGCGCTGTACTTTGAAGCTCTTTCTCCCGTACTGGCGAAAATCATCCGAATTCATCCGCGCGACGAGAGCGAGTGGGGATCGTACATGATGGCGCGCGAGCGGGCAATGATCCGTCACTTGAAAGGGCACGAATGACTTACGGAATCGAGATTGCGCTGATCGCTCTGGCCGTTATGGTGGTGGGGCTTATCTATTACGTCGTGAGCAAAGAGAGCGAAACGCATTCGCAGATTCGAGCCGTCGCCAAAGCGGCGGAAGATCTTCACAGAGAATTGTTCATGATGGACAAACGGCTCAAGCAGGAGCTTGAGATCATCGCATCGCTGCAAGAGAGTGTTCCGGTGAGTCAGCATTCGCTCCACGCGGAACTGGGACGCGAGGTGAACGAGATATCGGTTCCCATTATGGAATCGTTGGGGGTTATCGAGGAGAGTTTCACATCCCACAAAGAAAAAACCGAAAGCCGTTTGCGTTATCTTGAAGAGCGTATCCGAAACCTTTCTCTGCCAACGTCGATCAGCGGATTGGATGATGAAAAAGTGATCACCCGATACAATCAGGGCCTTGAAGTAGACGCGATTGCCAAAGAGTTGCGATTGTCGAAAGCCGAAGTCGAATTCGTCTTGAAAATCAACCAACTCAGATAGTTATAAGGTTTATCAGCTATAATTTCGTTCTCTTTTAAATGCGTCCGTAGCTCAGCTGGATAGAGCACCGGTTTGCGGTACCGGCGGTCAGGGATTCGAATTCCTTCGGGCGCACCACTTACTCGCACTTCACTAACAATCAACCAACTTTAAACTTTATCTCGGTTTTCACAATCTCGCTAGATCAGTCTGCGCAGTTTTCCCCATGCAAGCCCAAGATACTCGTGAAACGCCGCTTCGGAACGTTGCAGCCCTTCGGCCGAAGGCAAGTCCCAGATTTCGGCCGCTTTTTTGACCTGGAAATCGGTCGGTGCGGGGAGTACGTTGACTCCCGCTTTGGCAAAAAGCGCCGCGGCTCTGGGCATGTGCGATGCTGAGGTGACTAAGATCAGCGGTTCGCCGCCAACGATCGCTTTCACTGCCAATGCCTCTTCGGCCGTATCTTTGGGCATTTCGAGGAGAATGATGTCGTTTGAAGGCACCCCCAGCATCATCGCCATTTCGGCGTTTTTCCGGGCGTTGGAAACGACATCGGTATAGCCGAACCCGCTGAAGATCAGTTTCATCCCCGGACGGCTTTTGTAGAGGGCCACCCCTTCGTTCACACGGACCAGCGATGCCGTACCCAGCTGCGAGGAAAGGGGAATGTCGGGATTGCTTGCATGGCCGCTTCCCAATACGTGAATATAGCGCGCATCGGCATGCGTCGAGGGTTTGAAGCTTGGATAGCGTTCTTCGAGAGGGAAAATCAGCAGGGAAGAGAAGGGAGCGTATGAAAGAAGGGTGATCCAGGCGACTGCCGCAAAAATCACTCTCCCGGACCATTTGAGCGATCCACGGTACCAAAGGTAAAGCCCGATCCCGAACAGGATCAAAAAAAGGGGGAAGGGCATCAGCACCGACCCAAGGGCTTTTTTCAGAAAAAACATTTAGGCTTTGGCTTTGCGCGCCGCAATCTCGCTCAAAAAAGTTTCCAAATCGTATTTGCTCCGGTATTGCGGGGTTAGGATGTGGATCAGGATATCTCCCAGATCGACCGCGATCCAGTCCCCGCTCTCATCGATGCCTAAAAACTGTTCTTCGGGTTTAAGCCCTTTTTTGAGGTAGTCGAGCAACGCGAAAGTGTGGCGTTCGTTCAATGACGAGGCGATGATAACGTAATCGGCGAAATAGTCTCCGCCGCGAAGATCGAACACTTCGATCGCTTCGGCTTTGTTTTGGTCCAAAATCTGGCTGATTTTTTCAATTCGTGAGTTCATTGAGTTCCTTGTAATAGGTGATGATTTCGTTTTCAATCTCCGGTTCGAGCCCCAAAGGGGTAAACCGGTTCCGAAAATCGGTTGAGCTGATCGGTACGTCGACACGCAGTTCGATCATGTTGGCCGGTATGGGAATCTCTCCCCGTGAGGCGACGGCCCAGCGGACCATGGCGTTCAGTTCGTCAAAACAGTGCCATTGTTCCAGGGTATCCAGATTGTCCGCACCGATGATGAGGTAAATCTCATCGCAGAAGGGTGCGAAGTGTCTGACTGTTTCGATGGTGTAGACGCTTCTGCGCTGAGCGAGTTCAAAATCGCTGATCTCGACCTTTTCGTACGAGGCAAAAATTTTTCTCAGCCATTGGTACCGAACGGTTCCTTCTGCCCGCACGACCGGTTTAAACGGGTTGCGTTCCGCGGGCACGATGACCAGCCGATCGATCGGCAAAGCTCTCAGCGCTGCGGTGACAACACCGACATGACCGGCATGAGGCGGATCGAAACTGCCGCCGTAAAGTGCAAGCTTCATAGCCCTGTCTTTTTTAATCCAAATTATAACCGAATTTTGGTAAAATCACCCCCTAATTAAGAGCTTAGGACTAGGTGATGGCACTGAAGATTGCTATTAACGGCTTTGGCCGGATCGGCCGATCGGTAACCCGCGTCATCGCCTCGCGCGAAGATGTGGAGCTGGTTGCGATCAATGACATGACATCGATCGACATGATGCTGTACCTGCTGCAAAACGATTCGGTTCACGGTCCTTTTGACGGAGATGCGGCCATTGCAGACGCAAACCATCTTCTGATCAACGGGAAACGGATCGAGGTTTTCAGCGAAAAAAACCCTGAGAACCTTGATTTCGCCTCTTGCGGAGCGGATGTCGTTTTGGAATGCAGCGGACTCTTTTTGACGGGCGCATTGACAAAGCACCATCTGGACAAAGGGGTCAAAAAAGTGATCCTTTCGGCGCCGACGAAGGACAGTGACATTCCGACGTACGTACTGGGGGTCAATGAACACCTGTACCAAGGGGAACGGATCATTTCGAACGCTTCGTGCACGACGAATTGTTTGGGACCGATCGCGAAAATCCTGGATGAGACGTTCGGAATCGAAAAAGGGCTGATGACGACGATCCATGCCTATACCAACGGTCAGGCGGTTATCGACAGCGCGCACGGCACCGATATGCGCCGCTCGCGCGCCGCAGGGGTCAATATGGTTCCCACAACGACCGGAGCCGCGAAAGCGATCAGTCTGGTATTGCCGAATCTGGAAGGAAAACTGCACGGTCAAAGCGTACGGGTGCCGACGCCGGATGTCTCTATGGTCGATTTGAACGTACTGGTGTCACGCCGAACCAGCAAAGAGGAGATCAGCGCCCTGTTCAAATCGTACGCGCTTAATCAGCTCAAAGGGATATTGGAAGTCGATGAACGTTATCGGGTATCTCAGGATTTTGTCGGATCAGCGTTCAGCGCCACAGTGGCCGATGACCTTATTCAGGTTATCGACGGGAATCTGATCAAAATCATGGCATGGTACGATAATGAATGGGGATATTCGAACCGTCTGATCGAGATGGCTTTGTTTATCAGTAAAAAATAAATTTATCAATCTTACAGTAAGAAGGAAATGTATGCAGTTGCTCAGCATCAAAGAGTGTGATATCAAAGGCAAAAAAGTATTTATCCGATGCGATTTTAACGTCCCGATGGACGATTACGGCAATATTACCGACGATCGCCGTATCCGTTCGGCATTGTCCACGGTCAATTACTGCCTGGATCAGGGATGTGCGATTATTCTGGGTTCTCATTTTGGCCGTCCGAAAGGAGAACCGGATGAAAAGTATTCCCTCTCCCCGATTGCACGACGTCTGCATCAACTTCTGAAAATCGACATTAAAATGGCCGCTGACGTTGTCGGAGAAAGCGCGATGAAACTGGCTTCCGAACTTAAAGGCGGAGAGATCCTTTTGCTCGAAAATCTCCGTTTTGAAAAAGGGGAGACGAAAAACGATCCCGAACTCAGCCGTGCGATGGCATCGATGGCGGAAGTCTACATCAACGACGCGTTCGGCGTCAGCCACCGCGCCCATGCGTCGGTTGAGGGCATTACGGCGTATTTTGATGACGAGCACAAAGCGGCAGGCTTTTTGCTCCAAAAAGAGATTCAGTTTTTCGGTACGCTGCTTGACCGTCCCGTACGCCCTTTTGCGGCGATCGTTGGGGGAAGCAAGGTTTCGGGCAAACTTGAAGCGCTGATCAACCTGTTGCCCAAAGTCGACAAAATACTTATCGGAGGGGGGATGGCGTTTACATTCCTCAAAGCATTGGGTCACGATGTCGGCAATTCGTTGGTAGAAGACGATCTGATCCCCGAAGCACTTAACATCATGGAAGAGGCCAAAAAACTCGGCGTCAAATTCTATCTTCCGGTCGATGTCGTTGCGGCAGAGAAGTTTGCTCCCGACGCCATGAGCCGCTTGGTAAGCATCCAAGAAATTCCAAGCGGTTGGATGGGATTGGATATCGGACCCGCAACGGTGCGGTTGTACCGTCAGGTGCTGGCCGATGTTCAAACGATTTTGTGGAACGGACCGATGGGCGTGTATGAAATGGATCGATTTGCGCGCGGCTCGAACAAAATCGCCCATTTTGTCGCCGATTCGTACGCAACGACGGTTGTAGGCGGCGGAGATACCGCTGATTTGGTCCAGCGCGTGGGTTTGGACGAGGAGATTACCTTCATCTCCACCGGCGGCGGAGCGTCGCTGGAGCTGCTGGAAGGTAAAGTGCTTCCCGGCGTCAAACCGCTGTTGAAATAAAAAAGGAGACCGTCATGATAGTGTGTGCGAATTTTAAAGCCAATAAAACGCGACAGGAAACGCAGGCCTATATGGCGGTTGTGGAATCGTTTGTCAGTGCCAACGGCATCTCCGATACGGTTATCGTGTTTCCGCCGTTTACGGCTCTGGAGCATTACGGACGAAATGTACTGGTCGGGGTACAAAATGCCTATCCGGTACAAAACGGCGCATTCACGGGGGAAATCGCTCTTGAGCAGCTTGAAGAGTTCGGGATCGAAACGATTCTGATCGGTCACAGCGAGCGCCGTCATATCCTCGGTGAAACGCAAGAGTCAATTGCCGAAAAATTTCGTTTTTTCGCGGAGCGGGGCTTCGCCATCGTTTACTGCGTCGGTGAACCGCTGGAAGTCCGCGAAGAGGGGAACGACGCCTTGATGGAGTATATTGACAAGCAGTTCGAAGGGATCGACCTGAAGTATCCCGATCTGATCATCGCGTACGAGCCGGTATGGGCGATCGGGACAGGGCTGACGCCGTCGTTACGCGACATCGAGCTTATCCATGGCGCCCTTCGCGCCAAAACATCCGCTCCGCTGTTGTACGGCGGGAGCGTAAAGGTTGATAACGCCCGGGAGATTATGGCGCTTGACAATGTGGAGGGCGTATTGGTCGGATCAGGCGCCCTCAGTGCAAGTGATTTTTGTAGCATGATCGAACAGGCTTCAGAATTAAATACGAAAAAAGGAGAATAACTATTCATGTTAATGCAAGGTAAAAAAGGGCTCATCGTCGGACTTGCCAACGACAAATCGATTGCGTACGGCATCGCCGAAGCGCTTCATGCTCAAGGTGCCAAAATGGCGTTCACTTATTTGAACGAGGCGCTTCAAAAGCGGGTTGAACCGATTGCGGCATCGTTTGACAACTCTCCCGTTTATAAACTGGATGTTTCGGATGAAGCGGATATGGCCTCTATCGCAGACAAAGTAGCCGCCGATTTCGGACAAATCGACTTTTTGGTCCATTCGGTTGCATTCGCTCCGAAAGAAGCTCTTACCGAAGGGTTTATGAAAACATCCAAAGAGGCGTTTCAAATCGCGATGGACATCTCTGTGTATTCGCTGATCGACCTTACAAACCGTTTGGAAAATGTTTTGGCTCCGGGTGCTTCGGTCATTACCCTCAGCTACCTCGGCGGACCAAAATATATCCCGAATTACAACGTGATGGGAGTGGCGAAAGCAGCGCTTGAATCAACGGTGCGCTATATGGCGGTGGAACTGGGCGCGAAAGGCCAGCGCGTCAACGCGATCAGCGCCGGCCCGATCCGTACATTGGCCGCCAGCGGCATCGGCGATTTCAAACAAATCCTTAATTGGAACGAAGCGAATGCTCCGCTTCGCAAAAACGTTACGATCGAGGAGGTCGGAAATTCGGCGATGTATCTTCTCAGCGATCTGGCATCGGGTGTGAGTGGAGAAGTTCATTATGTGGACGCGGGATACAATATCATGGGAATGGCTGCGGTCGAAAAGAATGCCGAAGGAAAAACCGTCTTTATCTGGGACGAAAGAGAATAAGTCAAACCGGGCGTTCGGAGAATTATCTCCTGTTTCGCCCGATCATATGTTACCGATAGTTACTTACCAACCACCGGAAGAGTGTTCATCATGTCTACGTGAGAAGGCTCTTTGGGCTTCCCTTCATTCATTTTTGCTTTATTATCATGATAGACTTTCCACTTATCCGCATATTTTTGCAACGTAAACGGCGTGTTGTCCTCGGGTTCGGGTTCTGCCGGCACGGTTGTCGTCACGACCTCTCCGCTTGGCGCGGTCGTCGTCGTGACGACCTGTTTTGAATCTTTAGTGACCGTTACGACCGTTCCGTCCGCTGCTTTTGTCGTTGTCGTGACGGGTGCGGACTGGGTCATTGGGGTCCATTCCTCTTTTAGCCATGCATCCAGCGAGCGCTGCATTGCACCCCCTTCGGAAGCTGCGGTACTGCTTGGAGAGACCGTTTGGAGCGATGCGTTTTGAGACGGAGAGACTCCTTCGCGGTTGGCACAGCCGATTAAAGTCAAGGCACAGGCAGTTGCGGTGATGACGAACGATGCTTTCATTATCGAATCCTTTGAATTATTTGATAAATTGATACTAAATACATACTATACCATAAACCCACTCATAAACTCTCCGCCGCTCCAAAAATTAATTGTGACATTTTTGTCACATTCCCTAAAATAGGGATTTGCTAGTGGTAAACAGAAAGTAAATGAAATTTTTTTTTCACAGCTATGTTTAAGATTAGCGGCGTTACAATTAATCCCGACGAAACAAAAACATAAGGTCAAACTTAACTTAAGGAGAATCAATGAAGTTAGTAAAAATGTCTCTTGCCGCAGCAGTAATGCTGGGCGCAAGCGCGTTCGCAATCGATAATGTAAAGGTAAGCGGTGACGCGAAACTTTACTACGGTACCGATAACAAAGATCAGGCAGCAGGTATCAGCGACGATCTTTTCGATCAAGCTAACAGCTATGCTGACACGGCGCTTCGTTTGGGTGTAACCGCTGATTTGGTTAAAGGTGTTTCTATGGGTGCGACGGCATACGCCATCAGTACTCTCGGACTTGAAAACAACCTTGTTGCGAACACTTGGACGGGTGGACACGATACAGCTGTTGAAGACAACTCATGGATGGGCGAACTCTGGTTGGCCGGAACAATGGGTAAAACAACTCTTAAAGTAGGTCGTATGGAGCTTGATACTCCGTTGGCGTTCTCTGAAAAATGGTCAATCGTTCCGAATACGTTCGACGCAGCAGTTGTTATCAACCAAGACATCCCTGACACAACTGTTGTTGCGGCATGGGTCGGTAAAAGCAACGGTGTTGACGCCATCACTGCAAGTGCTTCTGCTGCGGACAGAGACGGTATCATGAGAGACGCCGCTAAATTCGGTACGTTCATGGAAAACGGCGCGTACGCTGCCGGGATCGTAAACAACTCGTTCAAACCGTTGACACTTCAAGGGTGGTACTACAACATCGGTATGGTTGCGGATGCTTTCTGGCTTCAAGCGGACATCGACTGCCAACTGGTTAAAGGTGTTAAAATCGGTGCTCAATACGCAGATATCGATCCTAAAAAAGACGGTAAACTTGGTAACACGGCACAAGACTCTTCTGCATACGCGTTCAAACTTGCGTATCAAGGGATCGAAGGGCTGAACGTTTCGGCTGCGTATTCACAAGCGGATGACAAAGGTACTGTTCAAATCCAAAACGTTGCGGCATCAGGTCAGTCTAAACTGTATACTGAAGCATGGTGGAACTACACCTATGTTGGGTCTAAAGACGCGGAAGCCGTTAATTTGACAGCTGAATACACGATGAAAGACGTTGCAAAATTCGGTGTATACTACACAACTGTCAGCAATGACATTGCTGCAGGTGTTGCAGGAAGCACAAAAGAGATGGACGAAGTTGCGGTAACAGCTACTAAATCTTTCGGACCGTTGGATGCAACATTGGCATACGTTTCAACGGATGCTGACGACCAAAACAACGGAAGCCAGTACGATACCGTACAAGCATATTTGACTCTTAACTTCTAAGAGGTTCTTGTCCCCTTTTGGGGATGAACCTTCTTTTTACTTTTCTTTCCCTCTTCCGCTATAATCATCGTATGAAATATCTGTTCCGTTCTCTTGCGTATACTGTTTTAATGTTAGTATTGATTTCACTGCTCTCATTCGGGGCGATTCATATGGCGCCTAACAGCTTTAGCGGCGGCGAACTCAACCCTAACATGACACCCGAAGCAATTGCGCAGCTTAAAGCGGTTTATGGTCTTGACAAGCCGTTATTCCGACAATATGCGGATTGGGTCGTCAATCTGGTGCATCTGAACTTTGGGATTTCGTTTACGAACGGTGCACAGGTCAGCGAGGTGGTTGCGGAGAGGTTACCGGTAACGCTGTGGATGAATATCGTTGCTTTGCTGTTGACGTTCGTCCTCTCGTTATGGCTTGGGATAACGGCTGCGATGCATTATGGAAGCCGCAAGGATAGCGCCTTGATACAATTTTCGCTGGTGAGTTTTGCGATGCCTTCGTATTATCTGGCATTGGTGCTGATGCTGCTTTTGGGTTTTGTGCTGGGCTGGTTTCCCCTGAACGGTCTGCATTCTCTCGAACCTCCTGCAGGGATAGGGTATTATCTTGATATGGCGTGGCATTTGACGCTTCCGATCGCAGTGATGGTTTTTGTAGGGGTTGGAAGTTTAACACTCTACGTCCGTTCGCTGGTGATCGAAATCCTCAAAAGCGACTATATCTATTTTGCCCGCGCGCGTGGCATCGACGAGAAGAAAATTATCCGTTATTATATACTTCCCAATCTGCTTCCTCCGATTGTGACGATGCTGGGGCTTTCTTTGCCCGGTTTGATCGGAGGATCGGTAATTCTTGAATCAATATTCGGTATCGAAGGAATGGGGCAGCTTTTTTATCTCTCGGCAATGAGCCGGGATTATCCGGTGATAATGGGGATTTTGATGATGAGTGCGTTTTTGACGCTGATCGGCAATCAGATTGCCGATGCGATACTTTTGAAGTTAAATCCGTTTGTGAAGAGATGATAAAGTTTTTTAATTCCCGAAAAGCGCTTCGAGCGAGCTGAGTCCCTCTTTTTTCTCTTCGGCCGCTTTTTCGCCGGCGGCGGTACCGCCTTGTTCGTTCAGCTCGATGGTGTAACCGGTGAGCATTGAGGCGAGGCGGATGTTGATACCGCTTTTACCGATCGCTTTGGATTTTTGATCGCTCGGAAGGGTAACGATCGCTTTTTTCTCCCCTTCTTCGGTCTCTTCTACCGTAACGGCGGAGATAATCGCCGGACTCATGGCACGGGAAATGAACAATTCAGGTTGCGGAGTATACTCGACACAGTCGATATTTTCGCCGCAGAGTTCTTCGCTCACCGCGTTGATCCGTACCCCGCGTACCCCGACGGTCGCACCGATCGGATCGATCTGGGGACGGTTGGTGTAGAGGGCGATTTTGGCACGTTCACCCGGAATACGGGCACATTTCTCGATCACAACGATGCCGTCTTTGATTTCGGGAACTTCGAGAGCAAGAAGCTCTTCGAGGAATTTTGGAGACGTGCGTGAAAGTTCCATCGAGATACCGTTGATTTTATCAACATGGACGCGGCGCACGATCGCGCTCACCATATCGCCGACTTTGAATTTTTCGCCTTTGATGCGGTTTTTCATCGGCAGGACCGCACGGATTTCATCGATTTCGATCGTCGTGTTCTGCTGTTCGTCGACGCGGGTAACGCGTCCCGAGACGATCTGATTGATCTTGCTTTTGTATTTGTCGTACAGTTCGTTTTCGACGAGGCGCTGAATATGAAATTCTATTTCGCGGTGCAGTGTTGCAAATGCGCTTCGGCCGTAGCTTTCGATATCGTGCTCCATCTGGAGCTGATCTCCGATTTCGGCATCTTCGTCGATTTCCAGGGCATTGGTCAGGCTCATGTAGGCGCCTGTTTCTTCCCCTTCCAGTTCCGGAGCGTCGTCGGCGACTACGGTGATGATCTGGCGGAGTTTGACCTGTTTGGTACGCTCATCAATGTCGGCTTCAAAGGCAAACGTCGGATTGATAATCCGTTTGGCGGTTTGGATGAAAGACGTTTTGATCGCCTCTTTGACGTTTTCGCGGCTGAGACCTTTTTCGTTGGCAATCGAATCAATAATATCTAAAATATTTTCCATAGCAATATCCTTGTTGGTAATCGAAACTCATAAAAAAATCGGTTTGGTTGGGAAAGCTTTTTTATGAAGGAAAAGTATTATACATAATTTTCTCTTAATACGATATTTATCGAAACACCGATATAATCCCGACAATATCAAGAACTCTATGAGAGAAGGGAATACAGAATGGAACTCAAAATTGCCCGCAGCGAACATGACGCGAAACCAAAGAAAATCGACCTGAAAAAAATCACCGAAATGGTCGAAAAAACCAATTCGCTGATGCTCTATTTTGATCGTGAAAATTCGCACAAAGACCTTCTTGCCCTGCAAGATCACTTCGAAGGGGAAGGCAAAAGCTTTTATATGCGCGAAGTGCGCTACGGTCTCTCCGCTAACGAGTACATGTACGAGGTTCATATCCTCTAATGTCCAAAAAACTCTTTATCGAAACGCTCGGATGCGCGATGAACGTTCGCGATTCCGAGCATATGATTGCGGAGCTGAACGCACAGGAAGGGTATGAACTCACGGACGACGCGCGCGAAGCCGACCTGATTTTGATCAATACCTGTTCGGTCCGTGAAAAGCCGGTTCATAAACTCTTCTCCGAACTCGGCGGTTTTAACAAGCTCAAAAAAGAGGGGGCAAAAATCGGCGTTTGCGGCTGTACGGCTTCCCATCTTGGCAAAGAGATCATCAAGCGCGCACCGTATGTGAATTTTGTTCTCGGAGCGCGCAACGTTTCCAAAATCGGGGAGGTGATTTATCGGGACAAAGCGGTCGAGATAGACATCGATTTCGACGAATCGCAGTTCGCCTTCAAAGATTTCCGCTCAAGCCCTTACAAAGCCTACATCAATATCTCGATCGGATGCGACAAGCAGTGCACGTTCTGCATCGTCCCTAAAACGCGCGGCGACGAGATCTCCATACCGGCCGATCTGATTGTCGCCGAAGCGCGCAAGGCCGCCGAATCGGGAGCCAAAGAGGTGTTTTTGCTTGGGCAGAACGTCAATAACTACGGCCGCCGCTTCTCCGGTCAGCATGAAAAAGTCAACTTTACCGAGCTGCTCCGCCGTGTGAGCGCAGTCGAGGGGATCGAGCGGATTCGCT
>NZ_JQGL01000143.1 GCF_000747095.1 Sulfuricurvum sp. MLSB
GGCCGATGACGACGCCGAATCCGTGATCGATAAATACCCGTCGGCCGATTGTTGCCCCCGGATGGATGTCGATGTTGGTGAAGATCTGGTTGACACCCATTAAAAAACGGGCGAAGGATTTGAATCCGCTTTGATAAAGGCGGCTGGAGATACGGTACCAAAAGATGGCCCAGACCCCCGGATAGTTAAAGAAGAGTTCGATTCGGGAACTGATGGCGGGATCGTTTTTGTAGACGTTCGAAAAATCTTCGGCAATTTCAGAAAACAGTCCCAAATTCAATCCTTATCGAGTGGTTCGCAGATACCCGTTTTGGTACAGGTACATTTCGAGTTTTTGAAGTGTATCACTTTTTTCTTCTTCTGTGCTAAATTCGCTTACGGCCAGTTTATTTTTAAGGTTTGTCAGAAGTTTGGACTTGTCGTAACCGATGTCTTCGAGAATGTTCATGATGTTGTCGGATTCGGTAAAATTTTCGATCTCATAACCCGTGTCGTTGATCAAAATCGTGCACTCGCTGGGATGCGTAAAGAGATTGTGGTTCATTCCCAGCGTCTCTTGATACGCTCCGACGTTGAAAAACGCGAGGAAATACTCTTCTTCGTCCAGGTCGATGTCGTGCAGATACAGCGGAGTCTCCGGTTTGAAACGGATTTCTCCGTCGCTGTCACAGGTAATGTCCCACAAACTTGCCGCACGGATTGCCGGTATATCGAGACGGTCCAGCGGCATGATCGGAAATTGCTGCTGCAATCCCCAATAATCGGGGATGCTCTGGAAAATGGAGCTGTTGATCAAGTAACGCTCCTGCAGTTTGACCTGAAGCCCCTCGATGTCGGGCAGCGGATTGTCCTGCGAGAGGTAGAGCGATTTTTTGATGATCTGATGAACCAGAATTTCGGCGTTTGAGCGGTCTTGGAGGTCGATATGTCCCAGATTGAACAGCGTCAGCAAGGACTCCATGTGATCGAGGGCATCATGCATGTACTCGATACAGGTGCGAGGCGAGAGAAGCGAATTGAGTTCGCGCAGCTCTTCGATCAGGGGAGGGTTTTGCTCTTTGAGTTTGAGCGATTTTGTCTGGTAATCGTGGCTGAAAAGCTCCAGCACCGGGGCAATCAGAACTGAGTGCGACGCAACGACAAAACGGCCCGATTCGGTAAAGATATCCGGATGCTCGACCCCTTTGGCGTTCATGATCTCTCTGAGGAGGTAGACGACGCTATTGGAGAATTCTTCGAGGGTATAGTTACGCATCCGCGTTGAAGGGTGTTGCGAGTATTCGACGGCGAGACCGCCTCCGATATTGATCGCTTTGAGGTTGTCGGCTCCCATTTTTTTAAGCTCGGCGTAGATGTTTCCCGCTTCGCGCAATACCCGCTTCAGCGTTGCGATCTCCTGCATTTGGCTTCCGACGTGGAAATGGATCATCGTAAAATACTCGAGCATGTTGTTCTCGCGGAGCATGGCAATCGCTTCGATCAATTCGGTAGACGTGAGGCCGAATTTGGCGCTCAGACCGCTGCTTTTCGCCCAAATGCCGCTTCCTTCGGATTGCAAGCGAACACGGATCCCGACGTTAGGGACTTTGAGGTTGCATTGCTGGGCGACGTCGATGATCCATTCGAGCTCGCCGAGTCCTTCGATGGTAATAGTGATCTGATGCCCCATGTGCGCGGCCATAAACCCAAGCGTGACCATCTCTTCATCTTTGAAGCCGTTGACGGTGATCGGAGAACCGATCGGAGTTTTCGCCATCGCGAGGGCCAGTTCGGCTTTGGAACCCGCTTCGAGGCCGTAGCTGTATTTTTCGCCGTGCTCGACGATGGCGTCTACCGCTTCGGGGAACTGGTTAACTTTGAGCGGAAATACGGCGTGGAATTTGCCGTTGTAGTCATTTTCGAAAATGGCGCGGCGAAAATTCGAATAGAGCATATCGATCTGTTTGCCGATCAGGTGGGGAAAACGGAGGATCAGCGGGCCGCGAAGGTTCGTTTTGCGTACCTGTTGGGTAATCTCAAGCAAAGAAGGGGAGCTTTTGTAATTGACTTTTACTTTTCCCTGATCGATGATATAGTTGTTTTCGCCCCAAATGTCTATTCCGTACGTTTTCACCGCTTCTCCCTTCAGCATTGGATTCTCAAAATTGGCTCATCGGAATAAGAGATTCCGATTTTTCAACTAGGTCTTTGACCCAGATCGTGTGGTTAGCGCGCTCGTTTTCACCGATGATCGCGCAGTAACGTGCATTGATTCTGTCCGCACCTTTGAGATGATTTTGCAGCTTTTTCGGGTCGTATTCAACAACCGCTTTTTGAGTCCGGCGCACCGATTCGGCTGCTTTGAGTACCAACGGAAGGGACTCTTCGTCCAGCGCTCCCAGATAATACCCTTCGCGTACGCTCTCGGGCATAACGATCAGCTCAAGCAGACGTTCGATTCCCAAGGCAAATCCGACGGCAGGAGTCGACTTGCCGTCGAGAAACTCGATCAGGCGGTCGTAGCGTCCGCCGCCGGCGATGGCGCTTTGGCTCCCGATGTTGTCGCTGACGAATTCAAAGGCCGTTTTGGAGTAATAATCCAGCCCGCGGACGAGGTTAGTATCGATCTCATAGGCGATAGCGTGCTGGTCAAGGATCGATTTGAGGGTATCGAAATCGCTTTGGCACCCTTCGCAGAGATTATTGATGAGTTTGGGAGCGTCGGTATAGAGGCTCTGGCACTTCTCGTTTTTACAGTCGAGTACGCGGATAGGGTTGGTCGATTTGCGGCGCTGGCAGTCCTCACAGATCGCATCGCCGCAGCTTTCGATAAATCCGACCAGTTTGTCGCGATACGCGGGCATGCAGTGCTGATCGCCCAGCGAATTGAGTTTCAGGCGGTAGCCGATTCCCAGTTCTTTGAGAATGTCGGCCACCATCATGATCATGAGTGCGTCTTCATAAACGCTCGCAACACCGAAACTCTCGACGCCGAACTGGTGAAATTCACGCAAACGCCCTTTTTGTGGACGTTCGTACCGGAACATCGGCCCGTGATAATAAAAGCGGTGGATGCCTCCCTTTTTATCCAGCTTGTGCTGGATAAAAGCGCGGACGACCCCTGCGGTTCCCTCAGGGCGCAAGCAAACGTCATTGCCCCCTTTATCGGTAAATTGGTACATCTCTTTTCCGACGATGTCACTGGATTCTCCGACGGAGCGTTTGAACAACGCCGTTTCTTCGAGCAGGGGGGTTTCGATGTAATGAAAACCGTACCGTTTGGCAACGGTCGAAGCGGTCGAGATAAAAAACTCAAAACGCTCGTAATCTTCGCTCAGGATATCGTTCATTCCGCGTAACGATTGGATCATAAGGCTCCTTTGATGAGATCGGCAATCTCGTGTGTTATGGTATCTATGGATTGTGTCGCATCGATTACATGGGTTTGAATTCCCAGAGCATACGCCGCAGCGATCAGAGCGTCCTGAATCGAGAGCAGATAATCGATCCCCCGCGATTCGATCACGTCGTGTTCTTTTTGGCTCAGACGAAACGAAAGCTCTTCGGGGGTAAGCTTGAGGATGAAAACCCGATCGGGCAGATACCCGTTGGTCGCAAGACGGTTGAGCATCACCAGTGTCGCTTCATCACACAAATTCTGCACGCTCGCATACGCCATTCCCGATACGGCGGAGCGGTCACTGATGACCAGGCGGTTCATATTGGGTAATATGATGGCTTCGGTATGCTCGGCGCGGTCGGCCAAAAACAGCAGAAGTTCCGCCATTTTGCTTTTGAGGTTGCCGTGCAGAACCATGTTGCGGATTTCGACGCCCGCTGCGGTTCCCCCGGGCTCTTTGGTGATGAGCGCGTCGGGAAACACTCCGCGCAGGCGTTCGATCTGCGTGCTTTTCCCGGCAGTGTCGATCCCTTCTATCGCTAGGTACATGGCGTGGCCTCGGGTAACGTACATGATTTCATGCTCCAAATGACATCCTGCACCGGTGCGGGGAGAAGGTGCTCTGTTTTGCCGTTGAATTTCAGCAGATTCCGGACGATTGATGAGCTGATGAACGCATGTTTGAGTTTGGGCATCAGGTAAACCGTTTCGATTTTCGGATCAAGAGAGTTGTTTAGATAGCCCAGCTGCAGCTCGAACTCAAAATCGCTCACGGCACGCAGACCGCGGATCAATACCGTCGCATCCAGCGTGTTGGCCAGTTCTACGGTCAGGTTGTCGAAACCGACGACGCGGACCCGCTCCAGATGCGCTACGGCGAGCTTGGTCATCTCCACCCGCTCTTCGAGCGTGAACATGGGGCGCTTGTCACGCGATTCGGCAACGGCGACGATCACTTCGTCAAAAAGGCGGATTCCCCGCTCGATAATGTCGTAATGACCGTTCGTGATCGGGTCGAAAGTCCCGGGATAAAGGGCTATTTTATGCATGGTTGTCCCCCCATCGTTTGTAGAGATCGTTGTCGATGCCGAGCAGGTCGAGCCATTTGCCGATCATAAAGTTTTCCATTTCTTCCAATGTGCTTTGTTCTCCGTAATAGGCCAGTACCGGGGGTGCGATGATGACTCCCATCATGGAGAGTTTGTGCATGTTTTCCAGCGCGATCGGCGAAAACGGAATCTCTCTGGGAGCCAGTACGAGGGTACGGCGTTCTTTGATCATGACCGCCGCGGCGCGCGTGATCAGGTTGTCGGCGATTCCGCAGGCGATTTTCGCCAGTGTGTTCATGCTGCACGGCGTAATAATCATCGCATCGGCCCCGTATGAACCGGATGCGACCGAAGCCCATATCTCATCGTTACCGTGGATCGTGAGGTTTTCTTCTTTGTCAAAAACGATTTTGGCATGATCGGAGATGATCAGGTGCTTTTGAACCGTGTCGGGGAGGGCGCGCAGGGTCTTAATTCCCAGCGCGGCACCGCTGGCACCGCTGATACCGACGACGATTTTCATTGCAGTTCCACCCGTTTTTCTCCGATTACTTTGGCACGGGAGCGTTTGCCGTCCCTTTTTTGAATCGTAATAATATCATAGAGTCCCCCTTCTTGCGTCGCCGTTGCGATCAATTCGAGGATAACGGAGCCGTTTCGCACCTCGACGATGACATTGTCGTCTTTGAGAATCAGAGGCATTTTTTCAACATTTCTGACGATGATCGGGGTCGCTGGCTTCAAACCGGCGCGGAAACGGTGTGGATGTTCGGGAATTCCCGTTAACGGGGTGTCTCTGAACGATTCAAACGGTACTTCTTTTAAGGCAGTGTTCGCTGTGTTCAGATTCTCTCTGCGCAAGACTTTACGGGTCGTATGCAATACGTTCAGCGTTGCGTCGAGCGAGTAATCGAAGTAGCGTCTCAAACCGTCTTTGTCGATGATGTAAAACGTTCCGTTCCCGTTGAGATAGCATGATGGGTCGAAAACGGCATTTGCTTCCGGCGGCAAGGATGCCAGATAGCCGTGCGGCATAATGCTGATATTCTCAATCGCGATCGTCGGATAGCGTTCCTGAAGGACGCGGGTCAGTTGGATTTTAAGCGACGTAACGTCAACAGGGCTTTTTTTGATAAAAGTGACAAACCGGATTTTTCCGGTATCCAGCCTGATGCCGTTGAGTTCGAATGTTTTGGCGACAACTTTGGCATCCATCCGATAAAGAATTTTACCCGCAGGGATGCGTACCAGTTCAAACCGCTTTTGCATCTTGGGAAACAGGTCTGTGGAAACAATGGTATTGTCGGTGAAAAAGTACTCTTTTTGAAGCTCCTGCGCGATTGCCGCCGTGCTCAAAAGGAGAAGGAATATCCATTTAATCATTAGGCAATTATAGCATATTGCGTATTAAGGCCGTCATTCAGGGGTGTCGGAGGGATTGATCACTGAGCATATATCCTCGATGCTCAGTGCGGATGAGACTGAGACAATTTGATCGTCGATAACGACGGAAGGGGTGCTTTTGATTCCGTAGCCGAGCATGCGGGAGAGATCGGAGGTTTTTTCAAAGTCGGCTTCAATGCCGCAAAGCGCGATTGCGGTTTCGATATTTTTTGCAATTTCGCGGCATAAATCGCATCCCGTTCCGAAAAGGATGATTTTCATCCTTCTCCCCGTGAGAGAATCTCGTTGGTACGTCGGAGCGCCTTGTCGATGTGGTCGACGATATTCTCTTCGCCGATTTTCTCGGTGATGTGGGATTTGGAGATAAAGCGGTGTACCTGAGAATTGACGCCCGAGAGAATGAGTACGGTATCGTTTTCGCTCAGCCTTTCGTGCAACACTTCCAGTGCGTGCAATCCTGCCGCATCGATGAGGGGGACGTATCGCATCCGAAGAATGAACACCTGCGGCGGTTTTTCAAACAGCAGGAGCGTATCGACGAGTTTTTCAGCAACGCCGAAAAAGAGAGGGCCTTGAATCTCGTAGATTTCGACACCTTCCGGGATCGATTTGTTCTGGATGGAATCCGGGTCGTTCTCTTCGCGCTCGACGGCGCGGATATGGGTCGCTTTCATCATCTGATCGATGAAAAGGATCGATGCAAGGGCAATGCCTGCCTGTATCGCGAAGTTCAAATCGACCAGGACGGTGAGGGCAAATGTGACAATCAAGACGATTCTGTCTGTACGGGGAGCTTTCATGATCTCGCGTACGTGCTTTATCTCCGACATGTTCCAGGCGACTACCATCAAGATTGCCGCCAGTGCGGCCAGCGGGACCTTGATGATCAGCGGAGAGAGGAGAAGCATAAAGATAAAAAGCCAGAACGCGTGCATCATCCCCGCTACGGGTGTCCGGGCTCCGGCTTTGACGTTGGTGGCGGTTCGGGCGATGGCTCCGGTGGCGGGAAGGCCGCCGAAAATCCCCGATGCGACGTTGGCAATACCTTGGCCCATCAACTCGGCATTGGGCTTGTGCCGTGTTCCGGTCATACCATCAGCCACGACAGCTGAGAGGAGCGATTCGATGGCGGCGAGCGTCGCGATCGTGATCGCATCGGGCAGGAGGAGGCGAAGTTTTTCGAACGTGATCTCGGGCCAGACGGGGGAAGGGAGCATTGAGGGAATGGCGCCGAAGCGGCTCTCTATCGTCTCAACAGGGAGACTGAACGCCCACACGACCAGTCCGGAGAGAGTAACAACGATAATGGGACCGGGGATTTTAGGGATACGGCTTTTGGCCAGCAGGATGACGCCGATCGAGGCGAGTGCAAGAAGGACGGCAACGATATTCGTATCATGCAGATGGGCGAGATAGACGGCGAGTTTATCGAGAAAATCGGGAGGAACGGTTTCGACACGGAGGCCGAAAAAATCGCGGATTTGCGAAAAGGCAATCAAAAGAGCAATTCCCGAAGTAAATCCGACAATGACAGGATAGGGGATGAACTTGATCATCTCTCCGGCTCTCAGAAAGGCCATCAGTACGAGAATTATTCCGGCCATAATCGTAGCCAGTACCAGTCCCTCGTAGCCGTGCTTCATTGCAACCGTTGCGACGGTGACAATAAATGCCGCCGTCGGCCCTCCGATCTGGTAGCGGCTTCCGCCGTGGGCCGAGATCAAAAAGCCCGCTACGATGGCGGTAAACAGCCCCCGCTCCGGCGGGAGATTAGAGGCGATTGCGATGGCCATGGCTAGCGGCAGGGCGACGATGGCGACGGCCAGCCCCGCAA
>NZ_JQGL01000144.1:0-67693 GCF_000747095.1 Sulfuricurvum sp. MLSB
AGCGAAGGGCTGCGGTGGTCGGCGATACTGTACAAAGAGTTGAACCTCTCGCTGTGCCTCTCCACGGGGGTACACACCCATCTGGATGTGCTCAAAGCGATCATGAGCGGAGCCGACGCGGTGCAGATGGCCTCGGCGCTGCTACGCCATGGAGCCGGTCATATCCGAAACGTTCTGGACGAGCTGCATGAGTGGCTGGAAAAACACGAGTACGAATCGATTGCGCAGATGAAGGGATCGCTCTCGCTCCATCACTGCCCGAACAAAGCGGCATATGAGCGGGCCAACTATATGCAGACGCTACAGGAATACCGTACCTAGCTTTCCGAATAGCTCAGTCTCAATCCGTCCTCGCTCATCACAAACCCGTGAATAGCAATTTTCCCCTCATGGACGAGCCTGTGGTGCTTTGAACACAAAGGTATTAAATTGTAACGGTGATTCATCCCAAAATGACCGATCGAACCGCCATCATCGGCGTTGGCCTGCGGGACGATATGGTGGACTTCATCAACCGCCTCTTCGCACAGGGCGCATTTGGTAAGGTAGAGCTTCGTGTTGTAGCGGCTTTTTTTCTCTCGTTTGAGCATCGAGGCTTCGTGCGTTTTGTCGGTGATCCGGCCGCGGATTTCGTACGCCTTTTTCAAGAAAGTCTCGTCCATATGGAGCGATTTGGCGAACTCCAGACCGTACAGCGTCGAACCGCTCCCGGATTTCAGTTTTCGGTCGTACACGAGACGATCGCTTGCTTCGTCGTAATAGACCCCCAGATGCAGCAGCACGATCCCCTTGGCTTTCTGGATTTCGCTTAAGTTTGAGAGCTGGTGCAGGTGCGTCGCGAAGATGAAGAGGCTGCCGATTTCGCGAAGTTTGAGGATCGCGCTGGCGACGATGGCGAGCGCCGATTCGGTTTCGGTGCCGTGGCTGATCTCGTCGCCGAGTATGAGGGTGTTTGGGGTCGCACGGTTGAAGATGTTGCGCAGTTCCAGCATCTCGACCGCAAACGTCGAAAGTCCCTTGTAGAGATTGTCTTTGGAGACGATGCGTGTCAGGAGCTTGTCGATCGGGGCGAAACGGAGGCTTGCGGCAGGGACGAAAAACCCCGCCTGTGCCATGACGACGGCAAGGCCGATGCTCTTCATCAAAGACGACTTCCCGCTTGAGTTGATCCCATAGAGCAGCACCCCTTTGACATCATCCCCGCCGCTGGCCTCGATCGTCGTGTGCTCGTCGAAATACTGGGTTCCCGCTTTGCCCAAAAAGAGGTCGTTGGGAACGAATATCCCGTTCTCCTCGCGCGATTCGATCAGCGGATGGCGCAATCCCACCGCTTCGATAAACGCCTCTTTCGCATCGGTGACGAGTTCCGGGCGGACGTAGCGGTACTGCGCAGCACATTTGGCACTGCTGAGGGCAACGTCCAGCACCGCCAAAAATCCGATCAGGTGTTCGATCGCGTGCGAAAAACGCCGTTCGATCTGCTCCAGCTGTTCAGCGTAGCGTTCCCGTACCTGTGCGAGCATCCGCGATTTGGCCCCCGCGTTCTCGATCGAGAGCTCGTCCAGCAGCGCCGAAGAGAGCTTCACCGACGTTTTGAGCTTGCGTACCTGAAAATCGCGGAAAAAATAGTGCTCCCCTTCGAGCGTGAAGAAGCTGTTGTAGAGCTGCTCTTCGACGCTCACGTAGCGGTTGCGCGTCATCAGCAGATGATACCCCTCGCTCTCGAGCCATCCGAGGGACGCATACGGTCCCCCTTCCCCTTCGAAAAAAGTGCCGATGTGCTCGATAATGGCGTGCAGTTTCGTTTCGTTGGAACGCTGCAATGCTTCGAGGGCGTCGATGGCGGGATCGATCCCTTCGTTGAACAGGTTCTCGTCCACCTGATCGCGCCGAAACTTCGCGCACGTCTCGATGGCAAATATTCGGCGCAACTCAACGCCGCACTGGACGCACTCCTGTGCGCTTGATCTGTCGTACGTAATCCCCAGTTTTTTCGCCTCATCGAACAACGCTTCGGCGGCACTGAGCGATGCATGAAAATAGGCCAACTCGTAGGGATGCAGTTTCCCCAGCTTCAGCCGCCGCAGTATCCGCTCGAGGTCGTACACCTCTTTGAGTTTCGTCTCCAGCGGCGCGATGTGCAACTGCATCTTTTCGATCAGGTCATAACGCTCTTCGAGCAGTTTGGGATCGCAGACGGGATTGAGCAGCCGTTCGCGCAGCAACCGTTTTCCCATCGCCGTGGAGGTTTTGTCGATGAGTTTGAGCACCGTCATCTCGTCCGCGTCGCGGGATATGATCCCGAGCTGTTCGGCCGCGTTGTTCCCCAGATACATATAACGCGCCGTCCCCAGAAACGTCGGGCGGTTCATCTTCTCGATGATCGCGCTGTCGTGATCGATGATCACGTTGATCAGCACCCCCAGCGATTCGGAAGCGTACGGGAAACGCTCCAGATCCAGATACTCGATAGGGCTGAGGAGAGAGCGGATCTGGTAGATACGCCCGAAAAGCTCGTTTTGATAGTCGATACGAAGCCGTTTGTCGTTGAGACTTGCGCGATGGTGCGCATTGATCTCCAGATAGCGCATCACTTCGTCCGTATCGATCATCGCGTCGCAAAACGTCACAACGACTTCGGAGGTCTGATAGCTTTGCAGGAGGGTAAACACTTCATCCAAGGCGTACGTTTTGTCCTCACGCGTACCGTGTATCTCGTTGATGAGTGTTTTGCCCGTACCAACGTCAATGGCGGCGTATCCGACCGAATAAACGCCGTGGTTTTGGTCGATCAGGAGTGAGGCGATGTAGTTTTCGCTTGCTTCGGCGATGTAGTCGAAGTTCGTCCCCGGAGAGATGATGTTGGAGATATAGCGGCGGATGTGCGGCGGTTCGCCCTGCTGGCGCACCAGAACGATCGTGTATTTTTTCGACTGCACGAGGCGGCTGAGATAGCGCTCGATCGATACGGTCGGAACCCCCGCAAGCAGCGGGTTTTGGATGGAATTTTCAAGAATGGCTTTGTTTTTACGGGTGAGCTGGATATTGAGAAATTCGGCAACTTCTTTCGCCTTGCCGATCTTCATCGCTTCGTTGTTGACCTCGTACACCTCGAAAAACGATCCCACTTCGATAATCACGAGGGTATCGGGGCCGTATTTGGCTTCGCACGCCGCCTGCAGGTCGAAATAGATTTCGGAGAGGAGTTTGGATTTATCCTGTAACAGCGCTCCGATCTCTTCCGTACTCATCCAGACTCCGCGTAAAAAAGTATTCTATTATAACGGAACGGGGCTAAAAGGTCTCTAATGGATAAAAAAAGTATGCGGGGATTCCCGCCAAAGCGGGAAAAGAAGATTTTAGAAGAGAATCGTCATATTGACGGTTGCAGTCCCGCCGTTTGCCGGATCGGCACTTGGCCACTGTGCAGTAGCATCTGTCAATGCGGTATCCGTCGCAGTAGTCCGTCGTGCATCACCGAGACCTGCATCAGCAGTGCCGTCAACCATCGTGTCGATAGCAACCGCTACATCTGTAGGTACGGCTATCAGCTGAAATACATTACGATTATTGCCGTTGATACTCTGAGCACGCAAGGTCGCGGTGGTTGGGGATGTGACATATTTCCCTTCAACACTGTAAGAGCCTGAATTTCCCGTATTCGTAACCGGAACATCCAGACCGATTTGTGCCAATCGAGTTTGGACGGTTGTTGTCGTCGAAAGATCAATCGTCTCACGGAGTCCATCTGCTGTTCCGGCACTACCGTTGTTAGCGCCATCACCCAATATCTGTCCGGTTCTGTCCTGATACTGGTTCGCAGCTACCTGCCATGTTTTTACAAACGTATTGTAAAACTTCTTTTGCTTGGCGCTGTTGATCAAATCCGTCCCTTTAAGAACGCCTCCGATGATAAGCCCGATGATGATCAATACGATCGATAATTCTACAAGTGTAAAACCTTTTCTGTTCATGAATATCCTTTCATTACTGTATATTTTTTATTATATCGAGTATTTTCTTTTTTTTTCAAGCAACCGGGGTGAAAATCATTGATTTCCCATGGCCCCGATCAGATCGTACATCGGCCCCATCAGGCCGATCATCACCAGCGCCATAAATCCGCCCACCAGTATGAGAACGACCGGTTCGATCACCTTGCCGATATTTTCGGCGTAATAGTCGACTTTTTCCTGATAATGATCGGCAACGAGTTCGAGCTGGGAATCAAGATTGCCCGACACTTCCCCCACTCCCATCATCCGGATCATGAAAGGGCTGAAAAGAGAGGTATTTTTAAACGCAACGGAAAGCTGCAATCCGCGCGAAACATCATCATGAGCCCGCTGAAGCGCTTCTTGAAAGACTTCGTTTTTAACGTTGTTTTTGAGAATTTCCAATGCGTTAAACAGCGGAACCCCCGAAACCAGAGACAAACGGAGATATTCGGCGACAAAAGCCATATTGAATCCCGAAATGATTTGCTTGATCACCGGGATTTTCAGAATATAGCGATCGGTATGAAACCTGACTTTTTGATATTTTGCGTGTATGACTTTAAAAAGGATGACCAGAACGATCAATGCGCCAAAAAGATACCCAAGATAGTTGGAAAGAAAATCCGATGAGGCGATCAAAGCAAGTGTCAACGGAGGAAGAACGACGTTCATCTGCTTGAACAGATCGGTCATTTGCGGCAGAACATAAAGCATCCACACGAGCATCGCCGCGGAAACGGTGGCAAATGCGAATGAGGGGTAGATAAGGGCCTGTTTTGCTTTTTTCTTCAAGCTCAGCGTCCGCTTTAAAAATTTCCCTCCGCGCGCGAGAGTCGCTTCGAGCTGTCCGGTCTCTTCACCGATTTGAATCAGATTGACGATCATCGTTCCCAGCGTTTTTTCATACGGCCTGAAGGCGGATGAGAGCGATTTCCCGCTTTGTATCTCTTCGCCGACCGCAATCATCATTTTTTTAAAATTCGGGTTACTGGCATCTTCGGCCAAATCCATCAATCCGTTATACAAAGGAAGGCCGGATTTAACCACAAGATGGAGGCTCTCGATCAGTTCAATCACCTCTTCGGCGGTAATTTTAACCTTTGCTTCGGGGATAAAACGGGCTAAAAAAGAGGGAACCTTGCGAATACGCAGCGGAACGATCTGTTGGGTAGCAAGATGTTTCAACAGCAGGCTTGTGTTATCGGCCTTAAAAAGACCGTAAGAACGTCGATGATCGCTATTGAGACTTTCCACCAAAAAAAGCATTACAATACGACCCGATCCACTTCTTTAAAAGTCGAAATCCCTTGAAGGACTTTGATATGACCGTCATCGCGCATGGTGGCCATGCCATAATTACGGGCCGCTTTCAAAAGGCTTTGGGTAGTCGCACCATCAACGATCATCGATTCGATTTCATCGTTAATCTCCAGAATCTCGATAATTGCCTGACGACCGGAATAACCCGTGTGGTGACATCGTTCACATCCGACAGCTTCATATACGTGCTGGGCAGGATACGCATGAATCAGCGCGGTAGCAACACCTTTGGCTGCTAAATCTTCTTCGCTGACTTCGATAGGCGTTTTACAATACGGGCAAAGTTTTCGTATCAAACGCTGAGCGATAATCGCCAGAAGTCCGGAGCCGATCAGATAATTCGGGACGCCCAAATCGGATAATCTGGGAATGGCCCCCACGGCGTCGTTGGTATGCAAGGTTGAGAGGACAAGGTGCCCGGTGATGGAAGCGCGGATGGCAAGCGCCGCCGTTTCCGTATCCCGGATTTCCCCGACCAGCATGACGTCGGGGTCTTGTCGCATAAAAGAGCGCAGCGCCGTATCGAACAGGTACCCCGCTTTGCGGTTAACCTGCGTCTGTTTGACGAAACTGAATCGATATTCGATCGGGTCTTCAACGGTCAGGACATTTTTTTGCAGCGGATTGATTTTGCGAAGGGCCGAATAAAGGGTCGTCGTCTTACCGCTTCCGGTAGGTCCCACGACCAAAATAACGCCGTAAGGTTTCGAAAAATGGTGCCCGATTTTCTCGACGTTTTGTGCCGTAAATCCCAACTGAGAGAGTGAAAACAACGAGCTGTTGCGCCCCAACAAACGCATGACAATGTTTTCCCCGAAATTGGTAGGCATCGTCGAAACGCGCAAATCAAATTTTTCACTTAGAAAATCGTACGAAAACGCACCGTCTTGCGGACGGCGCTGTTCCGAGATATCGAGTTCAGCCATGATTTTGACCCGTGCGGCAATTTGGTGATGTACCTCGATCGGTATGGAAAAATAATGACGCATTACCCCGTCAATCCGATAAAAGACGTGCGTCGCCGCCCCTTCCGGCGTAATATGGATGTCGGTAGTCCGCTCTTTGACGGCATTGTTAAGCAGCAAATCGACAAGCCGCACAATATCGATCGTCAGTTTGTCCGCGGCTTTTTTGGCGAGGGATTGGATTTCGGCTTCGATCGGATGGGAAAGCTCTTGATAATACAATTGGGCGAAACGGGAAATCTTGTTTTTGTCGGCAATGACATAACGTATCTGCTTGCGTGTCTCTTTGCGCAGATAATCGAGAGTCATCAAGTCGTTGACATCCTGCGTTGCGACGACAAGCGTCTCTCCTTCCAGATAAAGAGGCAGTATAAAACGCGTCTGGGCAATGTTTTGAGGGACCATAGCAATCGCTTCGAGGGTCGGAGAAATCGTATCCAGATCGATAAATTCGAGTTTGCTTTGGATAGCGATCGCTTCGCCGATTTCATTTTGGGTGACGAAATCGAGGTCGACGAGGATTTCTCCCAAAAATTTAGGATTGACTTTTTGGACGTCAAGGGCGACGTTGATCTGCTCGTCGGTGATAAAGCCGAGTTCTTGGAGGAGAATTCCGATGGGTTTATTAGGCTGCATTATTTTATCCTATTTCTTTGGACATGATCGTTCGCATCTTTTTATTTGGCTGCGACTTCCGCCCGCCGCGGCACAGGCATCGAGACATTCTTGCCGCGTAACCGTTCCCGAACCGCCGCCCCCGCCGCTGCCGCTGCCGACCGGCGCACTGATGACAAGCAAAAGGGATTTTGTGTCGGTCGCGGTACCGTTCGTAGCGGTAAACGTTAGCAGATAATTATTGGCTGACGTAGGCGTACCTGAAACGGCGTTGGTCGCAGCGTTATAAGAGAGTCCGCTTCCTGCCAGACCGCTGACGGTATAGGCACACGGAGCTACGGGCGGAGTTGTACACGCGGGGGTTCCTCCGGTTGTCACAACGGTGGGATTCAGGGCGTAGGACGTTCCTACGGTTCCTACCGGCAGCGTCGTGTTGATAATCTGGAATCTGTTGGTCTGACAATCCGTCAGTGATTGCAATTCTCCCAGCGTCACGGAAAGATACAAGTCATCATACGGCTCCGGACGATTTAAAACCGTCGTTTCATCATCGATGTTTTGGGTATTCCATTGATGAAACGTGATCACATCTCCGGTTCGTCCCGTCTGAACGTTAAAATTTTCGCCGGCTACGGCAAGCACAAAGCCGATATTGGCGGTGGTGACCCCGTTGGCATCGACTGTCGACAACGGCGTTGTTGGCGTATCGCACAGAGCCGTTTGCAACTGCGCGTCGGAGTTGTAAAACATGGGGATATTTCCTGGCCCCATGAGATTCATATTCGTGAATTCGGCATCTGTCGGAAGACGGCTGTTGTTGATGGCAAAAGCGATAATGGCCTCTTTTGCCGACTGCAGCGTATCTTTGGCTTGGGTGGCGCGGGCTTTTTCATTCATCATTTTGAGCACCTGAAACGCTCCTCCCGTGAGCAACCCGATAATAATCAGCACGATTGAGAGTTCTATGAGAGTAAAACCTTTTTTCATTGTCATCTCCTTAGGGTTTGGATGCGCGTTTGCGCGATGAGCCGCAGTGATTCGAATTCGCTTCCCAGCTCGGCAAGCTGCGTGTAGAGATAGAGCGCCTGGTCTCTCTCCCCCCGTATATCGGCACTGCGGGCATAGGCATAAAGAATATGGGGATTGGACGGAGCCGCATTGTAGGCCATTTTATAAAACGTATGCGCCCGTTCGAGGTTTTTCTCCTGTTCGAAGAAATAGCCGCAAACCATTGCCAGACGGCCGCTTTTATCATACATCAGATGCGGAGACAAAGAGGTGTAAAGGTCGCTGCGCCCTGCTTCCAGTGCCCCTATGCCGTACGCGTATAGGTAATCGTCGACCCCCCGTTTCCCCTCGATCTTTTTTTCCAGCAAGGCAAAAGAGCCTTCGCGCCCGTACAGATACGCGAGGTTGAGAAGTATCTGGCGATCTTTCAGCCCCGCGGCATCCATCATTTCGTAATACACCGTTGCTTGGGTGAAATCCCGCTGTTCGTAGGCCCTTTGGGCATCCAGGATCAGACGGGTCTGATCGTGTCGGCTCAACGTCGGTACGGCTTCGCTGATGTTCGCACGTACGGGTACGCTCGGCTCTTCTTTTTTCAAAGGCATCGAGGGTGAGGGCGCGGCAGCGGCAGCAAGTTGAATCGGTTCGGCGGTCGTCGAAGGGACGATAAAGGCGTCTTTAAATCCCGCTTTTTTAAAATCACGGCTGATCCACGGGAGAATGCGTGGAAATTTGTCATTTTGGTAGCGGACGACATAACGCTCTTCATTTTGGTAAATGCCGACATGATGACGATAATAGGCGGGTACTTTTTGAAGCACGGCAAGAGCGGCCTCCATCGTTTGGGTCACACTGAGCTGAAGCGATTGGTAAGAGCTGGGAGACGACTGCGTGCTTGCATCCTTGGAACCGAACGCGAGAGTATCGGCTCCCAGCGAAGTGATGAGGGCGAAGCTCAGCAGGATGAAACGTTTCATTGCTCTACCATAGTGAGCTTAAGTAAAATAACGAGTTCGCGCTTTTCGTCTTTTTGATACGTACGCGAAAAAAGAGCTCCGAGATAGGGAACTTCTCCCAAAAGGGGGATGCTCTCGCGTTGATCTTTTTTGATCGTATTCATCAGACCTCCGATAAGAACCAAATCGTTATTGCGGGCATAGATAATCGTCCCGGCTTCTTTGATGCTGAGGATAGGTGCATTCGCCACTTCTTCAGGGACGGTATCGATCGTTCGGGTAATCGTTTTTTCGCCCTCTATCGTAGAGGTAACCGGAACGATGTTGAGGATGATCTGCCCTTCTTCGGTAATATTGGCGGTAACACCGAGCGACAGCCCGTCCAGAACGTCACGACGTGTGTATTCGTAAATAGCGGGGGTGATGGTGGTGCCGGTGGTGGTCGAAGGGGTCACTTCCAAATCCCAGAACGGAACAAGTTTTCCCGAGGTAAACAGGGCGGATTGGCCGCTGGAGACTTTGATACGGGGGTTCGAAAGCGTTTCCACATCTCCGGCGGTATCGAGTGCGTGCATGACGGCATTGAGATGTTTGTCGCTGTACGAAAAGGTACCCGCTACCGCTTTAGACAGCCCCAATGTCTGAGAAAGGGTAAAATCGCCGATGGCTCCGGGAAGCGTATTCCAGTCAACCCCCAGTTCATGTTCGTCATTCAAGACCACTTCAAGAATTTTAGCTTCAATGAGCACCTGCCGGGAAGCGCTTTTTTTGATTCTTTTAAGCATGCTGTCGATGTTGTCCAGCGATTTTTTGGTATCGGTAACGATGAGGGTTCCGGTAAATTTATTGAGGGTGTATTTACCGTTTGGAGAGAGGGTTTCTTTGACATTGGCTTCGATCTGCTTGTAAAAATCGTTGGCTTCGATCGGATTTTTATAGTTTAGGGCAAATTTTCCGCTCACCCCCGATGCTTTGGCATTTTGACCCAGTATATCTCCCCCGAGTGTCGAATCAAACGAACTTTGGGTATGGATATAAGGGATGGAAAACGTTCGCTGAGTGTATTGTTGGACATAAAGCATATTGTTTTTCAGGGTATACGAACATCCCGACAGCTCCATCACGGTATCCAGCGCGTCTTCAATCGGCGCCTTGTCCAAGGTCAGGGTGATGGTCGTGTTGGCATCGACGTCACTGTTAATGATCAGATTGAGACCAGCATTTTGTGCAATGATATAAAGGACTTGTCGAAGATTGGCATTTTCCGCCCCCATCGAGATAGTTTTTCCGCTGAAGGGGGAAATGCTATGGTATACGCTGGGCAGTACCATCGGCGGCGGCGGGATATTTTTAGCCTGTTCGTTAAAAAATTTAATCTCGGACGAAGCCGAAGCCTTCTGAGCCGTTTCCGAAAGTTTGTCCGGATGCGTCGGCGGTGACTTTGTATAGCATCCTGCCAGAAAAACACTCAAAAGCAATCCGATGCTTAGTGAAATAATTTTATCCATTGTATACCTTTATCAGTTTGGATGCTCACGCTGTCTTTTTTTACATGAAGTAATTTTACCCCATTGATGCTTTCGCCAACGTGCATAATTTGATTGTTGATAATGGCCGTCTGCTGGTCGGGGAGTATCATCTGAACACTCCATTTCACAGCCGCCAGAGCCTTGAAATCCCCACCGCTTGCAGGAAGCAGCGGCGGCGGCAAAAGCGGCAATGACGATTCCGATGGAACAGACGGCGAGGAGGAGAGTGGCTCGGCAAACGGCACAAACAAACGTTCACTGATCCAAAACCGGTTTTCATTCCGAATTTGAATCTGCTTCAGAAGAGAAGCGTATTCATTTCGATGCTCGGTCAAATAGCGATACCGCTCCCCTTTTTCCTGCAGTATTTTTGTCGATTGTTGTCGGGCCGGCTCAAAAAAATGCTCGAGGGATGCTATAAGCGAATCGCTGAACAGCCATACACCGCTTGCGACGACAAAAGGAGAAACAAGGAGTACAAACGATTTAGTGTCCAGATGCATTCGCTTCTCCCTGTATCGGCTGGATAATCGTCAGTATGCCGTGGATCGTTCCCTCTTCGATATTGAACTCTTTAATCTGTATGAAGCCGCGATCATATCGAAGCGCTAAAAAACGGTCAATATCGTCTTGATTATTCGGGGTAAAGTCAAAACTGACATCCATTTTGGCAGATGTATCGTAATAAATAAATTGAGAGACGCCGAAATTGTATCGTTGTGCATACTGATCGTAAAAACGGATCATATCAAGTTCGGCGTCGCGTTTAGTGAGCGGCATGGACGAAAAATAGGGAATGACCACATTCTTCAGCCATTTATTGGTGTCGTTCATGTTTTGCAGCTCGCGGATATGATCTCTGTAGACTCCGGTAATCTGTTCCGCTTGAAGGCGCTTGGCCTCAAACCATTCGACGGAAGCCGATGACAATACGGCAATGACGAGCAAGACGAATGTTAAAAGCCATCGCGTGATCATCGGGACACACCTTGAGCTTTTTCACCGATTTCAAGCGTCGATTCGAAGACAAGCGCGTTGTAATCTGTTTTATACAAAGAGGTGAACTGCGCATTTTTGATCGCACTGACTTCATGTTTGAATTTTTTTTCAAACAAATACAGATCCATCAGACTCTTGCTTTTATGTTTAAAATTCAATACAAGAATCCCGCTGCCGTTATTTTCATTATACGTCAGAGTATTCGGTTTGAGCAGATTCAAGACATTTTCCAAAGGGAGCAGATCATCGATGAAATGCTCATGCAGCGGCGTCAGACTTTTGAGTTGTTCGGTTATCTCATCGAGCTGCCGTTCATTCAGCGTCTCGGTGTTCCGAAGTGTTTGCGACAGTCTGGATTCAGTAAGTTTGTATTGATCGAAACTCTCCTGATAGCCATGATAAGCACTCAATCCCTGAAACAGCGCATACAGCATAAAGACGAAAGCGACCCCTGCGGCAATAAGGCCCCCCGTATAAAATTCGTGAGCTGCTTTGACCCGATCCGGGAGAAAATTCATCGATTTTGGAAGGTAAAGACTCCCTATTTCAAGAATTGCATTTTGGGCATTGTATTTGTCCAATCCCCGAACCATCAACGTCGGAGCTAAAACCGTCACGTTCAAGCGCGTCGCCATTTGGAGCTGGACGGTTGCCGCTTTTGCATCGGCAATCGTACCGGACAGAGCAATAAACTCAAAATTGACTTCACGAAACTGTTGATGGGCGTAGGCAACCGTTCTACTGATGTCACGGATTTGCTCCGCAACCCGGTCGATTTCATTCTCAACGGCAATCACCCCTGTCCGGTAAAAAAGAAGCACTCCGTCGTCTACGGCGACAATAAGATTCTTTTGCTCGCTCGTATACACGCAAAGGTAGCTTCTGCCTTGAAATATCTGCTCAGAGAGGGCAAAAAGGGCGTAAGGCTCCGTGGTAATCTGTTGAAGGTATTCGAGGTTGGGTATGGCGGCAATAGCAGAAAGAACTTCGTGTTCATAGAGTCCTTCGTACCGATGGGTAGCACTCTCGCCCGTAGCATCCGTCGATGTACCCAGGCACTTCAAGATAAGTTTGTCGTGGATGCCGCGTTCGTCCTGAATTCGTGCATTGAGCGCGCTTTCAATCGTCGCTTCGTTCGTGATCACCGAAGGCAGCGTCACCGATTCTTCAACGACATTATCGTTTGAAAAGAGGAAATAAATCTTTTTTTTCTTGGTTAAATAAAGAGCCAATTCACCGGGTTCGGCAAATTGTCTGGGCGGCTGAAACGTGACTCCCCCCCGTTTTTCGTACACATCAAAAACCTGAATGAGATCATCAACGGGACGAACAACGGTCAGTCTATTCACACGGTTCCTTTATAGGGTAGCACAGCATAGTTGTTTGTAGTTGTTTTGATCATTTATTATACCGTATAAGGGGAATGATTTCTACAAGTACACTCTATTACTGAAATATAAAAGTTAGCCAGAGAGTTTAATGCATTGTCAAAATATGATAGAAAACGATAATGGTTTTCCCCTGCGCTTAGGCAGAGGAAGAGAATGGAGATTAAATACGTGCGTACGAAACGCTGATGCAGGCATTGAGTGCAGAAAGCTCTTTGAGGGTTTTGTCGTTGACGGCGGAGTCAACGATGATGACCGCCAACGCTTCGCCGCTTTTGTTGCGCCCGAGGCGGAAGTCGGCGATGTTGACATTGTGTGCGCCGAGCAAGGTTCCCACTTGGCCGATAACCCCAGGAACATCGGTGTTTTTGAAGAGGATCATGTTCCCGGTCGGTTCGACGTCGACGCCGAAACCGTTGATATCGACGATACGTTGTACGTCGTCATTGAACATCGTCGCGCTGATCTCGATCGCTTCTTTGTCCGTTGTAATTTTAACGGTGACAAGGTTTTTATACACCGGGCTTTCGGCAAGTTCTTCGGTCTCGATTTTGATACCGCGTTCTTTGGCGATAAAATCGGCATTGACGTAATTGATCGTTTCGCCCGACGTTTCGGCCAATGCACCGACGGTGACGAAAGTAGCCAAAGACGAACGGTATTCGGCGATTTCGCCGCGGCCGCTGACTTTGATCGATACGATCGGCGCTTTGTTCATTTGTGATGCGAGGAAACCGATTTTTTGAACCATTTCAAGGAACGGTTTGACAAAAGACGGGATTTTGGTCTCGTCGATCGGCAGGTTCAGAGCGTGCGGGTAAGCAATCCCTTTGGCCGCTTCAATCGCGTGCTGCGCCGCTTCGACGGCAATATTGTACTGTGATTCGAACGTATTGGCACCGAGGTGCGGAGAAACACAGATGTTGTCCAGATCAAGCAGTTTGTGATCCGTTGCCGGCTCTTTGTTGAACACGTCGATCCCTGCGAAACGGATTTTCCCCGATTTGAGACCGTCGTAGAGGGCGTCTTCGTCGTACAGTCCGCCGCGTGCGCAGTTGATAAGAACGACGCCGTCTTTCATTTTGGCGATTTCGTCCGCACCGATCATTCCGACGGTCTCTTTGTTTTTAGGCGTGTGGATCGTAATAATGTCGCAGCTGAGAATATCTTCGAAATTCGTCGTATATTTGACTCCGACATCGGTCGCTTTGGACGGGTGGATATACGGATCATATGCGATGACGTCCATTTCGAACGCTTTGGAGCGAATACCGACGCGGCTACCGATGTTACCGAAACCGATAACTCCGAGTTTTTTCCCTTTCAGCTCATACCCGTACCATTTTTCGCGTTTCCAGATACGCTGATTTTTGAGGTGGTCGTGAGAGTACGGAAACATACGCATGCATGAGAGCATGTGCGTCATTGTAAGCTCCACCGCAGCAATCGTGTTGGCGGTAGGGACATTCATGACGATAATCCCTTCTTTGGAACATCCCGGAATATCGACATTATCGACTCCTACGCCGGCACGGACAACTGCTTTGAGTTTCCCTTTCACGGCGTTAATAAATTTGTCGTCAACATCGGTAGAGCTACGCGTAATAGCTACATCGGCATCTTTAATAACGTCCAACAAGGCCGTTTTATCCATGTCGGCAGCGAAAATCATTTCGACCTGATCGTCGCGGCGAAGAATATTCAGCCCTTCTTCATGGATATGGTCACATACGACAATTTTATATTTTTCCATTACTTTTCCTCTGTATAAGGCGACAGCGTCGCCGTGATTTGGTAGGTTTTTAGTTTTGTTACAAGAGATGCGAGTGTGTTCTGGTCGTTCGAATCGACCAAGAGGGTCATCGCGTCACCCTCTCTTTGGAGAAAATAGGGAAGCGCTTTGTTATGAAGCTCCTGCTTGACGCAAAACAGCTCATATGAATCTTTAAGCGGTACCGTAAGACGGTAATTTGGAACCGAAGGAGTTTCTCCGGCATCAAGTACCAAATGCACTTCGTTCACCGGATAAAAATATCCTTTCTCCTTACTTTGGGAGAAACGTTCCAGCCAGCTTGATTCTTCTGCTCCGGCATTGCCGAAGGATACATCTTTCCCTTCCGCCGAAAAACGTTCCGATAAAGGAACGGACGGATTGATTTGAACCATAAAAATGACAATAAACGCGGCTACCGCTGCTGCTATTAGAGGAAACAGCCAGTAGGTAAACCGTCGCATCGTACTTATTTCAATTGGTCTTTGATCAAGTCACCAAGACTGTTCGACTCGTCATCGTTGATTTCGTTGAGCATTTCCTGGTCTTTGATACGCTCAAGTTTTTTGACCGAAAGACGGATACGATCGCGTTTTGCATCGATTACCAAAATCGCCGCTTCGATGGTTTGACCGATTTGAAGCTCTTCGGGATTAAGCGGATAGAGGTCTTCGTTACGGATCAACGCATCTACTCCGCCTTCGAGAGAAACGAATACGCCGAAATCTTTGACATCACGGACCGTTGCGTTGACGACGTCGTTCATTTTGTGTTTCATGGCAAACTGATCGATCGGGCTCTCTTCAAGCGATTTACGGTTCAAAGAGATTTTTTCGTCTTCGGCATTGATTTTCGCGATTTTGACTTCGATCTCGTCACCGATTTTCAACGTCTCTTTGCATTTGACGTTTTTATCCCATGAAAGATCTTGATTGTGCAGAAGTCCTTCGACTCCTCCCACTTTGACAAACGCACCAAAGTCGGTCAATGACGTAACAGTCCCTTTGACGACGTCGCCTTCTTTGCATTTTTTCATGAACTCTTCAAACGGTTTAGGCTGAAGGCGTTTGTACGAAACGCGCAATTTATGCGTTTTCGAGTTGATTTCGATAACCTCTACGTCGATTTCCTGACCGAGAGTCAAATAATCTTTCGGGTGTTTGATGTTTTTATCCCACGTGATTTCGGAGATATGCAAGAACCCTTCGATGTCGTTTCCTAGGTCAACGAACACACCGTACGGCTCGATATTGCTGACGGTAACGGTAATGGTATCGCCCTCATCCAGCGCTTCTTCGACTTCTTTCCACGGATCAGGCTGAACCGCTTTGATCGACAATGAAAGGTGGCGTTTGTCTTTATCGTACGCAATCGCTTTAACCGTTACTTCATCACCCTCTTTATAAAGTTTTGAAGGGTTAACCGGTCCTTTGTAGCTGATCTCGTTGTAATGAACCAGCCCGTCGATCCCGCCGACATCGACGAACATCCCGTAACTGGTGATCTTTTTGACGGTCCCCTGGATGATTTTGCCCTCTTCCATCAATGCGTCAATCACTTCTTTTTTGCGTTTGCGCTCATCGTTGAACAGTTTGCGGCGTGAAACGACGATTGACGCTTCTGCAGGATCGATTTTGACGACCTGTGCTTTGACCATTTTGCCGATGACGTTATCCGTCTCTTTAAACGCCGCCAATGAACGAGGAAGGAAGAAATGGACATCGTCCGCTTCAAGAAGATATCCCCCCTTATTTTTCTTGGTCACGATTGCATCGACGATGACCGATTCGAAATCTTCTTTGTGCGCATTGATGAATGCAAGAGTTTTCTCTTGTTCAAGCACTTTTTTATACGAAATTTTCGGACGCTCGTTGTAGTGTCCTGTAATCATTACCGTAATTTTTTCACCGACGTTGAAAAGAAGTTTTCCTTCTGTATCGCGGATCTCGTCCAATGAAAGAATCCCTTCGAGTTTTTCGCCGACGCCTACCAACGCGCGGTTGTCACTCTCCTGGATTTCTACAATTTCACCTTCTGTGATGCGAGTCGATTCTTGCTCTTTGAAAGACGCCTCTAACATCTCGGCAAAATTTTCTTCTTCGAATGCTTCGTTATCGAAAGCCATACCTAATCCCTTGTAACTAAAAATTGGCTGATTATAGCGAAAAAATGCTTGGATTGAGTTTAGAGAAAGAAGCTGAAAGGCTAGGCATTTGCCAGAAGATTGATTTTTTTGACAACGTCGTCAATGATCCAGTCGGGAGTTGACGCTCCGGCACTGATGCCGCAAAGCTCTTTTCCCGCGAACCAATCGCTTTGAAGATCGTCTTGGCTTTCGATGTGGTAACTGTCGGGGCAGAACTCTTTGGCAATAGCATGAAGCTGCTTGGTATTGGAAGAATTTTTTCCCCCGATGACGATCATCACATCCGCTTTTTTGGCCAGTTTTCGTACCGCATCCTGATTGTCGAACGTTGCATTGCAGATCGTATTAAAAACACGTACCTCTTTATGCGTAGCCATCAGTTTTCCGACAATTAGCTGGTAATCTTCGATTTTCCGGGTTGTCTGCGCGACGACCGCCACTTTTTCGCGCAATCGGAGAGCATCGATTTCATCGGGGCTGTTGACGACAAAAACGTTACCGACGGCGTAACTTTTAACCCCTTTGATCTCCGGATGCGTTTCATCGCCGAAAATGACGATATCGTACCCCTGCGCGCTCATCTCTTCGCAAATCTGCTGAGGCTTGGTAACGTAAGGACACGTGGCATCGACCACGTTGACATTGCGTTCGTTGAGCACTGTCAGTTCCTGCTTCGGGATGCCGTGCGTACGAATAACGGCGGTATCCCCCGCTCTAAACGTATCAAGATTTTCACTCAAAGCGACATTGAAATCGTTTTTCAGACGATCAATCTCGTTGGCATTATGGATCAGCGGTCCGTAGGTGGCCGAATTGCGGTTATCTTCGGCGATTTTGATCGCCCGTTTCACTCCGAAACAAAATCCGTAACTCTCGGCCAGTTCTATTTTCATCGTTCACATTTCCCGCATTGGCTTAACAGTTCAAAAAAATTGGGAAACGAGGTATTGATGCAGTCAACATCTTCGACCTCCATCCCGCATTTCAGCCCGGCAATCAAAAAACTCATCGCGATACGGTGGTCTCCGTAGCTGTTGACGACAGCGCCTGCAAGTTTTCCGCCGATGACGGCGTAACCGTCGGGATACTCTTCGGTTGCGATGCCGCAGAGGTTGAGATTGTCGACGACCGTTTTGATCCGATCGGATTCTTTGACCCGCAGTTCTTCAGCGTTTTTGACAACGCTTTTCCCCTCGGCACAGGCCATGGCGATGGAAAGAGCGGGAAGCTCGTCGATCAGCCAGGCGATGTTCTCTTCGACCGTGACCGCTTTGAGCGGCGCGTATTCGACGCGGATATTTCCGATCGGCTCATAGCGCTCGTCCGTCAAATCGTAACTGATCTTGGCACCCATTTTTTCCAGCACTTTAAACGCTTCGATACGGGTCGGATTGAGTGTCACCCCCTCGATCAGCGCGCTTGATCCCGGGATAATCGCCGCAGAAACCGCAAAGAAAAAAGCGCTCGAAGGATCTGCCGGAACGCGGATATCAAGCGGACTTAGAGGTTTTTCGAGAGGCCATATCTTCGTCTCAAGACCGTTAATCTCGATGCGTGCTCCCATTCCCCGAAGCATCCGCTCGGTGTGGTCGCGGCTAAGTTCGCTCTCGCGGAACGTACATACGCCGTCCGATCTCAGAGCCGCCAGCATCATCGCACTTTTCACCTGTGCGGATGCAACAGAAGAAACATAATCAAATGCTTTAAGCGACGCCCCCCGGATCGAGAGAGGGGCGAGATCGCCGTTATTACGCCCGTCAAGTTTCGCACCGATAGAGCGCAGCGGCTGTGTCACCCGTTTCATCGGGCGACGCTTGAGATATTCGTCTCCCGTCAAGACAAAATGCCCCTCGGCAGATGACAAAAGACCGCAAAAAAGTCGCATTCCCGTCCCGGAGTTACCGCAATCAAGGATTTCAGAAGTCTCTTTGATCCCGTTTGACCGGACACGGATAATTGATCCGTCATCGTGGATTTCAGCTCCAAGATGACCGACGATTTTGAGCGTATTGAGGGTATCCTCGGCCCGCAAAAAATTGTCGATCCGGCTTTCTCCCTCGGCTAAAACGGCAAACATCGCACACCGGTGAGAAATTGATTTGTCAGGAGCAATCGCATTGCTGGAAAAAGCAAAGGATCGAGCGGGATAGACTTTTGCTTTTGTCATCGCAAACTTACTCCGAGTTCTTCATTCAGGCCGTTCAGAACCCATTCCATCGCGGCGGTAATATCCTCTTCTTCGAGGGTTTTTTCGTCCGACTGGAGCACGAAGCGCAGCGTCAAACTCATTTGATCGCCCAGAGCTTCAGAGACATAGCGGTCTACAGGGTAAAATCGGCGCACCTGTTGGGATGCATGTTTCTCGATCACCGATTTGATTGTCTCATACGATATGCTTTTCGAAACAAGCAAACTCAAATCACGGGAAGATGCCTGATATTTCGAATACGGCTGTGCCTGTACCAAGCCATACGGAAGACTATCGGTGTTCAGCTCGCACACAAACGTTTGAGCAAGGTCAAACTCTTGTTCGATATTCGGATGGATACGGAATAATTCTCCCGCTTCCCGGCCATCGATCATCACCTTTGCGCACATATAAGGATGCGCCAGAGCATGCGTCGGCGTATGCGGCAGAAGTTCAAACGAACCCGCCACATTTGAAATCAACTGGACGAATGAAGCAAAATCCGTATTTGAGGGTTTGCCTGCATTAGAGACTTTTTCTCCTTCCATGGCTCCCGAAACGATAAAACCGAGGCGCTTGGATTCGTTGCGCCGCGGGTCAAAAACCATCCCTGTTTCAAACAACGCGATTTTTTTCTGATTTACTTTCACGTTTGCCGATGCCGAGTTCAAAAGTCCGAGCAACAATGTCGGACGAAGAGTATCGAACGTTGCCGTAATCGGATTGAGCAGCTCTTTATCCTCTTCCGTACAGACAAAGCCGTATTTTTCAAGTTGAGCCCGCTCGTTGAATACAAAATGAACGGACTCATAAAAACCGCTTTGAGCGGCACGGTGACGATACATTCGTGTTTTACGGTATTCGTTCAGATCCTCTCCCATGCGGTTCGCTTCAGAAAAATGAAGCGGTTTGGACGGGATATTGTCGATACCCACCATGCGGACGATCTCTTCGACAATGTCTTGTTTGTTAATGATGTCATGACGAAACTGCGGGATTGAAATGGCAAACGTCGATCCCTTTGGTTTTCCGATCTGCATTCCCAGATTTTTGAAAATCTGGGTAATCGTCGTTTTGTCTACGTTCATGCCGATAAACGCTGAGATTTCTTCCTCGCTCATGCTGACGATACGCGGTTCGTAGCTTGAAAGCAGCTCGATATTTCCGCCGTACACCTGCGAAGACGAAAACTTCTCAAGCAAACTCATCGCATAGCCGATCCCCATATCGATTTTCGGTTCGCTTCCCCGAGACGTGCGATAGTAATGAGGACAGCTCGGAACTTTTTTCTCACCCATTTTTTTGGAAACGATATCGGGAGCAATGTAACTGGCTTCGATAATCGCCAGTCCTTCATTCTGCGTGAAATGGGCCTCTTTTTCCTGAGAGACACCGATAACGGAGACTTTTTCTTTCCCGTACAGCGCCGCATAGCCGTTTTCATCGGTATCAAGCGTAATCATCCCTTTGGATTCCTGATCGCCGAATTTTTCAAACGGATAGGCGCGTAAAATAACGCCGGTGCTGTGCGTCGCATAAAGCAATACCGCATCGACCGCGGTTGCATACGCCCCCTCGATCAAAGCCAACCGAAGCGTCAATAAAAACGGAACGGGGAAATCTTTGACATCTACCGCACCGAAAAGTAGATCTGCTTCAAACGTTTCGTTGTGATGCAGCTGCAAAATACGCCCGATTCCCAAACGATCCTGATTTTCGTTTTTTGCACACTCGCGCAACGGGCGGTTCAATGCCGCGCGAAGATCACGGGCAATACCGCGGATGCTGAGACAATCGCCGCGGTTAGCGGTCAATTCGATCTCGATCAAATCATCATTGAACAGAGGATATTCATTAAGGTTTTTGCCCAATTCCAATTCCCCGATGCTCGCATCAAGGATCATGATCCCCTCACCCGTTGAGGGCAGTCCCACCTCTTTGCTTGAACAAATCATCCCTTCCGAGGCAACGCCGCGAAGTTTGGCTGCTTTGATTTTCAGGCCGCCGGGAAGTTCCGCGCCGACCGTTGCCAAAGCGATATGGATTCCGGCCCGTACATTGGACGCGCCGCAAACGATTTGGCGGATACCCGAACCGATGTTAACCTGGCATACGCTTAGTTTGTCCGCATCGGGATGGCGTTCGCATGTTTCGACGTAGCCGATTACAACACCGTTAGGAACGAAAAGAACCTCATGACGGTCTACTTCAAGCCCGATGGAGTTGAATGTTTTCAGCAGCTGATCGGTCGTTACGCCTCCCAGATCAATCCATTCGTTTAACCAATTTTTTGTAACGATCATCTAAACTGCTCCAATAATCTCGTATCTCCTTCAAACAAGGAGCGCAAATCACCGATCCGATGGATCAGCATCGCGAACCGCTCGACACCAAGGCCGAATGCGTAGCCGCTGACGTTCTCATAACCGACCGCTTTAAAAACGTTCGGATCGACAATGCCGCACCCGAGGACTTCAAGCCAGCCTGTTTTCGAACAGACACGGCACCCTTCCCCGCCGCAGAAAATACAGCTGATGTCCACTTCGGCCGAAGGCTCCGTGAATGGGAAAAAGCTCGGACGGAAACGGACTTCTACATCCCCGAACATCGTCTTGAGGAAATCTTCGAGAATGAATTTGAGATTAGCAAACGACACTTTTCCGGCCTCTTCGACGACAAGTCCTTCGACCTGATGGAACATCGGCGTATGGGTCAAATCGTAATCGCGGCGGAATACGGCACCCGGAGCGATCATGCGGATCGGCGGTTTTTGCGAAAGCATCGTACGGATTTGAACCGGAGAGGTATGGGTACGCAGCAGCATCGAATCTTTGAAGTAAAACGTATCCTGCATATCACGTGCCGGATGATACTTCGGAAGATTCAACGCTTCGAAATTATGGAAATCGTCTTCCACCATCGGGCCGGTCTGAACCGAAAAGTTCATCGCCAGAAAATATTCCACGATCCGGTCCATCGTCTCCATCACCGGATGAAGCGACCCGCGCTCGCTGGAAGGCGAGTAAAGACTTACGTCAATGGCTTCCGCTTTCATCGATGCTTCGAGGTGTTCCATCGCCAAAAAAAGCTTCCGGTCGAGCAACAATGCGTTCAGTGCCTCTTTGTGGATATTTAATTCTTTGGCAAAAGATCCTTTTTCCGCATCGGAAAGATCTTTCATCCGGGCGAACTCGGCGTTCATAACCCCTTTTTTCCCGAAAACGGCAATCCGAATCTCTTCGATTTTATCAATCGTATCGGCCGATTTTATCGCGTCATACCACTCTTGCAAAGCAGTGTCTCCATCCGTAAGTGAATTCTAAAAACAATCAATCATAACCATTTTGAAAAAAAATGGGCAATTTTTAGAGATATTGTAATCTAATCTCTTTTATAAACAGCTTCAAAGCGGGATTCATCTCGGAAACTTGTGCTACAATGAGAAGAAAAAAAGAGGCTTTAATATGTGCATTTTTTGCAAAATCAGCAACAAAGAGATCCCCTCCAATCCGGTAGCCGAAAACGAAGAATTTTACGCGTTTCATGACATTAATCCCAAAGCTCCTGTCCATGTGCTGGCTATCCCGAAAGCCCATTATGACAGTTTTAAAGAGATACCGGGGGACGTTATGGGAAGAATGGCGACCTTTATGCAAGACGTTGCCAAAACGGTCGGAATTGATGAGAGCGGCTACCGCATCATCAGCAACATCGGAGACAACGGCGGGCAAGAAGTCAAACATCTCCATTTCCATATCCTTGGCGGTGCGAAACTCAAATGGGGCCATTTCGCCGACGCCGATCCGAAAGACTTCTTTTAACCCTTGTTCCCGGCCGTTTCCAAACGGCCTTTCAAAAGACAATTGACCGCATTTTCAAGCTGTACGCGGAGTTCAGGATTCGTGATCGTTCCCGAGATTTCATCAAAATTTTCCATAAAACTCGGAACAGACACGCTCGCTTTAACGCAGCCGCCGAAATGGGGAGCCGATGCGGTAGCTATGCCGAGCACCGTCGATGCCCCTCGAGCACCGGGCGAAGTGGCCAATAAAACCATCGGCTTGTTTTGAAACACTTTCGAGTCAATACGCGAACACCAATCGAATAGATTTTTGTATGCTGCGGTATAGGCACCGTTATGCTCGGCAAAAGAGATAATAAGTCCATCGCTTTGGGTGATTTTGTCAAAAAAGTCTTTTGCCAGCGGCGGGTGACCCAGCTGCACTTCCCGATCCACGCTGAAAAGCGGAAGTTCGTAATCGTTAAGGTCCAGAATCTCGACTTCGACATTGCGAAGCAAACCGGCCGCATACGTTACTAACTTTTTATTGATCGAGTTTTTACTGCTGCTGGCCGCAAATGCGACTACTTTCATCGATTCTCCTTTGGAAGAGATACCATCAAGTCAAGCTTAAGCGTTACATCCTTGAAGCGAACCGAAATCAACGCTGCTCCCGCCGCCGCTGATCATCTTCTCGTTTTCGCGGATCGTCTTGCCGTTATGTTTGATCGTGTACGTGATGACGACACTGTCGCGAATCGTGTTGATTGTCGAGCAATACGTTTCCAGACTCGCCATGACCCAGCGCGCTGCAAGGGTATCGTCGGCATTGGAATCGAAACGGTATTCGAGGTGCAGGGTATTGAATTTACGCGGTGCCGTCTCATTGCGCACGACTTCGCCGTCCACTTCGAGATTTTTGACTTCATACCCCTGCTTTTGCGGCAGCATGACGACGTCGGTGGCGCTGCAGGAAATAATGCCGCTCAGAAAATATTCGATCGGCGAAATTTGAGGGCAGTCGATGATAAAACTGCTTTTTTCTGTTTTCGCTTCAAAACGCATCGCATCCTGATGTGAAACGGTTATTTTCATTTAACATCCTTCAAAAAATGATCAAAATACATGATCTGCTCGAGTGTACGGACTTCCGCCGTTCCGCCTTGCGACGTTCGGGCGTTCATCGAATGCTCGATGGACAGATACCCGCACACATCGTCTTTGATACGGTTATCGATCGCATAAAGCTCTTCGTACGCGATTTCGCTCAGATCGATTCCCAGAGCTTCGGCACGGGCGACGGCGCGTCCGGTGATATGATGCGCTTCGCGGAAAGGAACGTCGCAATGCTCGACTAGGTAATCGGCCAGATCGGTCGCAGAAAGATGTCCAAGCTTGCACGCACGGGCCATATTCTGAGGTTTGACCGTCATCGTGCGAAGCGCTTCGCGAAGGATTTCAAGGGAGATTTCGATCGTCTCGACGCTGTCGAATACCCCTTCTTTATCTTCTTGGGTATCTTTGTTGTACGCCAGCGGAAGCCCTTTCATGACGGTCAAAAGCCCCATCAGGTTGCCGTAAACCCGCCCCGTTTTACCGCGAAGCAGTTCGGGCACGTCAGGATTTTTTTTCTGCGGCATGATCGAACTTCCGGTCGAATACTCGTCTGAAAGTTCAACAAAACGGAATTCATAGCTCGACCAAAGAATAATCTCTTCGGCAAGACGCGAAATGTGCATCATCAACGTTGAAATGTTAAATAAGATTTCCAATGCGAAATCGCGATCGCTCACCGTGTCGAGGCAGTTAATACTGACACTGTCGAATCCAAGAGTCTGCGCGGTCATTTCGCGATTGATGTTATGAGGAGTCCCGGCTAATGCCGCACATCCGATCGGAGAGATGTTATTGCGTGCCGCACTGCTTTCGAAGCGCTCGCAGTCGCGTTTCAACATCGATGCATAGGCCATCAGATGAAAAGCAAAATTGATCGGTTGCGCGTGCTGAAGATGCGTCATTCCCGGCAGAAGCGTGGACGTGTGATCACGGGCAATGTCGACGATGACGGCCATGACCTCTTTGATCTGCTCGATGATCTCGCGGTTTTTACGCAAGACATAGCGGCGAAAATCAAGTGCAACCTGATCGTTGCGGCTCCGCGCGGTATGAAGTTTTTTTCCCGCTTCTCCGATGATTTCGGTCAACCGTTTTTCGATCGCCATATGAAGGTCTTCATCCGCAATTTTCCATTCGAACGAACCCGATTCGATTTCACTCAAAACCTGTGCCATCCCTTTTTCAATCGCCTGAAGTTCATCAGAGGTCAAAATCCCCTGCTGGGCCAGCATCTGTGCATGAGCAACGGAACCTTCGATATCTTCGCGATAGAGTTTCCGGTCAAACATGATCGACGCATTGAACTGTTCCAAAAGTTTTGACGCATCTTGTGCGAAACGTCCGGACCACATTTTTTTCATACAATCTCCGAGTCTTGATAAATAATGCGTATTTTAGCGAAGTTTGGTTTAGAAGAAAGCATGAGAGCGGGGCACTTTCGTGCCGGAAAGATTAATTACAGGCGGGAACGTTGCCGCTGTCGGATGCGTATTCCACGAGAAAATCTTCGATATGCCGGGCATTTTTTGTGAAAGCTCTGCTTTTAAAATATTCCCACGAATTCGTCGCTTTTTTTGACGAGAGATGGATATCGGCAAGTTTTTCGCCTTTATTGTCCATCAGTTTTCCCCATGTCCGCTGTTTCTTGGAACCGGCAAATTCCTGTCCTCCGCCGTGACACTCTTTGCACGATTCGATGTAAATCTTTTGCCCTTTGTAGGTGGCTGCGCTCAGAACTGTCGAACCGGCTAAAAGCATGAAAACAGCTGTAGCGTATAGTGTGCGCATCGGAATTGCTTATCCCTGTTAAAAAAGATTTAAATTAATACTACATTACTAATTATAATAGAATGCTTAGAGTTGGAACTTTTCTTCCCGTTTCGGATCAAGGTCCCATACTCCGATGGTTTTCAGCCGTTCGACAACCGAGGGAGTGCACTCGACATCACCCGGCCATTCCCGTTCAAATCCGTCAACCGCCGTTTTCGTCGTACCGTCTATCGCGACAATCGAATCGCTTCGATAGAGGTCGCGTTGCGCGTCCAAATTATTGCTCACCCTCCAGATCAGCATATAGGGATTATGGATGTCATTTTTGGCTTCATCGACAAAAACGACGATCCGCAGATAGCGTTTCAACTCCTCAAGCGCAGTGAAACATTCCCGAATCGAACGGTTGAGTTTACGGACGCTGATCACCGTGATCGGATTGGCCGTATGACGCATATACTGAGTCACGTTTACCGTTTCGGGGATCAGTGCGGAGAGTTTTTCCAGCAAGACGGCACTTTCCAGAGAATCGGGTGCTTCGATTGTAAGCGATGCGGTCAGATCGATCCCCAGTTTCCCTCCGACCAACGCTTCAGGGCTGGAGTGATCAAGCGCGTCCGTGATCCCCTCGGAGACAAACAGGCACTTAGGATGGAAACGATTAAGCGCATAGGTGACCAGCGCTTCGTAGTTGTTCAGCTTCGGGGCATCCTCCCCGAAGAAAAAGGCGTGTTTAACAAAACTCATCTGCCCCGATCCCCAGAAAATATGCATAAACTGCTTGGCGTGCCCTTTGTAAAGTGTCTTCATCTTAGCCAATATCAGATTGTGGAAAACACCGTTTTCGGGCATGTGGTAATCGATCAAATCGGCCGCATTGGTTTTCAGCAGCGGCAAAAAGATCCGTTCGGTCGCCCATCCCATGTATTTGTCTTCAAGCGGCGGTTTGCCGACGACGGTCGCCAGATAATAGGGATTTTTACGGCTGGTTATCGCACTCACGTCCAGTACCGGATAATACTCTTGGAGGGTGTAGTACCCCGTATGATCGCCGAAAGGCCCTTCCAATGCCATTTTTTCGGGATCAACCCACCCTTCGATGACGAAATCGACATCTTCGGGAACAAACAGCGGTGTCGTAATCGATTCAACCAGTTTCGGACTCTCTTTTTTGATAAGGCCGTACAGCAGCAGTTCATTTACCCCATACGGCAACGGAGCGGTTGCGCACCACGTATAGAGCGGATCGCCGCCGATGGCGATCGAAACCGGCATTTTTTTGCCGGCGCGCTGGTATTGATCGAAGAAATGGGACGAGTCTTTATGAATCTGCCAGTGCATCCCGAGACGGTGCTTATCATAAACCTGCAGTCGGTACATCCCCAAATTGACGACATCGCCGTCAAGACTTTGAGTATATACCTGCCCCATCGTGATGAACGGCCCGCCGTCTTCTTCCCATGTCGTCAATATCGGAAGATCGTACAGATTGGCGTCATCTCCCTCTTTGACAATTTCCTGACAGCTTCCCCGCTTGGGAAGTTTTTTAGGGAAGATGTCCTTCATGGCGAACAGATCGCCCAGCATTCCGACTTTTTCTTTGAAACTTTGCGGCGGCTTCATGTGCAGCAGTTTTTCGATCTCTTCGGCTACCCCTTCGACATCACGGCCAAAAAGCAGTTCCGTACGCCGATACGAACCGAACAGATTCATCACGACGGGAGTATCGAAACGTTTGCCGTTTTTACGGTCAAGCGGATGGGTGAACAGCAGCGCTTTGCCGCCGTTTTCCTTTTTCACCTCGGCATATGCCAAATGGGGGATTTCAAGGTAAATATCCATAGGCTCGCTGATGACACGAAGTTCATCGTGCGATTTGAGCAGATCGATCGTCTTTTCCAGCGTCATTGATTGGCCTCGTTTGCCATCGCTTCGGCACGTTTGAGCAATTCCAATGCCCCTTTCTCGATCAGACGCGCCGCCATTGCTTCGCCGACTCCTGCCGTTTGATCTTTGGAAATCGTGATTGTATCACCCATCGTTTCGCTTCCATCCGGCATCCCCAATGTTGAGCGGACAATCACGTTGCCATCAGCCTGCACCCGCGCGCTTACGCCGATGGGAACCTGACAGCCTCCTTGCAGCGTATCGACGAATCCGCGCTCGATGGTCGTTTCGATGCGGCTGTTCCGATCATCGAGAAAGCGGGCGATTTCAAGAACCCACGGCTCGTTTACCGTTTCGATTCCCAAAGCACCCTGCCCCATCGCCGGAAGCATCTCGTCAAGCGAAATCGGATAAAAATGGTTGACCGATTCGTGGAGGCCCAAACGGTTGATCCCCGCTGCGGCAAGGATGATCGCGTCAAATTCTCCTTCTTTCAACTTGCGGATACGGGTATCGACATTTCCGCGCAAATCTTTGATAATGAGATCAGGACGTTCCAGCGCCAGCTGCATCCGGCGACGTAACGACGAAGTTCCGACAACAGCACCTTGCGGCAATGACGCAATATCGGGATATTTTTCGCTCAGCATCGCATCACGAACATCCTCACGCACCGTAATCGCTGAAAGCAGCAATCCCTCAGGCATAACCGTGGGAACGTCTTTGAGCGAATGGACCGCCATCTGTGCTTCACCGCGGAGCATCGACTCTTCGATCTCTTTTAGAAATAACCCTTTTCCCCCAATTTTGGCCAACGGAACATCCAAAATCTTGTCACCCGAGGTGATGATGATTTTCAGTTCGACCGAAACCTCGGGAAAATTCGATTCGATGACCGATTTGATATGGTTTGATTGCCATAGGGCTAGTTTACTTCCGCGGGTCGCGATGGTCAATTTTTTCATCGATTATTTAACCTTTACTTCTTTATATTTCATTTTTTTAGGGTCTTTTTCGCCGTTAAAAAAGACGGTCGGTGTTCCGGACACGATCATATCGGCGGCAACCTTTCGGTCGAATTCAAACTGTTTGGCTACAGAAGGACGTCGGATATCGCCGGTAGAGACTTTTGCACCCGTTGCCTTGTTGAACGCATCAAGAATTTTCTGCTCGTTTTTCTCGTTTGCATCAATATCGACGGTATAAAGTTTCATGACGGCATTCTTCATCCCCTCTTCTTCCGCAACAATAGCCGCTTTGGTCAACGTAACCGCCGCAGGATGCAAACCGGCCAGCGGGAGATGATAATAATAGACGGCAAACGTTTTGGGATATTTCGCCATATACGATAGCGCTTCAGGAACATAACGGCGGCAAAACGGACACAACGGATCGGAAAAAATGGCGACTTTATGGGTGGCATTCGCGTCTCCGCTGATACGGTTTTCTTTGGTATAAAATGCCGCGTTGAAATCAGGAGTCACCGTATCGTTATAGCGCATTCCCGTTTTCAGGTTCACAAGTTCCGGCGCGATAATATCGCCGTTGACGAAATACGTGCCGTTTTGATTGATCCGGCGTTTTTCATTCCCTTGTTTGACATCGGCTTCGATGCTGATAAAATAAGCCTGCCACCCGCTCATGGAAGGGACCGGCTTTTTGCCGTTGACTTCTATGTTCAGGTTGCTAACGGCGGGATTGTTTCCGATCCCTTTTTTCAAAAAAGCAACGACTTCCGCATCGGTGGCGGCAAAAACACTAGCGGAGAGTAGGAGTATCGTCGATAATTTCGGCATCAATGACATATTCATCCTTTTGTGGTGGGGTTGGTGGCTCATATTTTCGCCCAAAACGGTTAACGAGAAACGAACCGAATAAAGAAAACAGTAATACAAGTCCGATCAGATCGCTGACAAAGCCGGGAACAATCAGTAAAAAAGCGCCCAGAAGAGTCATTATATTACGATTTGTAAATCCTTGCACGTCAATCTTACGCATCTGCAACGCATACAGGTTTTCAGCCAGCGTGTGGCGGAAGTTTAGGAGAACGAAAATGCCCACCATAGCACTCCCGACAATCTCCAAAAAGGTTGCCATCCCCCCGATGCGGGTAGCAATGTCAACCGTAACGATCACCTCTGCAAAGAGGTAGATCAAAAAATAGATCATTGTACGAGTTCCCCGATGGTATCGATTACTTTATCCGCATCCACGGTAATCATCTCGCGCGTACTGCGGATCATGATCTGCACCGAACCGTTGTCGAGTTCTTTCCCGACAATCACCGTATACGGAAAGCCGATCAGTTCGGCATCGGACATTTTGAAGCCGAAACGCTCTTTACGGTCGTCCAGAATCGTTTCAATGCCTTGTTTTTGCAAAGCCTCATACAGTGTTTCAGCGTAGGCAAGATGCGCCTCTTCTTTGACGTTCGATACCATGACATTCACCAGATACGGTGCCGTCGAAGGGGTCCAGATGCACCCGCGATCGTCGTGGTGCTGCTCGATAACGGCGGCGACCAGACGGCTCACCCCCATCCCGTACGTTCCCATGATAAACGGCTGCGAGCGGCCGTTCTCATCCAGGAATTCCGCTTTGAGCGGTGCGGAATAAACGGTCCCGAGTTTGAAGATATGACCGACTTCGATCCCTTTGGTATGAAGCAGTTTTCCGCTGCAGTTCGGACATCCGTCCCCTTCCTGCACCGCGGCGAGATCGGCGAAATGGGCCTCGTTCATGACGCCTAGATCAACGCCGACAAAATGATAATCCGCTTCGTTGGCTCCGCAAATCATTGCCGTCGCATTGCGGGTATCATTGTCCATCACGATGCGTATTTTGTCCTGATCCAGCGGCCCGATGAATCCCGGAACCAATCCGATCTCGCTTAGTTCTGCTTCGCTCGCATCGACCAGATCGATTGCCCCGACGCTGTTACGCGCTTTGACCTCCTGAAGTTCGTCGCACCCGCGAAGGAAGAAACAGACCAGTTCGCTCCCCTCGGTATAGACGGCACGCAGAACGACTGCTTTGAGGGTGTAATACGGATCCGCATGAAAAAACGCGCTCAAATCATCGATCGATTTGATCCCCGGCGTTTTAAACCGGGCGAAATCGGCTTCAGGGGCGGCAGGAATATCGGTTCGCGGTGCGCGGCGGGCCGCTTCGACATTGGCACCGTATTCGCACGTATCGCACACTGCAAGCGTATCTTCACCGCTCTGGGCCAATACCATCAGTTCTTTGGAGCCTGTCCCGCCGATGGCTCCGCTGTCGGCTTCAACAATCCGGAATTTCAGCCCCAGTCGTTCCAGAACCCTTTTGTATGCCGCTTCCATCGCGTCAAATTCACGATCAAGGTCTTCGGTGGAAGCGTGAAAACTGTACCCGTCTTTCATGACGAATTCACGAGCGCGCATCAGTCCGAATCGGGGACGTGCTTCATCACGGAATTTGGTTTTGATCTGATACACGTTCAATGGGAGCTGTTTGTAGCTGGTGACCCGGTTGCGGACGATATTGACCATCATCTCTTCGTGGGTCGGCCCCAGAACAAACAGATTTTCTTTACGGTCACGGAAACGGAGAAGTTCTTTGCCGAATTTTTCGATACGGCCGCTCTCTTCCCATAGTTCGGCCGGAGTAACGAAACTCAGATCGACTTCAAGCGCGCCGCATGCAGCCATTTCTTCATTGATAATCGTCTCGATCTTTCGAAGTACCCGTTTGCCGAGCGGCAAAAAGTTGTACAAACCGCTGGCGACCTGAGCGATAAACCCGGCGCGTGAGAGATAGATATGGCTTGGCAGCTGGGCATCTTTTGGGGATTCTTTGGTGGTTGGGATATAGGCTTTGCTAAAACGCATCATTTTCCTTTCGTGTGATAGGTGCAGGACTTACGGGAGAGATCGGATCCCTCATCGTTTTCCGTTAAAAAATTCATCGATTCGATCAGGGCGTCTACTTTTAAAGGATCGGAACCGTCGCGCATCCTCTGGGCAAACGGGTGCAAGAACCGCTTTAGCGTCTGGATCGCGGCTTTGCGGACGGCGTGTTCGTATTCTTCGGGGATATAACCGTTTTGAATGACCCTTGAGGCTTCGGCATCCGCCGCTTCTTCGGCCCGTAAATAGAGGCTTTTGATCAACGGCTCGATTGAGAGGGTTTTGAGCCATTCGAAAAACATGGCGACGTGACGGCGGATGATCACGTAGGAGACTTTGGCTTCATCTTCGCGCAATGCAATGTTCTCACTCACAATTTCCTGCAAGTCATCAACGTAATACAGAGCAATGTTCCAGTTCGAGGCTTCGCATTCGATATCGCGGGGTACGGCCATATCAAACCAGTGCCGCCGGAACGGAACGGTTTTGACCATCTCTTCGGTGATGATCGGCTGAATCGAGCCTGTCGAGGTGAAGAGCAGTTCGTATTCATTGATAGCGTATGCGATCTCCTCGAACGACCGAACGCGGGCATTGCATTCACGCGCGATCTCTTCGGCTTTTTCGAACGTCCGATTCATCATTGTCACATCCACGCCTTGCGCGCTCAAATGTTTGCAGGTGATGACCGACATTTCCCCGGACCCGATAACGAGTGCTTTTTTCCCCTCAAGATTTCCGATGCTCTCCTTTGCCTTGGCAACCGCAACGCTGGCAACCGAAACCGGTTTCGAGGAGATATTCGTAGCATTGCGTACCTCTGCGGCACATTTGAACGCAAAATTCATCGCACGGGAAATTTTTTGAGCCGAAAACCCTTTTTCGGCAGAGAGTTTAAACGCGTCTTTAAGCTGCCCGGCGATCTGTGTCTCCCCAACAACCATCGAATCCAGCGAACTCGCAACGCTGAAAAGGTGATGGATACACCCCTCGTCGTCAAAAATATCCCCCCGTTCATGAAGCTCGTCTCGGCTGAGTCCCGAACGCGCCGCAAGAAGGGAAAAAATAGCCTCCGTCGCTTCTTCGGTATTGTTACAGCTGCAGAAAATCTCCACCCGGTTACAGGTAGAGAGGAGCAGCGATTCGCTGATGGCATCGTGACGTCCCAGCACCGCCAACGCATCGAGTTGGTCGGATTCGTTGACAAATGCCAGTTTTTCCCGGATGGCGAGCGTCGAGTTTCGGTGCGAAAAGCTGACGATAAGATAGTGCATCAGTGGCTTCTTTTGAGAACGGTTTCGATGATGGCATGAAGCGGTACGTCATCGCCGACGGCCGCAATCGCTTCATCGCACAAGGTTTGAGCATAGGCATACGAACGTTCTATGACGCCGTGTTCGTTCATTTTGGAGCGGATCCACCCTTTTTCTTCATCGCCCAACACTTTCGCATGAAAGGTTTTAAGGCGTTCCTGATCCGAAACATTCAGGCTCTCGTACAAATCGATATAAGGGAGCGTCGTTTTTCCCTCCACAAAATCGTTCAATGACGGCTTGCCGAGCGTCGCCTCGTCGGCGGTAATATCAAGGATATCATCGACGATCTGAAACGCCAGCCCCAGGTTTTTTCCGTACGTTGCGTACGCTTGCGCATTCTTGTCGGCCAAAACGGCCGCCGAAAATGCGGCCGCTTCGATCAACGTCGCCGTTTTGAGATAGAGCATTTTGAGATAAAGGTCTCGGTCGGTATTAAACGCATCGGCCATCTCGACATCCATCATTTCCCCGACAGAGAGACGTGTGACCGATTCGGCAATACTGCGCGCGATAGCAGGGTCAAAAGCGGTAAGTTCGCTGAACGCTTTTGAGTAGAGGATATCTCCAAGCATAATAGCCACTTTGCTGCCGTGAGTTGCATTAACCGAAGCAACGCCGCGGCGCAGCATCGCTTCGTCAATGACATCATCATGCAGCAGGCTCGCCGCATGAATCAACTCGACAATCGCGCCCAAAAGCGGAGCGTGAGCTGCCTCGGGAGCTATCGTCAATATCAGCCGCGCACGAAGCCGTTTTCCCCCTGAAAGTTTTGCAAATAATTCAGCCGCCTTGGGATAACCGACTTCGTCGACCAGCTTGGCAATGAGTGTTTCTACCTTTTCCAACATCCTCTAAATCACTTCTCCGTTAAATACTCGAGCTCTACACGCTTCTCTTTATCGATCAGCAACAGATCCATTCGCGCCGTTTTTGCCCCTTCGTCAAACTGTTTGAACACGATAATGACGTAGGGAGCATCTCTCTCGTTTTTTTTGGCCGGGAGCAACCGTTTTCGAAAGCTTTGATTGGTATGTGACGCATACAAGATATGCTGTCCCACAAACCGATCAAAATTTTCATGAACGACCAATGCCTTATCGGTATAGAGAGTCCAGCGAAAGCTGAGAAGGCGTTCTTGCCCTTCCCCTTTCACCAGCACTTTAACCGGCTGATCCTTTTGGAGCGTAAAGCTTTTCGATTCTCTCCATGGGGCGGCATACAGCCAAATCGCCGATATCGCCAGACATGCAAAGAATTTTTTCACTGAATCTACTCGTTTTGGGTCAATACGTTTCCGACCGATTCGATGTAAAGATTTTTTGTCATGAATTCTACCTCATCGGCACGTTCGAACAAAGCACTTTTAATGACACGGTCGATTCCCTCTTCACCGTAGTGTTCCTGCATCAGCAATTCCAAAACAGCCATACGGTTCATAACACGTTCCAATTCGGCATGAACCAAATCACGATTGGCATTGAATACGATGTCCAGAAATTTGCTTTTGGGCGAACCTTGGAAAATATCGTCTTCGTCTTCGAACAAATTATACATGGTATCCTCCAAGTGCATACCGAAATTGTTTCGGTATTTGGATCGCGATTATACCACCACAATTCTTAGTTGATGCGATGGACAATACGCGACAGGGAAAATTCAGAACTGCGTATCCAAAATCTCATTTTTGTATTTGAGCGCTTCGACTTTGGCCTTGATCAGACGGTTTTCTTCCATCAGCGCGTCATGCTCGTGACTCAATGTCGATATTTCCCGGCTTTTGAAATAGATTTGGGTATTGATAAAGATTTTGGGAAATACAACAATCAGAATCAAAAATACTCCGACAAATACATTCCGCAAAAAAAGCAGCCCCATCGAATCATCCGGGGCGATGATCTCCCGCGTTTCTTCTAAAATATCGTGTTTATCGCTCATCGTTGAATCTCGAATATCCGTAGTTTTGCGCTTCGGCTTCGGGGGTTGGATCGCAATTCATCCTCTTGGGCACTCAACGGTTTTTTCGTGACAACCTTGCCGATCGCATGATTGTTTCCGCAGGTGCAGCGCATCGCTTCAGCAGGACAGATGCAGTTCTTCGACCACTTCGAAAAACGGTTTTTGACGATCCGGTCTTCCAGAGAGTGAAACGTGATAATCGCTACGCGAAGCCGACGGATTGAGGAAAGCTCGACCGCATCCAGTAGCCGTTCCAATTCCCCCAGCTCATCGTTGACTTCGATTCGAATAGCCTGCATCACCAATGTGGAAGGATGAATTTTTTTTCCCTTCGGCATCAGATGGAAAATGGCATTGGAGAGTTCTTTCGCCGATCCGAACGGCCGGCGCTGAACGATTGTTTCGGCGACGCGGCGGGCATTGCTCACTTCCCCATACTCGCGTAAAATGGTCTCAAGTTCGCTTTGCGAATAGGTATTGACCACTTCTGCCGCGCTCAGCGGTGCATCAGGGTTCATCCGCATATCTAGCGTATCGCTCTCGTACGAAAACCCCCGTTCGCGTTGATCCAGTTGAAGTGACGAAACTCCGATGTCGGCCAAAATGCCGCAGAGTTCTTCTCCCCGCTCGGCAATTACCTGTTTCGCAACGTCTGAAAAGCGGCCCCGCCGGATTTCGGCCCGTTTGCCGAAAGGCTCAAGTCTGCGCGAAGAAAATTCAATCGCCGTCGGATCCTGATCGATGCCGATCAGCGAAACCTGCGGGTAACCCTCCAGCAATAATGACGAATGGCCGCCGTACCCCATAGTGCAATCGACTATAATCCCCTTCGTGCAGGGCGCAAACGCGTCAATCACTTCACGGTACAAAACGGGGATATGGGGGATCTCCTGCACACTGCTTCCTTCGGGATTTTTTGGGCCTTATACTACCCTAAGCTCACTAACATATCGTTTAAAATCACTCATAACACGGGTGACCGTCTTTTCTTTGCGCCAAATCAGACGAAATTCCCGTTCGAACCGGTGGGCGGTGATTTGGGCCTCAAACATTTTCTTTTGCGCAAGCTCGTCGGCAACACTTAGTTTCGGCAGGCATGAGAGCGCTTCTTTATCGTGGGTCAGATACCGTTTAATCGCCTCGTTGTGTTCAAATTCCATGTCGATATTCAGCTCTTTATCGATCGGGGCGATCTGTGAGAGAAAAATTTCGCGGGTTCCCGATCCCCTCTCTCGCAATACCCAGCGTTTGGAAACCAGTTCGTCAATATAATACGCCCTTTGCCCCAAGGCGGGATCGCTCCCCACAACCACCAGCTCATCACTCATAAGACGCAGCGACTCGAGATCATTCTCTTCGAATTTTCCTTCGATAAATCCCAAATCGCAGATGCCGCTGCGCACCATCTCGATGACGTCGGTGCTGTTAGCCGTTTTAAGAGACACCTTTACCGTAGCGTTTCGGGTACGATAATCACCGATCCACTGCGGAAGCAGGTAGTTGCTGATCGTAACACTCGCTGCCAGATGCAGATGCCCTCCACTCGATTCAGCCCGAAACGTCTCAAACAGACGATGCGACTTTTCGACGATCTCTTTGGCATGATCGTAAAAATAACGCCCGCGTTCATTCAAAACCAGCCGCTTTCCGATCCGCTCGAACAGCTCTTCGCCCGAATCTTTTTCCAGTTCCCGTACCGCCATGGATACAGCCGAAGGGCTCATCGCCAGATGTTCAGCGACATCGATGACCCTTGAAGACTCGGACAAAGCCACAAAAATTTCCAGTTGGCGCAGTGTAAACATCTCTTTTGACCCCTCTATTGTGCACTATTATATGCTAAAATCCTTTTCATGGACAAACAAAACTTGAAACGCCAGCTTGCCGCATTCGCGCTATCGATGTTCCGAAAAGATTTTTTCGGCATTTATCACGGCTCTCTTTCGGCCAAGCTCGATACCAATCAATTCACGATCAATACGAAAAATGCCATTTTCGACTCCATCGGGGAAAACAGCCTCATCGATCTGTTTTACAACAAAGACTACCGCTGGAAAGACGCCAGCATCGACGCATCAATCCACCACGGTATTTACCGACAGATCTCCGACGCCAAATTCATCACCTTTACGATGCCCCCCTTTACAACCGCCTTTTCGCTTAACCACAGCATCATCATCCCCAATGATTATTTCGGCTTCAAAGAGTTTGGCAAAATCCCGATCTACGACCCTAAAAAATTCGACGACTGGTACGAACGTGCCGTCAGCGAGATTCCGCAATATTTTCAGCAAAACAATACATCGATCATGGTGATACGCGGATACGGTGTTTACGCCTTCAGCCGCGACATCCATTCAATGGTACGGCAGCTTTCCATCCTCGAGCGCAGCTGCCGCATTCTGATGCTCGATCATTCTCAAGCGCGGTTAGACATCGACTGAAACCGATGCAATCGCCCCTTCTATCGCGTCAAAAACACGTATTATTTCGCTTTCGGTAATCACATACGGGGCCATGACATAAATAACGCCCCCTAACGGCCGGATCAAAACGCCCCGATCGAGACAGAACTGGTGGATTTTCAGCCCGATCCGTTCTTTGGGGTCAAATCCTTCCAGCTCAATCGCGGCGATCATGCCGCATTGGCGTACTTCTTTGACCTGTTTGAACCGTGAAAAGCGTTTAAGCTCTTTGGCCACCAGGCCACTCATGCGGCGGTTATTTTCTATAACACCTTCCGTTTCAAAAATATCGAGCGTTGCGTTGGCAGCGGCACATGCGAGTGCATTCCCCGTATAACTGTGTGAGTGCAAAAAAGAACGGACGGGATCGTAATCACAATAAAACGCCCCGTAAACGTCATCCGTCGTCAACACGACCGATAACGGCAGGTATCCTCCGGTAAGTCCTTTGGAAAGCGCCATAAAGTCGGGGCTTATCCCTGCTTGTTCGCAGGCGAAAAGTGTCCCCGTCCGACCGAATCCGACTGCGATTTCATCGGCAATAAAATGGATGCCGTTTTCTTCGCACAGACGCTTCGCCTCGGTCAAAAAACGGGGATGATACATTTTCATCCCCCCCGCGCACTGCACCAGCGGCTCGACGATCAACGCCGAAATCTCCGATCCCCTTTCGCGCAAAAGCGCCGCGAAAGCCTCTGCCGCTTCTAGAGCCGCTTCAATGCTCTGATCCCGCGGTGTTTGGGTCTGTACGGAACGGATCAGCAGCGGCTCGTAGGTCTCTTTGTACAACGCCACATCCCCGACCGCCAACGCCCCCAGAGTCTCGCCGTGATAGCTTTCCGAAAGCGAGACAAACAAAGGGCGTTCGTCTCCCCGGTTACGGTGAAAATGGTAGCTCATTTTGAGGGCTACTTCAATGGCACTGGAACCGTTGTCCGCATAAAAACATCGCGTTAGCCCTTCGGGGGAAAGTTTGACCAGCCGCTCGGAAAGCCGCACAACCCCTTCGTGGGTAAACCCGGCCAAAATCACGTGTTCAAGCGTTTCGAGCTGTTCTTTGATTTTTTGGTTGATGTAAGGGTTGGAGTGACCGAAGAGGTTGACCCACCAACTGCTGATTGCATCGATGTAACGGTTGCCCTCGAAATCCTCCAGATACACCCCTTCCCCTTTCGCTATCGGAGTCATCGGAAGCGTTTCGTGATCTTTCATCTGCGTGCACGGATGCCACAAAACTTTCAAGTCACGTTGCGCCATTTGGATATTATTCATGGAAACCTCTCATTTTTGGGTTATAATGTGATAACACGCGTTAGCCGGAGTCTCTTTTCATCCAAGTTTAATGGTAAACGCAATAAAATATCTGAATTCTACAACAGGACTCTTTAATGATCACATGGATGCAGCGCCACCGCAAATACCTGGTCGTAACAATCTGGATTTCTACGATTGCCTTTATCGGTGCAGGGTTCGTCGGATGGGGGCAATACAGCTACGGAGACAAAGCCGGTGCGGTTGCCAAAGTCGGCGATAGAACCATCACCGCCGAAGAACTTCAGAAAAGCTACAGCAATCTTTTCAACCAATACAATCAGGTATTTCAGGGAAAGATGGATGAAAAAATGGCTCAACAGCTTGGTCTTCAGCGCCAAGCTCTGCGGCAGCTTGTCAATCAGGCCTTGGTACTCAACCTTGCCGATAGTTACGGGATGGTCGTCAGCGACAAAGAACTTTCCGATGTCATCCAATCGCAACCGATGTTTTTCAACGAAGGTTCCTTTGACAAAGCCGTGTATGAAAAAGCTCTTTCGGACAACCGTATGACCAAAAAAGAATACGAAGAGTCACTGCGCAAAGAACTGTTGATCCAAAAAACCCTCTATATGCTCGCATCCAACAGCAGAACGTATGAGACGAAAACGCTTACCAGCGCTTTAGGCGTGTCGGACAAAATCAGCTATAAATTGCTGACCCCCGAAATGGTCAATCTCACCGAGAACGAGGCAGGGCTCAAAGCCTTTTGGGAAAAACGCAAAAAAGAGTTTAAAACCGAACCTGTTTATGAAATCGCATACGTCCGTCAAGCTTCCCTTTCCCTTGCGCCCGACGAAAAACAAATCAGCGAGTATTACGAGGCGAACCGCCTGACATTCAAAGACGCGGCGGGAAAAATCATTCCCCTTGCCGATGCACGCAGTATGATCATCGCAGCATTAAATGACAAAGCGACCGAGAAAGAAGCGCTGCGCCTTTATATCGATTACAAAAAAGGTCAGCTTAATCCAGCTGTTACCCCTGAAAAAACGGCCGTTACCGCTTCGGCCTCCGCCTTCGATGCCAAATTGACGAAAGAAATCATGGCACTAACGGAACAAAAGCCGTACCTTAAGCCGCGTAAAGCAGGCAACGACTACGTCATTGCCAAACTTGAGAAGTTCATTCCCGCACGCACCAAAACATACGAAGAGGCAAAAACACAGGCTAACATTCTTTATACGGCGGAACTCAAAAAAGAGAAACTTCAAGAACTCGCCAAAAACAGCTACCGCTCGTTCAGCGGTATGACTACCGATTTTATTACCCGCGCCGACAGCTCTGCATTACCGGGTTTAACGCAGCAGGAAGCGTCTGAATTCCTCTCCAAACTCTTCACTTCCAAGCAAAAACAAGGTTTTATCACTTTGGAGAGCGGAAATGTTATAATCTATAACGTTTTGGAACAAAAGTTGCTTCAAACAAAAACAATTGCAGATGAGACAGCCGTTGCGAAACTGAAAGGGGATGTATTGGATCAAGGACTGATTAAAGTACTTGAGAACAAATACCCGGTTGAAATCTATGTGGAAGGGATCTGATTTGAAACGAACCGTTTTAGCCATCGATATCGGCTCGACAAAAGTTTGTGCCATCATCGCAGAAATCGATGATGACAACAGCGCACAAATCATCGGAGCCGGAATCGCAAAAGCACAGGGGCTGCGAAAGGGAAGCATCACAAACATCGAGCTGGCCAGCAAGTCGATCAAAAGTGCTCTCAATGATGCCAAACGTGTTGCGGGGACCGAACTGCGCAGTGCCGTTGTATCGATTTCCGGAGCGTATACCAAAAGCCTTAATTCAAGCGGTATCGTCAATATCCCAAATAAAGAAATTACCCTAAAAGAAATCAACCGTGTTATGCATACTTCATTGTATAACGCCAACATCCCTAATGAATTCGAAGTGTTGCATGCTCTTCCGTATAATTTCAAAGTAGACGACCAAGATTTCATCGAAGACCCGCTAGGGATGAATGCCGCACGGCTTGAAGTCGAAACGCACATCATCACAACCCAGAAAAGCAACCTGAACAATCTGCGCAAAGCGGTCAAAGCTGCCGGTGTCGAAGTCGAAAGTGTCGTGTTAAGCGGCTACGCATCGTCCATCGCCGTACTGAATCAGGATGAAAAAGAACTCGGTGCCGCCGTTGTCGACATGGGTGGGAATACGAGTAACATCGTCATTCATTCGGGTCATGCGATCCGTTACAACGACTTTTTGGGAGTCGGCTCAAACCACATCACCAACGATTTGTCGATGGCGTTGCATACCCCTCTTCAAACGGCCGACAACGTCAAAATCAGTTACGGTTCTTTGTACGCTCCGAGCAACGACCTGATCGAGCTTCCGGTAATCGGTGACGAGAGTGCGACGCACGAAGTCTCGCTTGAAGTGGTGCATAACGTTATTTATGCACGGGTCGAAGAAACGCTCATGATCATTGCCCAGTCGCTAGAAAAAAGCGGCCTTAGAGAGCAAATGGGAGCCGGAGTCGTCCTCACCGGCGGTTTTACGAAAATCGAAGGTCTGCGCGAACTGGCAGTCGCTATTTTCGACAACATGCCCGTACGCCTAGCTAAACCGAGCGATATGGGGGGATTATTCGACACCCTTAGAGATCCTTCCTACTCGGGTGCCGTCGGTCTGGTCAAATACATGGCCAACGGCTATACCCCATATGAAATCGACGTCAACAAACGGATGCGTCACGCAAGCGAAGAGCCTACGACTCAACCGCAGATTCAATTCCACGAAGAGGTGCCGGAATTTGACCTTCCTGCCGCCACTCCTCCTTTGCAGCCTGAACCGGCTAAGGAAGAGAAGAAGGCGGATGTGTCAAAAATGGTTAACATCGGATCCAATAAGCCGGTCCAAAACGACCAACCAAACCCGATTGCCAAGTTTTGGAATTGGGCAACTCAACTTTTTTAATCACGTCAAGGAGCAAGCATGGAACCATTTTCAATTGAAGAATCAACAACTCTCACAGGAGCCCGTATCGTAGCGGTCGGTGTCGGCGGCGGCGGCGGCAATATGATCGGCTTCATGCTCAAAGAGCAAATCCCGGGCATTGAGCTGATCATGGCCAATACCGATGCACAGGTGTTGGAGCAGGGAAGCGCGGCAAGTAAAATCCAGCTCGGTGCCAAATTGACCAAAGGTCTGGGTGCGGGAATGAAACCCGAAGTCGGCAAAGAATCGGCGCTCGAAAGCTATGAAGACATCGCTCGCGTGCTCGAAGGCGCCGATATCGTTTTCGTTGCCGCAGGCCTCGGCGGCGGTACCGGAACAGGTGCGGCTCCGATCATTGCAAAAATTGCCAAAGAAGTAGGTGCTTTGACAATCGCGGTCGTGACCAAACCGTTCTCATTCGAAGGAAAAAAACGTCTTAAACTGGCGGACGAAGGCCTCGAAGAGCTTAAAAAAGAATCCGATTCGATCGTCGTCATCCCTAACGATAAGCTTCTCTCGATCATCGATCCGAAACTCGGGATCAAAGAGAGCTTTAAAATCGTTGACAGCGTTCTTGCCCGTGCCGTAAGCGGTACATCGGGCGTCATCCTCTCCAGCGGTGACAACGATATCAACCTTGACTTTGCCGACCTTCAGACCGTCATGAGCCACCGCGGACTCGCGCTTATGGGCGTAGGCGAATACAAAGGGGACAATGCGGCCTACGAAGCAATCAAAAACGCCATCGAATCTCCGCTGCTCGACAATATGTCAATCAACGGTGCGCTGGGAGTATTGGTTCACTTCAGCATGCACCCTGAGTTTCCGTTTATGGAACTCTCTGCAGCGATGGATGTCGTCCATAACAGCGTCGATGACGGTGCAGACGTTATCTTCGGTACGACGACCGATGCCAATCTGCCGCAAGATTACATTCGCATCACTCTGGTAGCGACCGGATTCGAGAAAAAAGCTTCTGCCGGAATCAACAACTGCGAATTTGAAAACAAAGAAGCGGTTGCCGCTACCGCCGCTGTTGCCAAACCGCGTGTAGTCGCCCGCCCTGCCATGGTTGCCAACGGCGATTACAGCGAAGACTTCCTTGACGTTCCGACGTTTATGCGTCAGCAAAGAGACTAAACACTCTTTCCATGCTCTCTTTTGACAAACTCATGAAGGCCAAAACGCTCCTTGGCCTTCATGATAAAGCTACCCTCTCTGAAATAAAAACCCGCTACAAAACCATGATGCACCAATGGCATCCCGATAAACATCCCGATGATCCCGACGGCGCCCATGCCATGAGTACCCAGATCAACGAAGCCTATGCGACGCTCATAGAGTATTGCGAAAAATACGAATACAACTTTGATGAAAACTTTTTAAAAGAGCAGACCCTCACCCCGCAGGAGTGGTGGACGAAGAAATTCGGCGGACGTTAATGAAATGCGATAGGTCCCTCGGAGCGGGCGTGGATAAACTGCTGAACAACCTCGTTCGTTGAATTTTTAAACGTCTCTTTGTCTCCCGATTCGACGATTACGCCATCAAACAGCATCGCATAACGGTCTCCTGCTTTAAAACTCTCATTGACATCGTGACTGATCAGAATGGAGGTCATATTGATTTCGTCGCGCAAGCGGCAAATCATCTGCGTGATGAAATCGCTGGTTACAGGATCAAGCCCCGATGTCGGCTCGTCGTACAAAATCACTTCGGGTTCGAGCGCGAGCGTACGCGCCAGCCCGACCCGTTTGCGCATCCCTCCGCTCAGTTCTTCGGGATAGAGCGATTTGACGATTTCGGGTTTGAGCCCTACCATCGATATTTTTTCATCGATTTTATACTCAAGCTCTTTCGGGGTGAGTTTTTGGTGTTCGATCATCGGAAACGCCACGTTGTCGCGGATGTTCATGCTGTCGAATAACGCGCCGTTTTGAAACAGGAATCCGACCTTCGTCCGAACGGCACGCAAAGTCGTCTCATCGGCGTTATCCACCCGGATACCGCCGACGGTAATCATTCCGCCATCCGGCTTAAGAAGACCGACAATATGCTTGATAATCGTCGATTTACCGCCCCCGGAGACGCCGAAGATAACGGTCGTTTTGCCCTTCTCGATCTCAAGGTTGACCCCGCGCAGGATTTGGCGTTTGCCGAAGCTTTTTGTCACGTTCTCGAAACGGATCATCGCTTCACCGCCATCAGATAAGCCCGGCGTGAGAAAAGAACCAAAAGCATCAACAGAAGAATTTTAAAATCGAGTTCGCTTGCCTTGTGAAGCGCTTCGAAATTATTTTCCATCGTCGCTTCTTCGCCCATTTGCTGATATTCGAGGATTTTTGGCGTATAAACGGCACTAAAGAGCAGAAGCGTCCCGACCGATCCGAGCGCGCTCAGGATCGCGATTTTGTCAATTTGCATCACTTTGTAGCGGGAGAGTTCGTAGACAGTGATGAGCGCCGCCATGATGTAGCCCCAATAGCTAAAGCGGCGGAAAATCTCACCCATGATTTTTCCTTCTTCATAACGCGACAAAAGCGGTACGCTCAAAAAAAGTTCGGAGTGAAAAACGACAGCGGCGACGAAAATTCCCAATACGGCTACGGCACCGGCGGTCATACCGACCAGCAGCAAATAGGTAACATCTATAACAGCTTTTTTATTCATGAATCGCCTTTAGCGTAAATCCCCGGTCGAATCCGGCCAGATCGGTATAAAATTCCAATGATTGTACCGCAAAAGATTTGAGATATTCCTGCACTTTAAGCCGTTGGTCATACCCCATTTCGCAAGTAAAAATCGGAATACGGCGCTCAAATACCTCATCGAGCAATGCCCGGATGATTTCATCCCCGATTTCACCGCCGAACAGCGCGTTTTGCGGCTCATACGACAAATTGCTTTCAAGCGGCACGTCATGGGCGATATAAGGGGGATTGGAGACAAGCAGATCGATCGGTTCGTCCACACAGGAAAGCAAATTGCCTTCGCGCAGTTCAATCCTCCCGTTCAGACCGAAAGAGTCGATGTTTCTCCGTGCGACCACTAGCGCACGTGGGGAAATATCGACGGCGATAAAACGGGCTTTGGGCAGATGCAGCGCCAGAAGAATGGAGATAATTCCGCTCCCTACCCCTACTTCGACGACAGTCATTTCACTTTCGGGATCAACGCGTTTCAGCACTTCGTCAACCAAATGTTCCGTTTCGGGACGGGGGATTAAAGCCCCTTCATCAACGTAAAACTCCCGAGAGTAAAAACTGACACGGTTGCTCAGATATTCAAGGGGTACGTTACGCGAACGTTTGTCGATCCATTCGCACAGCTTCGGGTCGGTTTCGTCGATCAGATCATCTTGATGGGTAATGAAATAGAGCTGATCTTTGCACAGATAGGCCATCAACAGCAACTCCGCCTCCCGGCGGGGGGCTTCAACGACACCGCACAGCGCTTCGGTGATCTCCTCGTGAAGCTCTTTCAGTCGTTTGGACATGGATCGCTGTACCCTTCGCTTGTCTCGACGCGGATATCCGCACCCAGCGCTCTAAGCCGCTCGATAACGGGAGGATGGGTCGTATGGAAAAAGCGGTATAGAGGATGCGACAGCGGAAAACTTTTATTTTCACTGACGAGCTTTTTCAGAGCGTTGACCAGATGTTCGGCACCGCCGAGTTCCGCACCGCTGCGATCCGCCTCGTATTCGTTGTGACGGCTCATCAGACCAAATAGCGGCATGATGAAAAAGCTCACAACCGGCAACAGCAGTATAAAGAGCATCATCACAATATGCGGGCTGTGGGCGACTCCCATTTCCAGATAGAGAGATTCAGGCACGTTGCCGAACAGCGCAAACATCCCAAACAGCATCATGCCGACCATCGCAATGTTTTTGTACAGATCGCCGTGCGCGAAATGTCCCAATTCATGCCCCAAAACGGCAATCAATTCGGATTTTGAGAGTTTTTGGATGAGGGTATCGAAAAGGATGACCCGCTTGGATTTTCCCAAACCGCCGAAATAGGCATTGAGCCGTGCGTCGCGTTTGCTGGCATCGCTGATAAATACGCCGCTGCTGACAAATCCGGTTTTGGCCATCAGCTCTTCGATGCTGTTTTTGAGTTCGGGATCTTCCAACGGCGTTACCTTGTCAAAAAAGAGCGCCCGTATCGTCGGGAAAAACATATTGATCGCGATGACGACCGTCATAATAAAGGCAAAACTCCACACCCACCAGTGCTCGCTCGAACCAATGATCGATGCGACACCCCAGACGACAAGCGATCCGAAAATAATCGTCAACAAGGTACTTATCAGTGTATCCTTGATAAATTGTCTCCCGCTGGAACGGTTAAATCCGAAACGCGCGTCAATTTTGAATTTTGCATACCATCCCAACGGAAGCATTACGAGTCCGTTGATCAAAATAAGCCCCATCACGGCACCGATAGTGTGGAACGTTTCGTTCTGGCTCATCATAGCACCGTCCAGCCACGCGACCATCCCGCCGATCCAGGCCAGAAAAAGCCCATATTCGATAAAGCCTTCGAGCATTGAAAGCTTCTCTTTGGCTACCGCATACGCCGCCGCGTCACGGTATTCCTTTTCTCCCATCAGCACAGCTGCTTTGCGTTTCATCTGATTGATGTAACCGATCTGCATTACGCTGACGTAAAGCCGAACCACTATGTAAAACGTATAGATACCGATAACGGTCGAAATCATAAACTTCCTTGTTTCAAAAAAAGCAATTCTACCATTATTTCACCGGTACTTTTCCGATACTTTCCTCTACGCTTATCGTATCGTTTACATCGCCGTAATAGTATTTCGCACCGACTAAAACAACTCCGATCATCAATCCGATCACAATGACCATCCAAACAATCCGTTTTTTCTCACCTTTGAGGGTATTGTAGTCCTCAATTGAGTTGAGGGTAGGTTCATTATCTTTCATAAAACGCCTCCTTGTTGCACATAACAGATATAGTAACCATCTTACCCTACAATCAGTTAACAAACCGCTCCTAAAATGACGATTTAAGTTTTTTTATTGGTTATTTTTATCGTCACTATGTCCGCATTTTCAAAGTATAGCTCAGCGGCACGGTGATTCGAACCGATTTGGGAGGTTTAGGAAAATAGAGCGCTGTCTTGCGGATCAGCGCTACCGCATCTTCATCGAGAATCTCATACCCGGAGCTTCCCGCTATCACAATGTCTTCGACTTCTCCGTTGTGCTTGAGACGAAACGAGACTTTTACGTTCCCTTCCTGACGGAGACGTACCGCATTGTTTGGGTACTTTCGGTTTTTGACGAGAATATCGCGGATGGTTCCCAGATGATCTTCCATATATTGCTCTTCAACGTTAACAGACTTTGGGGCCGGCGGTTGAGGCTTGGGAACAACGGGTTGTTGAAGCGGAAACGGTTGATCGGCCTGCACGGCAACAACGGGCTGAACAGTCTGCACAGGGACATTATCGATGCCCGGTGCAGATTTGTGCGGGACGGATACGGGGGCCGGTTCATGAATATTCCGTGCCACAGGTTCGCCTGAGGACTGCTTAACGGTCTGTTTAAGAGCAGTTACGTTCAATGAGCGTTCTGTCGGTCGTTCAGACGTCTGTATCTCTGATAAAGTATTGAGCGAGAGTTCCAAGACAACTTCATCTTCCTTTTCCTCATCAGGCAGAATCATCAGGGCAAAAGCCGCCGTCATCAGACCTGCATGAAACAGCACCGATATCAGAAAAGAGTGTTTCAACTTCATGGTTTTCTCTTGGTAACAATGGAAATTTTCTCGATCTTTTGGAGTTTAAGTTGATCGAGAATAAAAATAAAATCATTGAAAAACGCTTTTTGATCCCCCAATACGCTTACACTCGCATCGCTGCCGAGTACGGCGATTCGGGATACCATTTCATCCTGCGATACTTCGGCCCCGTTCCAGAACATCGAACCGTTCTCATTGATTGCGATCTCGATTTTCTGCGGCTGCTGTATCGCACTTGATGCTTTGGGCAGATCGAGTTTGATCGCCCCCGAAGCGACAAACGTCGAAATGGTCAGGATAATGGCCAACAACACAAGAACGACATCGATCAAAGGAACGACATTGATCCCCTCTACCCGCTTAAGCGCGCGCATCTTCCCACGCTCCCATCAATAAATCCATCTTACGTAGACACGCACTGTAAATCATCATTGACGGAATGGCGACCAATAGCCCCAAGGCCGTTGCCTTGAGAGCCAGCGAAAGTCCGATAACGACTTGAGACGGCTCCATGCCACCGCTTTGGCCGATTTCGTAAAACACGACCATGATCCCCGCGACCGTTCCGAGAAGTCCCACATACGGAGCATTTGAACCAATGATCGAGATAGCTGTCAGATGATTAGACAATTCGGCTTCTGCACGATTTTTAGTCTCAAAACGCTCTATGTCCACCGAACGGTAATAAAAAAAACGCTCGATTCCATACGCAAATGCGACAACACTCATGATCCCCAAAATTCCCAAAGTCGAGTAATCGACTACCGCCTTCAATTCTTCCATTGTATTTTCCTTTCTTGATTTACGTATCGGCCCATGTCCGAAGGAGATTGTGATAGATGCTCGTCAGTTTGACCGTATCCTCATCATCTCCCAATCGCTCGCGAAATGCCATGATCGACATATCCAGATCAAACAGCAGCCTTCGTCGGTCGGTCTCTCGAATCATGCTCTCCAGCCAGGTAAAGCACGAAATACGTGCTCCGCGCGTGACGGGTTCAACCCGATGGACGCTAGAGGACGGATAAAGCACCATATCTCCTGCCGGAAGTTTGACGATTTGTGAACCAAATGTGTCCTCGATAACCAGTTCGCCTCCGTCATATTCGTCAGGATCGGAAAAAAAGAGGGTAAAGGACAAATCACTCCTCACCCGCTTTCCGCCGCCTCGCATTGTACGGATGGCGTTATCAACATGGTTGCCGAACGTGTTAAATTCGCCCGTGTAACAGTTAAACAACGGAGGAAAAATCTTTTTCGGCAATGCCGCAGTGAAAAACAATGCGTTATTGCTTAAAGCATCCAAAATAATCTTTTGAAGGGCAATCGCCGCATCGGAATCTTCAGGGAGCTGGAGATTGTTTTTTGCCTTTGCCGCCTGCGTGCCGCTGGTAACATTGCCGTCCACCCACGCAGAGGAAGCCAGTATCACACGGCACTGTGCAACCTGCTCCGAGGTGAGGACATTGGGTATATGGAGTAACATTGTTGTTTCCTTTGCCTAAGTTTTGATCTTGAAACATCGACAATGCTCCAAGATCAAAACTCCCCAAAAAGGGAGCCGTGATTTTTAAAAGAATTTATAATCCAATGTCATCTGAACGGTTCGCCCGGTTCCGGGGATCACAAATCCGCCGTTGATGTACGCTGATTCATAATACGTGGTATCCAAAAGGTTTTTCACGTTTAACTGGACCGAATAGTTTTTTAGAGCATATGCAATCATCGCATCGTAACGGATGTAACTCGGTGCGGTATTAGGATTAAAGACGTTGGTCGGACTTTCGTTTGCATAACTGTAAACGGCCCGATCACCCTTGCCTTCCAATCCTCCGCCGATTTTCCAGCCGCCGCCAAGTTTATAAGTTGTCCACAGATTGAAAGTATAATCCGTCGAATTCGGCGGTTTTTGACCGATGTACATATCATCTTTGCCCGGAGCGACTTCATCGACTTCCGGATCCATGAGTGCCACACCCGCGAATACATCCCAATTATCGGTGATCCGTCCTGCCGCTTCCAGCTCAATTCCATCGGTATGACGCTCTTTTGAGAGGATGGGATTGCTGGAAGCACTCATGACGTCAGTGTTGCGTTCCCACTCTTTGATCGTACGATAAAGGGCTGTACGCAGCGAGAGGTCACCGTCAAAAAGTTCAAATTTGGCACCGAGTTCATACGTTTCGCTTCGTTCAGGATCGTATTTATTTGAAAAAGAGTACAAATCTCCCGTCGTATTGAACGAATTATTCCACGCGAGGTAATAATGTTGCTGCTTACTTGGCTGATACGACAATCCGGCACGATAGCTCATCTCGTTAAAACGGAGTTCTCCGTTTTGAACCATATCCGCTCCGCTGTAGTAATCCATATTCAGCCAGTCTTTGCGGAAACCTGCCATCACTTTCCAGTTTGGTGCCACTTCGACGATATCTTGTGCATAGACCGCCAAGGTACGCCCTTTGTAGCCGCCGCTGATGTTGCGTTCTTTGTTCCCGTATATCGCTTTATACGCTTCCGGAAGCGTTGAACCCGATTCCAATGAATTCGGCAATTGAGCCGTCCATGCCCCTGTTGAACTCGTACGTGAATAGATAATCCCGTTACTTGCGACATGCCTTCCGGTAGCAGCGTCCGGTAATCCGTTCGCCGGTCCGTTTGCATCCGTAATATTCGGATAATACGATGCTAATCCGTCATGTCCCCAGCGGGTTTGCTCTTCACGCAAAAACTCAGTCCCGACCAATGCTTCATGCTCTAATCCGAATGCTTCAAATTTCGTCGTAAGATCGTTTTGCCACGTATCGGTTTTCTCTTTCGCTCCGTTGCCTTTGGAACTTCGATTGACCGAACCTGTGGCAGCATCATAGCCGCCTGGCGCTATTGCCCAGTTATCACGCAGATAATCGGCGTGTCGGACAACGGAGCGCAGCTGCGTGTCTTTGGAAAATTTGTGGGTGTAACTCGCGGTTGTGATGTTGACACGGTTGTCTTCATAATCATCCGTAAATCCGTAGAATACTTCATTTCCTACATCGGCCGGTCTTTTCGTCGCACTGTCGAACGGAACACCGTAGTCGGGAGTGATATGTGTTTTCAAATAATAATGCGACAGGCTAAACTCATTATCGGTGTTTAACCCAAACGTAATCGTCGGAGCAATACCGACGGTTTCATTATAAACATCGTTACGGGTACTGCCCGAATCCATTCCCATCGCATTGATGCGAAATGCCGTTGTGTCATTTAACATTGCATTGATATCGGTAGAAGCGCGTTTGTATTCTTCAGTGCCGACAGTAATGGAAAGCTTTGCGAAATTTTCTGCTTCCGCATCTTTGCTCACCTGATTGATAACACCGCCGGCTTGACCGCGACCGAATAGCATCGCTGCTCCGCCGCGCAGAACATCGACCGATTCAAGGTTAAACGTGTCCCGGTTGTACTGGGCTACGTCACGGATACCGTCAAGATACAAATCCCCAAAAGTATAAAACCCGCGAAGATTCATGTTGTCGCCGATACGACCTCCTTCGGCAGCATTAAATGTTAGCCCCGAAACATTACTCAGCGCCTCTTTGAGGGTAAATTCGGATTTGTCGTGCAGCAGTTCTTTGGTCACTACGGTAATCGCCTGCGGCACGTCATGTGCAAGCTGCCCTGTTTTGGCCGTTTTAGAAATTCCCGGCTGATAACGCGGCAATTCAATCTCGACGGTCTCTTGGATATCGATCGATTTGATCGTTGCGTTGGAATCGGCAGAATCTGCCAACAATGAACTCGCACTCATGCTTAGAAGCATTGCCCCGATCGGAAGAGTACGAGAAGTAAAAAAACGATTATGGTAGGCCATTGGCACTCCTTAAGTTTAGGAAGTGGCTGGCTACTGGCTTATGTGCGGTGGCTGGCTAAAATTAAAGCTTAGAAAGAATATTAATAATTACTTTCATTTTCAGAAATATAGCAAAACACCCTCTTTTTGTCAATATTAATAAGCGATATTATTTATATTAGATGCTGTTTTTCAGTTTTATTATAGATAAGGGCGATTACCAGCGCCCTTCGAGTGTGATGAGAATGTGCGGTTCAGAGTTGACACGATCCGTTTGGGTTTCCACAAGCGAGCCCGAAGCATACCGTTTCGTCGTCGTTTCAATCGTTGTTCCGGTCAGATTTTTGAGGTTCACTCCGGTTTTGAACGTCGAATCAAGCCGCTTGGTTGCATACAGATCCAAGGTTCCGTACCCTTTTTGCGATTCGGCTATGCCGTTCTCGTCCATCGGATCGTCATACCCCCCGACGTAACGGTATGCCGCTCCGTACGTGAGCCGGTAAACGCTCAAAGTATGGTCGATACCGACGTTGTAGAGATAATCGTTCGTCGCTTTGATCGGACGCTTGGAATCATTCAGAGTAAGGGAGGAATTTTGAAACGTCGCGTTCCCGAAAACTCCCAATCCGTTCACAAAGCCGCTCAACGATTTTTTCAGTTCGAGTTCAATACTCCACAATTTTGCTTCTCCCGCATTATAAGGACGTTCGACATAACGTCCGCCTTCCAGCGTGGTCAGTTTTTCAATCTTATCATCAATAACACGGTAAAATCCGCCGATGCTGACGATCCCCTTGTCCTCGAAGAAATGTTCATAACGCACTTCGTAACTGAGCGCTTTTTCTTCTTTGAGGTTGGTGTTTCCGCCAACATCGGGATGATTCAAATCATTGAGTTCCAACGAACTGTCAACAGTGTCGGAGAGTTCATCCAAACGCGGCAATTTGACCGTTTTGGCAATGCTGGCACGAATATTGTCATTCGACGTCAGCCGATAAAGCAAATGCATGGATGGGGCAAAATAATCCAGATGGGACGATGCGCCGAAATCTCGGGACACGTATTCGTATCGGATTCCCGGAGTTAAAATCGTATTCTCTCCGACACTGATCTCGTCTTGTCCGTACAGCGAACTTTTGTCCTGCCGCAGACGCTGATGCTCATTCGAGGTTTCGATGCCGCTGTTCAGGATGCGGATATCCTCTTGTTGGGTAAGACGTTTGAGTTCCGCGCCTGTTTTGATGAAATGCTCACCCTGCGCACGCGAATAACTCCCTTCCGCTCCCATAACGCGAAACAGACTCTCATCGTATTGAAGCTGGGTGCCGGAACGGTTCTCGCCGTCCGAATCGTTTTGGTGATATTTGAGCTTCCACTCCGCAAGCTCCGTCCCCGAGATATGGTGCTGACCCGAAAGTTTCGTCCAAAGCATAACCCCATCGCTCTCATCACGATTGTGGATAACATTGCCGAGGATTCCGTTCGTATAAATGCGCTCGTCGGAGGAGCTTTTAGCATCGTTTAATCCTAACGACGCATCAAACCCGTATTTTGTTTTCGCGTTCGGAGCGTAGATCAGCTTGGTGTTCAGGCTCAGCGCACGGAAACGTCCCTCTTCGTCGGTTATTTTCTCCGAAACCGATGGAGGTTCGTCAATATGCGTAGACGAATCGTCTTTGTGAGTGTTATCGGCATAGGTAGCGTTGAACAGATACGAAAGATCACCGTTTTTCCCCTCCCGTTGAGCGAATACCGAAGCCATCGGCTGTTCATTGTAGATGCCTCCGGTCACTTTTGCGATCGTTTTCCCCTCGGATGCAGGCTTTTTTAGTACGATATTAACGATCCCCCCCATCGCTTCGGCCGTGTATTCGGCCGAACCGTTGGTCATCACCTCGATCCTCTCAATCATATCGGGAGATATCTGTTCAAGCGGGCTGCCCCGCCGCTTCGAAGTAGCCGATACTTCTTCTCCGTCTACGAGGACTTTCGTGTACCCTTTGCCGGGAGAACCTTTTTTGCCTTTCCCCTCCGGGATCGTTACGCCGGGCGTACGCTTCAATACCTCAAGCGCATTCATATCGCCGTACTGGGTCAGTTCTTCGCCTTTGATAATTCGCTTTGCAATCGAGTTCTCTTTGCGTTCTTCAATGACGCTGTAGTGATCTTCGACTTCGATTTTATCGAGCTGAAGTATTTCCTGTGCGCAAATAAGTGAAAAAGTACAGGTGTAAAGGATAAGGGGACGTAGCAATAAGATTCCTTGGACACGGCACTTGCCGTGCCGTCTATTTGGTGAGGATCAGTTTATTACCCTTGGTAATTCGTAATACATAGACATCATTACCGTGGACAATTTTGATCGAGATGCTGTCTTTGAACAGCTCTTTGGACTCAATAACGATGTTATTATACTCTGTTGAGGATGAGCTTTCAGCAACCATTGAATCTCCTAACATGGGCAACCTTTACTTAGAAGGCGATGAATAAAGGTCTTGGGAGAAACAGTTTTGGGTTCATTTGTTTGCATTAGATATCTCCTGATGACTGCTTTGGTAGCTGTTGCTACGGATAATACCTTCGACCATCTGCCGGATCTGGCATTCGCTGCATCCGCTGAGCCCTTTGACGCACAAGAACGGAATGTCGCATTTTTTGGCTTCCCGTTTGAAATGGTTCATTGAATTATGTTTCAAAAAATCGGTCAGCATAACAACCATGTCCGTATTTTGAGGAAGCTGTTTATGGGATGTAGAATTTCGACGACTGTCCCAATGATGCGTTTTAGTTGCTCCCAGTGTCACTAACAATGCTTGAAGCCGCGTGATTTTATCGCCGCCTATGATAAGAACCGACATACAATGTTCCTTTATTGATAATTTATATCAAAATACTACACTTCATATCCTTAAATATTTATGATATTGATAAACAGTATCGTAAAGTATGCTTTATAATTTTTGATTTTTTCGTTATGATGATTGCACTATTCGTTTGTTTAACGCTATCTTCAAAGTTGAAGCGGAACGCGAATGCGGCTATCTGCACGGATTTGCTCCCTCTTTCGGGAATGAGGAGACAATTATGAAAGAACTCTGCAAGCTCAACAAAAACGAGCTCACCGCCCATCTCAAAAAAATTATCAAAATCACTAAAAAGCCGAAATTTATTTGTACGAAATGCGCCCGCGCGGCAAAAGAAAAAAAGTATCTGTGCAGTCCGGAAAAGATGTAGAAGAAAGGAATGTGCCCACAGACTCTTTGAAGTGTGAAAAAAAAGAAGGAGTGAGCACTGGCGGAATTATACACGATAAAACTTATCGGATAGATAAGTTTTATCTTTATTTTGGAGTCGGAAGTTCTGTTTATTTCGAAAACATCTCGTAACGGTACTGCGTCATCGGGGTCTCTTCGCGGTTACCCCACTCTTTCATCGAAGCATCGTACAATCGGACGTTTTTATACCCCAATACGCCGCTGAGGACGAAATAGTTATACGACGTCTCAAGTCCCCCGGTACAATAGACAAGCACCTCCTTGTTCTTATCGAGCTTGTACCCCTCTTTGAACACCGATTCAAGCGTCGCTTTGGGTTTGAGAAGGTAGTCTTTGTCTACCGAATAGTTCCATGAATAACTCATACCGCCTTTGATGTGGCCGTTGCGTTTTACCGTCGGGGTCGGAGTGATCCCCAGATACATATCGCTTGGACGGGCATCGATCATCGGAAGCTTTCCGAGTTTACTCTTTACATAGCCGATATCGGCGATTTTGGATGCATCGGGATTGGCCTTGAAAGCCGTAGGGGCGATCTTGCTCTCCTCGGAGGTCAGCGGCAACTGAGCATTTTTCCATGCTTTGATCCCACCGTCGAGGATTCCGACATTTTTAATACCGTGATAGTTTAAGGCCCAGTAGATGTAGCTCGTTTTGAGCAAATCTTTCGGTTCGTTGATCGGAGCGTACAAAACGACTTCCGTAGAGCTGTCGATGCCCAGACGGCGAATTTCTTTTTCGATCTCGCTTACAGGACGTATGGAAAGAAACGTTCCGTTATCAAAACGCCATGCGCCGATACTCGTGTGGGCAGCGCCGGGGATATGTTCCAGTGTATAACTGTCCCCGTCGGAGACTTCAACGACACGTACGGATGGATTATTCAGATGCGCACCGAGCCATTTGGCGTTCGTTAACGGCTCGACCGCCAACAGTGAGAGCGCAGCGGCCATCAAGGCAAACACTATTTTCATTTTTGTTCCTTTGGAAAAAATTCCTCAATAGTAGAAGCTTTTCACTTAAAGGATAATTTTTTTCCTTTGTTAATTTTCGATTCACATAATTTACTTTTCTGTTACCGAAAACGGACTATTATGACAGTATGAAACACGCGTACTTTATTTTCCTTGCATCTTTGCTGGCATTGAACAGTTGGGCGGAGGATTCCGTCTCTTTGCTTTCCGAAGAAAAACAGACAATTTTGCGTCTGCAAAAAGAGGTCTACGATGCCGAACATGAAAAACTTCGCACCAACTGGATCGCTCCGCTAAATCTGGAGGGCAGCTACAGTTTTGACAAAAGTGCGCAGGGAGATTACCGCAGTACAACCGAAAACGTCTCTGCCTCCATTAATCAGGATATTTTCCGCTCCGGCGGAATCACCTATCAGATCGCTTACGCCGATGCCAAAAAAGAGCGGGAAACTCTCTCGAGGCTTAAAGAAATCGCCAACCTCAACGAACAGCTTTTTACCGTCTTGCTGAGTTACCGAAAAACGCTTTATCAAAAAGAGCAGAGCCTGCAAAAGCTCAAAAATTACGAAATCGAAATTTTCATCAAACGCCAACTCTTTGAAGCGGGAAAAGCCGACATCACCGAACTCAATAATGCGTTGATGGACAAGAGTACCGAACTTAAAAATCTCGTCTCGCTTGAATACACGATGGCCGAACAACGCTTCGAAATTGCCAAGATCAGCGATGTGGATCCCGCATCGTTTGAGCTGCCGCGCTTTGAGCTGATCGATGAAAAATCGTATATGGACGGTCAGTTCGATCTGCGCTACACGCATGCCAACACCCGAACCCTGCGTTACTCGTACGATGTCACTACGACCGATTACCTCCCCTCCGTTGCTCTAAACGCTGCATTAGGGTACCAAAACTACGATCCGATCAACCGCGCAGGCGATTATGACGGCCGTTATTACAGTACGGGCGTATCCGTTACGCTTCCGCTGACGTACAACGCATCCGCCGCCATCCAGGAAGCAAAAGCGACCTATCTCAAAGAAGCGGCGGCAGCAGCCGACAAACAACGTGAAATCAGAGCCGGATACGCGCAATCGATAGAGAAAATCAAAAGCTACCGTTCAGCAATTGCCATCACGAACCAAAACCTCTTGCTTTATGAGGATTTGATCAAAGCGATCCGTTCGGGGGTCGATGCGGGGACAAAAACCGGATACGACCTGCAAACCCTCCAAAATTCCAAAACCATTGAGGAATACGATCTCAAGATCAATGAGATCAACATACAAATCGAACTGGCCAAACTCCATTTTTCTCTCAAACCTTCCAAGGACCTGTGATGAACCCTTCTACCGATACGATCGAAAATACCCTTGGCCTCAATGCCGCTGCCAAACGTCCGCTGAAAAAATATCTCATCGTTTTAGCGGTTATTCTGTTGCTCCTCGGGGCCGGTGTCTGGGTATGGACTCAGAACAACAGCCGATCCGAAATCGAGTACGTCACCGCACCCGTCGACATCAAAACACTGACGACAACCGTTTCGGCAACCGGGAACCTCGAGCCCACCAATACCGTCGAAGTAGGAATCGAAGTCTCCGGCACGATTGAAGACGTTTTGGTCGACTACAACGACCGGGTCAAAACAGGACAGGTCATGGCACGGCTCGATACGACAAAACTGCTCTCGGCCATGACCGGTTCCAGAGCCGCGTTAGCCCGATACCGGGCAAATATCGCCGAAGCCGAAGCATCTTATCTGAATGCCAAAAACGAATGGGAACGGGTGCGAAAAATGTCCGCAGCGACACAGGACAACTACCCTTCGCGTCAGGAAATGGACAATGCCCGCACGTCAATGGAGAAAAGCGCGGCCCAGGTTTCCGCCGCTAAAGCGCAGGCCGATCAGGCATCGGCCGAACTGAAAACCGACGAAGAGAATATCCGCAAAGCAACCGTTGTTTCCCCGGTGGACGGCATCGTATTGGAGCGCAAAGTCGAACCGGGACAAACCGTCGTAGCGTCGATGCAGACTCCGGTGCTGTTTACGATGGCCGAAGACCTGACCGTCATGCAGGCAATCGTCAGCGTCGACGAAGCCGACATTGGGGAAGTCAGAGAAAACCAGAAGGTAGAATTTTCCGTCGATGCTTACCCTAACCGTACCTTTTCAGGCACCATCACCCAGTTGCGCCTGAATTCACAAATCGTAAACGGTGTCGTCACGTACGATGCCGTTGTAACCGTCGAGAACAAAGACCTTTTGCTCCGGCCGGGAATGACGGTTACCGCACGCATTGTTACCGGCATGTACGGCAATCAGCTGAGCATTCCCAATGCCGCTTTGCGTTTTACTCCTCCCTCGGAAAAAGACAACGGCGTAAAAAAAGCGAAAACGATGACCGATAACACCCTCCGACACGTCTGGGTATTACGTGAAGGAACACCGGTAAAAATACCACTCAAAGTCTCCCGAACCGACGGCTCGTCAACCGCCGTCACCCAGACATCGCTCGTCAAAGGCGACAGGGTGATCATCGGCACGAAAGAGGCACAATAATGCAAAACCGCCCCGAATCGGTCATCGAACTCAAAAACGTCGTAAAGTCCTACGGCGAGGGGGAAGCGACCGCCTACGCATTGCGGGGAGTCGACCTGCATATCAGGTCGGGAGAATTTGTTGCCATCATGGGGCCGAGCGGCTCGGGAAAATCGACGGCCATGAACATCATCGGCTGTCTGGACACCCCCTCTGAAGGGATCTACCGTTTCGAAGGAGTCGACGTCGGCGCCCTTTCACGCGATCAGCGCGCCCTGCTTCGGCGCAATTACATCGGATTTATCTTTCAGGGATTCAACCTGCTGGGAAAAACCTCGGCGGTCGAAAATGTCGAGCTTCCCCTTCTGTATCGCGGCTTTTCCGCCGACGTTCGCCGAGTCAAAGCGCTGGATGCACTCCGGAGCGTCGGACTGGAGCATGTCGCGCACCATACTCCCGGAGAACTCTCCGGAGGACAGCAGCAGCGGGTCGCAATCGCACGTGCCATCGTCACCGATCCCCTTGTCCTCCTCGCCGACGAACCGACGGGAAACCTCGATACCGCCAGAAGCATCGAAGTGATGGAACTGCTCCGTTCGTTTAACCGCGACAAAGGGATCACAATCATTATGGTCACCCACGAACACGATATGGCGCAATATGCCTCCCGCTCAATCCATTTTCGCGACGGCCTCATCGACGGAGCCCTGTTATGATCTGGAACGCCTTTATCCTCGCTCTGCGAGAAATCCGCCGCAGCGCCATGCGCTCGATTCTCACCACATTGGGAATCGTCATCGGGGTAGCCTCGGTCATTGCGATGGTCATGCTCGGCGACGCGACGACGGCGTATGTCACGAACAGCATCTCGAAACTGGGAACCAACATGCTGATCATCATCCCCGGACAAGAAAGACGCGGCCCTCCCAGCAGCGACCTGACGGCCAAACGCTTCAGCCACAGCGACGTTGAGGCACTCAAACGGGAAGTCGACCGCATTCGCGGAGCCGCGCCGGTAGGATCCAATTCGATGCAGGCGGTGTACGGCAATCAAAACTATTCGACAACGATCGAGGGAAGCGATAACGACTATTTTACGATCAAAGACTGGGTATTCGCTTCGGGCCGAAGCTTTTCAGAGGCCGAGCTTCAGGGGGGAAAAGCAGTCTGCGTCATCGGTGAAACGGTACGCCGCGAACTTTTCGGCGACCAAGACCCGATAGGAGAATCCGTACGGTTGGAAAATTTTTCGTGCGAAGTGATCGGGGTGCTGGAATCCAAAGGGGCCGCGATGTTCGGCATGGATCAAGACGACATCGTCGTCGTTCCGATCCGAATGTTTCAACGCCGTATCAGCGGCAATCAGGACATATCGAGGATCATGGTATCGGCAGAGTCATCTTCCGCGATCGAAAATGTCAAAACGTCGATCACCGCACTCATGCAGGAGCGGCGGCGGATCCAAGCCGGGGCAGAGGATGATTTCAGCATCCGTGACATGCGTGAAATGGTCCAAACCCTCTCTTCCACGACGCAGATGCTCACCATTTTGCTGGGAGCCGTCGCTGCCATCAGCCTTTTGGTCGGAGGCATCGGCATTATGAACATCATGCTGGTCTCCGTCACCGAGAGGACTCGGGAGATAGGAATCCGCCTCGCGATCGGGGCTTTGGAGCGCGAAGTGCTGCTGCAGTTTCTCGTGGAGGCAATCGTCCTCTCCTCCCTTGGAGGGATCATCGGAGTCGTTCTGGGGATCGGTGTGGGGATCGGAATCAGCCTCTTTTTCGATCTTCCGCTGATTTTCAATACCTTCATCGTCATTGTCGCCTTTTTCTTTTCGGCCCTTGTCGGGATTCTCTTCGGTTATTTTCCTGCCCGAAAAGCGGCACGGCTCAATCCGATCGACGCTTTACGACATGAATGATTCGGACGATATAGTCTTAACCAAAACAAAGGAGCATTTATGAAAATCGGCTCTGCTAATACGCCTATCAATCCTTACATCCAACGAGGGTTGACTCTGAACGAAACAAAAAGCGAAGAGTTCAAAGAGAAGATAAAAAGCGGTGAAATCTCCGCAAAAACTCTTTCTCAAGCCTATTTGGTTGAATACAGTCTGATGATAGAAGCGAATTCGTCTGATAATTTTGAAGCCCAAAGCGCTCCGTTTGATATGGGGAAAATACGCGACATTCTCGAAACGATCGATTTTGCCGCTATCGGTTACACCGGAAAACCGATCGTCGACATGACCCCCGAAGAAGCCAAAGAACTTGTCGGCGAGGATGGATTTTTTGGAGTAGCGCAAACATCTGAACGGATAGCCGATTTTGTCCTCAACGGCGGAGGTGACGATCTCGAACGTCTCAAAGCCGGGCGCGAAGGAGTGATCCGCGGATTTAACGAAGCAGAAGCGATGTGGGGCGGAAAACTGCCCGACATCTCGTATGAGACTTTGGAGAAAGCGCTCGCTAAAATCGATGAGAAAATCACCGCACTCGGCGGCAAAATTCTCGACACGAGCGTTTGATTACTGCACGGTTTTACAATAAGGGCAGGTTTTTGCCGCAAACGGAATTTCCATCGCACATTCCGGGCATATTTTCGTCGTCGGTTCTGCCGGCGCGGGAGCCGGTTCTGCCGATTTCAAACGGTTGTACCCTTTTACCATCATAAACATTACCCAGCCCAAAATAAGAAACGAAATCGTATCGTTGATAAAGACCCCCAGTTTGATCGCCGGAGCCCCTGCCGCGTCCAGAGCGGCCAATGACGCGTATTCTTTGCCGTCAAGAGCGATAAATAGGGATGAAAAATCAACGCCTCCCATCAAAAGCCCGATCGGCGGCATGATAATGTTGGCAACCAAAGATTTGACGACCGTCGCAAATGCCGCCCCGAAGATAAAACCGACCGCCATATCCACGACATTTCCGGTGATAAGGAATTTTTTAAACTCTTGAAGCATGGGGAATTCTCCTTTAGTATTGCGGGTCACTCTCCGCACTGTCTTTGAAACGTTCACGAATCCTTAAAAACTCATCAAGATGCTCGAAAAAGATATCGACAAGCATCGGATCGAAATGTTTCCCTCTCTCTTCCTTGAAAAGAGTGAAAATTTTCTCATCCTCCCACGCCTTTTTATAGACCCGATCGCTTCCCAACGCGTCAAAGACATCGGCAAGCGCGGTAATACGCCCGTAAATATGGATACTTTCTCCTTGCAGACCCCGTGGATAACCGCTTCCGTTCCATTTTTCATGATGTTCATACGCTACGATAGCGGCCGTCTGCAACAGCGGCCGTTGGGAATGTTTCAACATATCATACCCCAACTCTGCGTGGGTGTCCATGATCCGTCGTTCCTCATCATCAAAACGTCCCGGCTTGTTAAGTATCGCATCGGGAATGGCGACTTTGCCGATATCGTGCATGGGCGATGCCTGCTTGAGCATTTCGGCTTCCTCTTCACTCAATCCGTGATACAACGCGAGCAATTTCGAGTATTCGGCCACCCGTTTGACATGGTTTCCCGTTTCTTTCGAACGGCTCTCGCCGATCGATCCCATCGTAAAGACAACTTCACGCTGCGTATCCTCAATCTCTTTGTTCAATGCCGTAATCTCGCTCAGAGCGTTGTCCATACCCGAGATCATCGTGTTGAACGCATTCGAGAGCTGCCCGATCTCATCGTCGCGATCTACCGCAACCTGCTGCGTATAGTCCTGCGTACGGGTAATTTCCTTCGCCGTCTTCGACAGACCGATCACCGGACGTATCAATCCTTTCGCTACATAATAAGCGGCGACGGCAATAAATACGGCGCCGATAATCAGCAGCAAGATAAACCATCGTTCGTACTTGTACAGCAGACGGTAGGCAAATGCTTTTTCTTCTTCCAAAACCACCGTCAATTCGGTTTTTCCGGTTAATTTTCGGGCTACTTTCAATGATTCGACAAATACCGCGGGGCGCAATTCGCTCGTTCCGTCCCGATATTGGATGAAGTAGTGACGTTGAGGAGAGTTGGAGAAAAAACGGCTAAAATTTTCGACACGGTAATCAACTTTTAGCGATCCGATCTGCTCATTGGTAAAACTCGAGCGGATGGGAACCGAATAAAAAGACGGTCCGGAAAAAATTTCCCCGATCGCCGCAAAATCGCTTGATGCAATGATGCGGCCGCCGCCATCGACTGCATAAAAATCGCCGATCAGCTTCATATCGCGCTTTTTTGCCAAAAGCGTATTCCCGATACGACGGTCAAGATCCTGAGTATACATGTCGTTCATCAAATCCGACTTGGCCATAAAGGCCATATCTTTTTGCAAGGTGATCAGATGTTGATCGATCCGTTCAACCGTTAAACGCAGCTGCGTGTTCATCTCTTGCGTTACGGCGTTATACTGCTCCTCGCGAAATGAATTTCCGAGCAAAAACATCGTTGCGACGTACGGGATCAGACTGACTCCCAAAAAAAGGAGAATTGTTTTGATTTTAAAACTCATAGACGCCCCGCACCTTTCCATCGACCATATAGACGGGAAGATAACCGATTGCTCCGTCCACATTTTCGACAAACGCCTTGACCGATTCAAACGAAGGTTGGGTCAGCGGCGGGGTAACTCCCTGAAAATGCTGCTTTACCCAGTAGGCGTTCAAACGGTTGCGATCCATCCCCAAGACTTTTGTCTCAAACAGGCTTCGCACTTCTTCATGCCCCAAAACATTGACGGGAATGGCTTTTTCATCTCCGATGTTACGGCGCTTTTGCAAAAAAACGTCCCTTATCTGCGAAACCGTCAACGCCGAAAAAGACGATTTTTTGGAAACGACGACCGTGTACTCCGACGCGCTTAGAATCGAAACCAGACAGGCTGCCATGACTGCCGCTTTCATCAAAACAATACCGCAAACGAGAATAAAAAGAGGTTTTCATCGTTTTGGGAATGCCATTGGTATTCCCCTTTCAACGAAACCGGATAAATCGGACGATAGCTGTATCCGACAATGCCGATATGATCACGATAGTCATCATGCCGACGGTCATAATACTCGTATCTTCCGACGGCCGCATGCTGAGGATTGAAACGGTAAACTCCCTGAAGATAGCCCGCATAGGTGTCGTCGTCTCCGCCGATACGATACGCCGTACGCGCCGCAATCGCTTCGGCGGTCACGATGCACGTTTCCGCCTCGTATTTGAGATTTGCCTGGACAAAACGGGTACGCTCGCCGGTTGCTTGCGTTATGTATTCACCTATGCTCCCGCCGCCGTTCCATTCCCACGAAAACTCCTGTTCAAGGGCAAGCCCGTAAAAATGGGTGTTGGGGATATTGATGTATTCCTCGTCCATATCGTGGGTGCTTTGAGCGAAAAAATGGTAATTAAGATTTTGCACTCCCGGAACGTATCCGTTGAAATCGATGCCGGTCAAAAACTTTGGAAATAAAAGTTTGCTGTAAAGCGGATTGGATGTCGTGTCGCGCAACACGTTGATGGGTTCGCGGTTCCAATATCCGATGGGAGTTATCTGTTTTCCGAAACGGACATTGAATGCATCATTCACCCACATGTCGCCGTAGAAACGTTCGATGTGAAATTTACGTTCGCTGTCTTCGCTGCCGTCGGTAAAATTTTTCTGATAAAATCTGACGGCTTCCAACTCAGCCAAATACGAAAACATCGGATTGATGTCGCCGTACGCCAGAACCGCGACATCGTCCAAAGTCGCCCTGTCGCGGAGTTTGCCGGTTTCAAATTCAGTCGAAAAATATCCGCCGACGGTTATGTGCTCGTTGAGAGCAAGGCCGTGCCCGGGTTCGTAAGGCTCTGCGTACAATGATAGAGTTCCCACACTGATCCACAAAAACCATTTACGATATCTTTGCACTCTTTATCCCCGCTTTCAGAACCAAAATTTTTACAACCGACCGTCTTGCTTATTATGCAGTGGATCAGTGGTGTTTATGCTTATGTTTGTGATGGCCTTTGTGCAATCCGTTGTCGCGGTGCCCTCTGTATTCATCGTCCCCTACGACTCTCGCCGCGACGACGCTTCCGCCTGTTCTTTGTTGGACAGATGAATCACTGCTCCCTGCGGCGGCACCTACCGCACCGCCGATTCCGCCGCCTATCACGGCTCCTTCTTTACCGCCGACTGCCGAACCGACCGCACTGCCCGCCGCCGCACCGATTGCACTGCCCAACACGGCACTTCCGTCGATTTGACCCGCCTGCAAACTTACGGCTGCGGCAAAAATACCTGTTACGATTATTTTTTTCTTTGCATTCATGTTAGTACTCCATTCTATTTTCGGATATTTTATCATCGTTTGTGTTTCTGAAAAAACAACGCATTGGCTGAATCCCGATTCTGTCGTCTGAATTTTTACGGAAATTTTACACTAAAAAGAGACAATATCCCCTGTTTGCGGTTAAATCTACATTTTTACGCCTTAACGAGAGAGATATAAATAACTTTAATAAAACATTCAAGTAACTGTGAACTATAATAAACGCTTTGGAATGCATAAGGATAGTAAATGCAAAACCCTTTTCAATCAGATCGGATACACGTCAACGATCTACTTAAACATATGCCGGACGGCATGTTCACACACGACACCAATCTCATTATCACGTATGCCAACCCCACATTCTGCCAACTGCTGGGCTATGAAGCCGAAGAATTGATCGGCACCTGCATCACGGAGCACCTTCATGACCTGAGCATCCTTGAGAGTTGTATGAGCAACGTCCGCGAACACGGTCACTGCAACGATCAGGAAACGATTTTCAAACGCAAAGACGGCAGTCTGGTCCACATTGCAAAAAACGTACGGGCGCTCTACGATGAGCGGGGGCAAGTTTATACTACGGTTGTCAGCATCCGCGATATGACCCGCCTGCACGAACTCAATCGCGAGCTATTGGAGTCCAAAAGACAACTGCAGCACCACACCGACGACCTCAAGGGCCTGGTAGAAAACCGCACTCGGGAACTGACCTACCGATTGTTCTACGATCCCCTTACCCGACTGCCGAACCGTTCGAAATTGATTCACGATACCGAAACGATCGAAAAACCCTACGCCCTCTTGCTGCTCAACATCGACCGCTTCCGCGAAATCAACAGTTTTTACGGTAACGACATGGGGGACGAATTGCTTGACAGTGTCGCAGAACTTCTTTCGGCTCTTTCGCAGCAGATGGACGATGCCGTTGTCTACAAACTTCCGGTCGACGAGTACGCTGTTTTGATCACAAACCCGCCCGAAATAGAAGAGATTGAAGCATTTGCCGCCCACCTTATCGAACAAATCAGCCAAAGCAGTTTCCGTATCCAGGATCACGACATGAGCCTCAATGCGACGGCGGGGATAGCGTGTTCACACGATATTACCGATTACCGGCAAAGTGTGTTGCTTCGGGCGGGAATGGCACTGCAACTGGCCAAAAAAAGGCGTCAGGATTATATTATTTATGATCCGTCGCTCCATATTAAAAAAGACTACGAAAAAAACATCCAATGGGTAAAACGGCTCCGCAATGCCATAGAGGAAGACAGAATCGTCCCCTATTATCAGCCTATCCTGAATACCAAAACATTGAAAATCGATAAATACGAAGCGCTTGTGCGGATTATAGAAGATGACGGATCGGTTATAACACCCTATCATTTCCTGGGAATTTCGAAAAAAGTCAAACTCTATTATCACATTACAAAGATTATGATCGATAAGGTTTTTGAGACGCTGAAAATGCATCCTGACGTAGCTTGCTCGATCAATCTTTCGATCGAAGACATCCATGACCAAACGATGTACGCCTATATTCTGGAAAAAGTACAAACCTGCTCTAACGCCGGCCAGATTATCTTCGAGATTCTCGAATCCGAGGGGATCGAGAACTATGATATCGTCAATATGTTCATCACCGAAGTCAAAAAATACGGCGTCAAAATCGCGTTGGATGACTTCGGTGCGGGATACTCGAATTTTGCCTACATCACGAAGCTCGACATCGATTACATCAAAATCGACGGTTCGATTATCCGCGACATCGACCAGAACCCCACCTCGAAAATCATTCTGGATACGATTCTTGATTTCGCCGCCAAATTAAACATCGAAACGGTTGCCGAATTCGTCAGCAGCGAACAAATCTACGATTATCTAAAAACGCTCCCCATCGATGCGATGCAGGGATACTATCTGGGAGAACCTTCCGCCTCGATGACGGATTAACCCAAATAGGCTTTTGTAATCCGCGAAAGATCCTCGTTTACCTGAAAGAGTTTGGAACGCATTCCCTGAACTCCGAAGCTTTCCAGACGAGCCGTATGCATCGTTAAATACGCTTCTGCGGAAGCCATGTTTTCAAACAGATAAATCCCGCCCGATTCACCGGTTTGGGCATTCTCCGTCCATATTTTCCAAATAAGCCCTTTCTCCTGCGCAATCGACTCGGCAAGTCCGGCAAAAGCATCTGTCATTTCACGCCCGAACGGTCCCGCATAGGGAAAATCGATTTGCAATAATACGGTCATTATATTCTCCTCTGATTGTATGCAAAAGTATATCCAAATCGATACAACCGACGTTAAACTCCCATCCGCTATAATTCCCGCATGAATAGCGACCGTACCCTTTTTCGCATCGATCCGACACCAACCCTTCCGACACGGCGTTGCCGTTTAATGGCACGGTTCTTAGGATATGCGCTCAGCTACGGTAATTACATTATCGCGATACTTGTCTGGACGCAAAGCGATTGGTTCATTGCTCTGGGATCGCTGCTGCTCGGCTTTATCGTCTTCGGCATCATCCGATCCAAACTGCGCAACGATTCTATCCCGCCCGCGCAACACGAATTGTCCTATAACGATTACGCAATCGTGACGTGGTATTTATCACGTCATACCTGTTTTACCCTCCCTAAGGAATAACCTTCATGGCATTAGTCGATCTCCTCGGTGTCAGCAAACACTACGAAGCCCAAAAGATTTTAGAAAACGTCAACTTTCACATCGACGAAGGGGAAAGGATCGTTATCGTCGGCAAAAATGGCAGCGGCAAATCGACCTTGATGAAGATCGTCCACGGTTCGCTCGACGCCGATGAGGGCGAGCGGATCACGCGGCAGGGTATCGAGATCAAAATGCTCTCCCAAGTCCCGCAATTCGAGCCGAACCATACCGTACGCGAAGCCATCGAGGCGGGGCTGGGGGAGCTTAAATCGGCTAAAGTCCGATTTGACGAGATTTCTCTTCTGTTGGCGGAACAGTTCGACAATGCCTCACTGCTCGAAGAGCAATCACGCCTCACCAATTTTCTCGATCACCACAACGCCTGGAACCTCGACGACAAACTCGAGCGGGTCATGCATCATTTCATGCTCAAAGAGTACGAACACAAGCGTGTCGATCTTTTAAGCGGAGGCGAACAGCGCCGCGTCGCCCTCGCCTCGCTGCTGTTGCAAAAACCCGATATCCTCCTGCTGGACGAACCGACCAACCATCTTGACGTCTACATGGTCGAATTCCTCGAAGAGCTGATCCTCAAAGAGCGCTTCACCCTCCTCTTCATCTCGCATGACCGTTACTTCATCGATCAGGTCGCGACAAAAACCATCGAGGTCGAGGATTGCGCCCTGCGCGAATTCAACGGCGGCTACAGCAACTACCTCGAGCAGAAGCAGGAATTGCTTCGCACGATGGCTCAGCAGCACGAAAACCTTCTCAAACTGCTCAAAAGCGAAAACGAATGGCTCAGACGAGGGGTCAAAGCGCGTCTAAAACGAAACGAAGGGCGCAAACAACGGGTATTGCAGCTGCGCGAAGATGCCAAAAACAATCCGAGCAAGATCCGAAAAATGAAACTGGAGCTGGAGCGGGAAGCAAAACACTTCAACCGGGGCGAAGGGATAAACCGCCAGAAGATGCTGTTTGAGATTGAGCACCT
>NZ_JQGL01000144.1:67740-70183 GCF_000747095.1 Sulfuricurvum sp. MLSB
TCGGACGCCTTAAACCGACCGGCGGAATCATCAAGACGGGGGAGCTCACGATCGGCTATTTCGATCAGCACCGCGAGATGCTAGATGACAACCTCAACCTCATCGAAACCTTCTGCCCTCACGGCGGTGACCGCGTCGACGTTATGGGCCAAGATTATCACGTCTACGGCTATCTGAAAAACTTTCTCTTCCCGAGAGAGTTTCTCGATAAAAAGGTGGGCGTGTTGAGCGGCGGAGAGAAGAACCGCGTCGCGCTGGCGCTGCTCTTTACCAAAAAAGTGGATTGTCTGATTTTGGATGAACCGACCAACGATCTGGACATCCCGACGATCAACATCCTCGAAGAGAAGCTCCAAAACTTCCCCGGCGCCGTTATCCTCGTGAGCCACGACCGCTATTTCGTCGACAAGATTGCGAAAAAGCTCTTTATTTTCAAAGGGGACGGCACGATAGAAGAGAGCTACAAACCCTACAGCGAATACCTCGAAGACGAAAAAGAGTTTGCGGAAATCGAGGCGATGGAAGGGGAATTTTCCAAAACACAAATCGTTCCGAAAGCCCCCGTTACCGAAAAACAAAAAGTTCTGAAACTGACGTTTAATGAACAAAAAGCACTCGAAAAACTCCCGATAGAAATCGAAGAGCTCGAAGCCAAAATAGATGAGCTGAACGCTTCTCTGGCCGATCCGAAAAAGTACGAGAAGATCGGAATCACCGTTCTGGCCGAAGAGCTGGAGAAAATCAAAACACTATATGAAAAAAAAGTAGATGAACTGTTAAGTATTGAAGAAAAAGTCGAGGAGATCGAAGCGCTCAAAAACGCCTAGCGCTTCGAAAAAGCGGAAAGATCAGCGTCCTTTTCCTCCGCCCATTCCGCCTCCCTGACCTTGCATCATCCCTTGGCCTTTTTGCTGCATTTTCCCCTGCTGGTTTTGCATCATTCCTTTGCCCATCTGGCCTTGCATCATCCCCTGCCCTTGCCCCTGATTTTTCATTTTCGGGGTGGCATTTTCGGGTTTGTTCATAAACTTTTGTTGCTGTTCTTTCGTCATCGTTTGTTGACGATTCATCAGTTCGTTATGCAGTTGCATGCGCTCTTGCTGATTCGTGAGGGTTCCCCGTTTTTCCAAAAGCTGGTCGGTACTCATCGCACCGAAATTTTCCGCACACACGACTGTCGCACACAACGCGGCAGCCGACAACATGATCATTACCTTTTTCATGCAAAACTCCTTTTGAGTGAATAGACTCATTGTAATAGAGTTTTGTTAAAAATTGGTTAAGAAAATTAATCAGACTCTACTTCGATCGTAAATTTATCGTCCATGAAGCGCTTCGCATCGTCTTCTTTCATTGTTGCTGACTGAAGGAAAAAATTCTGTATCTGCGACATCGTATGGCTGTTTTTATTCTCTCCGGTAAGACTAATCTCGTCCGCTTCGCCTTTGAGCATCGCAATCATCGCCCTGATCAGCTCTTTTTCAACAATTCCGGCTGTCAACGCAAGATCGCTTTCAAACCGTTTGGCAATCGCGCCGTTGATCGCTTCGGAAGCTTTTGCCTTGTCAGCCATGTCAGAAGGCTTCAGAGCGAATTCTTTCAGGAAAAGAGCTTTTTCTTCAGGCTTTAACATCTCTACAAAACTTTTAACCGATTCGTACGTCACATCGGAAATCGCACGGTTTTGAACGCTCAGAGAAAAATTTTCCAAAATCATCGAATCGGGAGATCCCGAAGCGATGTCGCGCGCTTTCATCGAAAACTCGATCGGCATGATGGCATTGTCAATCGACAAACGCTCAATCGCTACCTCTTTGATCAATGCCGGATTCCCCTCTATCTCCGCTTCGATAGCCAGATTCATTGTACTCAGCTTTTCAAGGGTACTTTGCTGAAACGCATTGCTGACATTGTCGGCTACCATCTGGGCTAGCATCATTCTTGGCAGGGCTATCTCTTCGATCTCGATATCGATTGAAGCATTGACGGATTGCCCTTCGGAAAAAGCTTTTAGCGATTCGAGTTCTTCAACTTCTCCCAGACGCAGCTTTTTGATCGAAAGCTGTTCCGCTCCCAGCATGGAGAGTTTTATCCCGTCGATTTCGCAATCCGTGGAGATCAGACCGCTGCAATCGAGCGAAGTGTACGTCATCTCTCCTCCGACGAGGAGAAGATTCTGCTGATATTCATGGATCGCTTTTTCGAGTTCGGCTTTGACCTGTTCGTTTTTATAATGCGCCAGCGCACTCACCCCGACGGCAATCACCGCCGCCGCGACGGAAAGGTGGATTTTATAGCGCTTGAGCTTCTCTTGCCAGTTTTTCGGAGTTTCTTCTTCGCTCAATTGTTCGTCTGTCGTAATCGTTTCGTTCACGTGTACCCTTACTGTATATAATCAACGACTTTGGAAAGGAGCGTCACCTCTTTGATGACGCTGACCACT
>NZ_JQGL01000144.1:70214-87190 GCF_000747095.1 Sulfuricurvum sp. MLSB
ATCCCGACTTTCATGCTTTTGAGAGTATCGATCTTCTGCGGCAGTGCTTCGAGCATTGCTTTGACTCTCGCCAGATTGGCCTCTTTGTGTTCTTCTTTGAACTGAAACATAACGATGTGTACCAGCATTGTATAATCCCTTATCTTTGTATTAAATCTCGTAAACTCTGCATCGGCGATTTCCCTTCAAGGATCGCATGGACTTCGGCGGCAATCGGGAGGTAGATTCCCCGCGCCAGAGCGATTTCGTGAAGCGCATAGGCGGTACCGATCCCCTCGCTCACTTCCCCAATCGCTTCGCATACCGCTTCTTTGCTTTTCCCCTCGGCCAGCCCGAGACCGACACGGTAGTTTCGTGACATCGGCGAACTGGCGGTCAAAAACAGATCCCCCGCTCCGCTGAGTCCTAGAAAGCTCTCCTCTTTGGCGCCGTAAGCACGTCCGAAACGCTCCATCTCCACCAACCCGCGCGCGATCAGACTTGCCGCGGCATTATGCCCAAGATGCAGCCCCTCGCAGATTCCGGCGGCGATCGCAATGACGTTTTTATAGGCTCCGGTTATTTCGGCACCGATGACGTCATCACTCGTATACGTGCGGATAAAGCTCGGAAACAGCTCCGCAAACTCTCCGGCCGTTTGCTGCGAAACGGAGTTGACGACCAATGCGGTAGGAAGTTTTTGCAGCACTTCGGAGGCAAACGACGGTCCCGAAAGAAATGCGAGATTTTCTTCAGGGAGATACGCCCCGTAAATTTCATTCAGAAACCGGCCGCTGGAAGCTTCGATCCCTTTGGCCGCAACGAGGACTTTCTGCCCCGAAAATACGAAATTCTCTCTCAGCCATGATGCAACCTGCTGTGCGGGAACGGTGATGATCAGGTACTCGCACTCAAGCACCTCACAGAGCGGGCGGAAATTGGGCCAGTCGCGCGGCGTACGTGAAGTAACGATCACCTCATTTTTTTCGCTCATGGCAAAGGAGAGCGCTTCTCCCCATTTCCCCGCGCCGATCACCCCTACTTTTTTCATCCCCGTACTCCCATCGTTTCGCTCAATGCCGCAATTTTATCTTCATATCCGACGACAATCAAGAGGTCTTCCGCATCAATGTGATGATTATGCCCTTTCGAAGTAAAACTGAACGTCGTCGACAGTTCCTGATCGACGATTGCTAGCACCAAAACGTCATATTCACTGCCCCAGTCAATATCGTACAAATGCTTTCCGACGAGAAAAGAACCTTCCGGCACGGCCAGCTGGACAATTTTCAACGGGCTGTTTTCGTAGAGGATATCATGCAATACTCCCCGTACCGTCGGTTTTTCCAGCATTTCGGCGATTATCCCGGCCGTGATTTGCTGCGTCGCCATCACTTTGTTCGCCCCGGCACTTTTGAGTTTCGAAGCGCTTTCGTTGTCCTGCGCCAGAGCGATGATCGGAAGATGCTCGAAGATAGAACGCAGCGATATTGTCAAAAATACGTTTTCGGCGTCGTTCTTCAATGCGCAAAAGACAATCAGCCGTGCAGGGTCAAAACGCTCTTCGATACTGTGCCATTCTTCGCCGAGGTCAAACATCTCCGTTTCGAACCCTTTTGCTTCCGCAGCCGCTTTTTCGGCTTCGTCCATCACAAAAACGACAAACGGCGCATATTCCGAAGCCGTTTGCATCGCAATCTCTTTGGCGTATTCGTTAAACCCGAAAACGATTGCACCCCGTGTATTCATCGTCTCCCCTTCTGGTACAAGAGCAATTTGAACTCATCGATCAGCGCCCGGCTTCCGATCACGATGGCGACATCCCCCGCTTCGGCTAAACTCTCAGCCGAAGGGTTGAACACAAACGTGCCGCTGTGAGCTTTGGACAGTCCAAGAACGATAAGCCGCGTGTAAAACAGCTTTTGTCGTGAAATCTCGAAAAAACGTTCCGCGCTTTGTGAATCCAGGCCGATCTCCTCGATGAAAACTCCGCTGTTTTCGCTCCTGAGAGCATGGATCACTTCGAATGCGACGGGGCTTCCGCTCATCTCTTTGCTTACCAGCCCTATCAGTTCCTGGGTATAAACGATCTCGTTGATCCCCGCCAGAGAAAGCTTTTTACGGTTTTCACGGTGTACGAGGATAGAATACAGGGGAACGCTCATGGAAAGTTCGCGAATGGTGAGCGCAGTATAGACGTTTAAAACGTCACTCTCCTGAACAAGAAGCGCCGCTATTACCTGCGCATCAAAATCGATCCGAAGCGTCCGGTACGAGTGTAGGCTTGAAGGATTGTACGACAATGCCAAAAACCCCTCTTTCTGCGCTCTTGAGACTTTATCGGGATCGTTTTCGAGAATGACTGTTTGAACCCCTTTACGTATGAAATGGCGGGCTATCTGCTGCGAAAGCGGAGTGTACCCGCAGATCAGATAAAAACGGCCTATCTTGGAAATATCCTCGATCATCTTCTCTTCTTTGATGACATCGAGCTTTTCGGTAAACGCCGATACGACGATCGACGTCGCAAACGAGATAACCGCGATCCCGGCGACGATGATTGCCATCGCGACCGTTCTTCCTTCATCCGTCACCGGAACCATGTCCCCGTATCCGACGGTGAAGATCGTCACCACCGACCAGTACAGGGCATCAAAGAGGGTATTGATCGGCGAATCGGGATTGTTGGCCTCCATGACGTAAATCAGCACCGACGAAACGGCGATTATGACCGTTGCAAAGAGACTGAGGGTTAAAATCTCGAATTTTTTGGAAGAGAGGATCGAGATAAACTGCGTCAGACTTTTCGTGTAGCGGAACAGCTTGAATACCCGAAACAGTATGAAAATACGCAGCATACGGAGTTCATGGAAAAACGGCATGATCGCAAACAAGTCGATGATGGCCGAGGGGGAGAGCATATATTCTATTTTCTTCGACATAATACGGCGCAAGGTGCGAACCCACCGGAACGGACGCTGTAAAAACATATCATGCTCGTAACGTTCGATCACCAGTTTGGAACTGTCGCTGTACACCCACATCCGCAGCAGATACTCCCCTAAAAAGATCAGCGAAATGACGTAGTTGTTAAAAAAAAGCCATTCAGGGCTAATATCGTGTTTAACGTGACGGATTAAAACGTAAACGCTGATACCGATCAGCACCATCATCGTGTAATCGAAAAACTTTTTATAGGGGTACGAAGAATTTTCGAGAAGATTGTGAAAAAATTTCTTGGTTCGCCGGTAGCGGGCAGAGGCATGAAGATAGTAGGCGACCCCTACCAGCGCCCGACCGACCACTGCGAGACCTTACTGTGCCAGTTTGGTTTGAAGGATGTCATTGAGCGCCTGCGGGTTGGCGGAGCCTTTGGACGCCTTCATCGCCTGACCGACGAAGAAGCCGAACAGTTTGTCTTTCCCCGATTTATACTCGGCGACTTTGTCGGCATTGGCGGAGAGAATGTCATCGATCAGCGCTTCGAGGGCGCCGGTATCGCTGACTTGCTTCAGTCCCAATTTTTCAATCGCGGCATCGACGTCGCCGCCGTTGTTTTCGAACAGGTAATCCAGAATCTCTTTCGCCGCCTTGCCGCTGATGACACTCTCCTCGATCCGTTTGACCAAAGTTCCGAGCGTCATGGCACTGATTGGCGAAGTCGATGGGGTCATACCGCCGCTCAAGCGCCCCGGAAGCTCTACGGTAAGCCACGTGACGGCATTTTTTGCCGTGATCCCCTGCTCCAGCATCGCTTCGAAATAATGGGCGGTTTCGAGATCCGCCGTAATCACCGCCGCATCGTATTCACGAAGACCGAATTTGCTGACAAAGCGCTCTTTTTTCGCATCGGGAAGTTCGGGAATGTCGCGGATTTGAACGTACATCGCATCGTCGACGATCACTTTAAGCAGATCAGGCTCGGGGAAGTAGCGGTAATCTGCCGCCTCTTCCTTGCCGCGCATGGAGCGGGTCTCTTGCTTGACCTGATCGAACAGGCGCGTCTCCTGTACGATCTCCTCTTCATACATACCGTCTTCCCACGCTTCGATCTGACGGGCTACCTCAAGCTCGATCGCTCGCTGGATGAAGCGGAAGCTGTTGATGTTTTTGATCTCGACGCGGGTGTAGAGTTTCTCATCCCCTTTGGGACGGATCGAGACATTGACGTCGACACGGAACGATCCCTCTTGCATATTCGCATCAGAGATGTCGATATAGCGGACAATGGAGTGCAATTTTTTCAGGTACAAAATCGCCTCTTCGGCAGAGCGCATATCCGGTTCGGAGACGATCTCCAGAAGCGGCGTTCCCGCACGGTTCAAGTCGACTTTGCTGATCGCCCCTTCATGGATATTTTTACCGGCGTCAGCCTCGATGTGGGCGCGGTTGATGCGGATCGTTTTGGATTGTCCGTCTTCGAAATCGATGACAAGACGGCCATGTTCTACGATCGGTGTGTAGAGCTGAGTGATCTGATAGGCGCTGGGGCTGTCGGGATAAAAATAGCTTTTGCGGTCGAAGAAACTCGTGCGGTTGATCGTCGCATCCACCGCCGTACCGAACATCCCCGCTTTACGCAGCGCTTCTTTGTTGAGAACGGGCAATGCTCCCGGCAGTGCCAGGCAGGTCGGGCAGGTGTTCGTGTTTTGTTCGTGGTTGAAGCTGGTAGGGCAGGAGCAAAAAAGTTTAGACTGGGTATTAAGCTGGACGTGGACTTCCAAACCGATAATGGTTTCAAACATACAAAAAATCCTTATGGGACAAAATATCTAATCGATGCAAATCCGTATGTGCCGGTGGCGGCAACGGCATTTATCTGCTCCTCGGAGATGATCCCGCCGAGCGCGAAAATAGGTATCTCTATTTTATCCACTATTTCTTTTAAATCCTCTAAACCCTTGGGTTCTCCCTTGTTCGGAGAGTAGAAAATCGGGCTGTAGGTGATCGCATCGGCACCGAGTTTTTGAGCATTCAACGCTTCCGCATACGTATGGGTACTGATGATGACATAGAGCCCCAACGATTTTGCCTCGCGTATCGCATCATATTGAGCCGAAGCGAGATGTACCCCGTCAGCTTTTAATTCGTGCGCCAAAGCGCAATCACCATGCAGTAAAATCTTCGGAACATTACGTTGATGGCATACAGCAATAAAGGTTTGGGCCAGAGCCGCATAATGAGAAGTTTGTTTGTCGCGAAAAAGGGCAAAATCGGGAACTGTTTTGGAAAATACGGCCCTCAGCGAGGATTCGAGAGCATCGGAAGTGCTCCCGTACAAAGAGGGGTCGGTAATCAGATAGCTTTTCACTCGCCCTCTGAAAGTTCCTGCGGTTTAAGACTTGCTTTAATCTCTTCAAGCAATGCCGTCTGCTTCATCACCGCATCGTGACGATCGCGCTGCATTCCCATGATTTCGAGAATAAGAATAATAAAAAGAGCAAGGAAAAGAAAAATAAAGGTGAACATTAATGCCGGTACGATACCGAGAAAAATGAACGACTGGAAGGTAACCCAGACACCGATGATGACGAATGCCCAGGAGACTCCTCCCAGGAAGCTTAAAAGTGCGTCGAACGTACTTCGCTTCATCGGGATGTCTTAGTGTTCGTCGTGAAGAAGAACCGCACCGCCGAGGTAAACGTAGGTGAGCATCATGAAAATAAACGCTTGCAGGAATGCCATAAACGTCAACAACGCAAACGGAATCATCGGCAGCAACCATGGAGCCAGCATAAGGATAACCATGAGGAACATGTCGTCCCCTTTGACGTTACCGAACAATCGGAAGCTCAAAGAGATGATACGTGAGATGTGCGATACGATCTCGATCGGGAACATCAACCATGCCAACCACCATACAGGACCCATAAAGTGTTTGAAGTAGCTGATCAAACCGTTGCGGCGGATACCTTCGAAGTTATAGTACGTAAAAACGACCAATGCCAGAGCAAGGGTAAAATCCAAAAATGCGCTTGGCGCTTCAAAACCAGGGATTACCCCGATAACGTTTGCGATCCCGACGAACAATCCGATCGTCGCAACGAGAGGAAGGTAACGGCGTGCTTCCGCTTTACCCATAACATCGGCACCCATGGCCAAAACGCCGCTCAAATAAGCTTCCATGACGTTTTGAGCACCTGTCGGAACCAAACGAAGATTAGAGGTAGCCATTTTGGCAATCACAAGAACAATTGCCGCGGTGAGCAGCATGTGTGTGAGGAAAATAAAGCTATGGTCGTGGCTGATAAGGCCGAAGAAGGTAAACAACTCACCCATAAGTAGCGTTCCTTTGCGTAGAAAAATTAGCGGGATTCTACCGTTTTTGAGATTAAATTCCTATAAACTCAGATAAAACAGCGTTTAAAGGATGGTTAAAATATCATCAGCGGTTCAATTTCAGCCCTTAACCCAAAGCTCATTTCGCCCCGGCACCGAAATGCGTGTAAATGTATTCCGCCATTTTTTCATCGGAAACTTTGCCCTCGCGTTCTTCGATGTTTTTGAGATTTTGCCGCATGATCGAATGGTACGATTTGGCATCGAAATCTTTGTTTCTCAAATCTTTTAATTTATTCACGAGTTCTTCTTTGCCGTATGTACTCAGCGGCGGGCCGTAGATATTCCCTTTTTCCTGCGATGAAGTGCCGGTTGCCGCGGCTTCTTCGGCACTCATGCCGGGCTGTTCTTTGAGTTTCGGAACTCCGTTGGCTTTGACGCCGTGACAGTTGGCGCATCGGTTTTTGTATATTTCACCCGTCTTGTCCGTTGTTTTGGCAACACAGACACTTGACACCGCCATGGAAACCAGAGCAATCCACACTAATCCGCGAGTTTTCATTTCCGACTCCTTAAACGAGATAATAAATGATAACTCTTTAGCTTTAAAGAAGTCTTATGTCACTTATAAGCTCAGATGAAGCATCTCTTTTTTGGCATTTGAAATATCCTCCCGGATTGCTTCTTTGAGCGCATCAAGGCTCTCGAATTTTTGGTTTTTGCGCAAAAATTTGACAAAACTGATCGAAGCTTTGGAACAACCGGCGATATTTTCCCCCAGTATGTGACTCTCGACCGCATAACTTCCGTCCGTTGTAACGCGATGACCGACAAAAACGACCGAAGGATGAAAATGCTCTTCCTCATCCAGCCGCGTCAATGCGGCGTACACTCCCTCATAGGGCAATAAGAATCCGCTGCATTCGAGGTTGATCGTCGGAACCAGCTCGGTTTTACCTATCCCCTGCCCCTTGACCGCCGTTCCTCTTATCTGATAGTTGTGCCCCAAAAAGCGGTTGGCCCCGGACAAGTCGCCGATCTGAATTTTGGCGCGGATTTTATGCGAATGAACCGAATCGCCCTCAATACAGACCTGCTCGATCACCTTCACCTCGCCGCCGAATAATTCGCCAAGATTCGCATGCGAATACCGGCGATTCTTTCCGAAATGAAAATCGTATCCGACGACGATTTTACGCAGGCGTGGAAAACGCTTGCAAAGCATGTCGACAAACTCTTCCCCTTCCAGATGGCGGATGTCGTCAAGGGAGTAATACACAACGGGATAATGGGTATAGTGCTCGCGCTCGCTGCCCGGAGTCAGGTTGGCGTATCCCGTCTCGATAACGACGATCGCCCCGTTTTCCCCCAACTCTTCGAACAGATGCTGATGCCCCACGTGCATCCCGTCAAATCCGCCGATGGCGATCGCATCAACCTTTGACAAAGCCATAACATGTCTCCTGATTTCCTTCTTTGCCGCTGATATGGGCGACCTCTTTGGCAATCAGTTTCCACCCTTTGAGCGTACACATATCCTCGAAACGGATCATCGCTTTGTCGATTGCTTTGTCGTCTTTCACCACGCCGTTTTTATCCCGTTTCGCTTCGCGCCCCACTTCGAACTGCGGTTTGAACAAGACGACGATGTATCGATCACTCAGGCGGTCGATCGCATCGATAATATGTTCGACCGAGATAAACGCCACGTCGCAGGTAACGATATCAAAAGCTTTTTCGCTCGTAAATTGGCGGATATCGGTATTCTCGCATACCCGTACCCGATTGTCGGAGCGCAGGCTCGCATGAAGCTGATCGCTCCCCACGTCGACGCAGGTGACCGACGCAACGCCGTTTTCAAGCAGTACCTGCGTGAATCCGCCGGTGGAAGACCCTATATCCAGTGCGTGCAGCCCTTGCAAATCCCATCCGGTGTAGGGGAGGAATCCTTTGAGTTTGATCGCGGCGCGGCTGACGTATATTTCGGTGTCGGCAATCTCCACGCTCATCTCATCGCTGACCTCGAAGGAGACTTTGTCGACGATCTTGCCGTCCACGCTGACCGCATGTTCTTTTATCAACTGCTGCGCTTTATTCCGGCTTTCGACCAGTCCTCGTTCCACTAAACAACTGTCTAATCTCATACTGCCCCTTTGTAATGTCAAATTATAGCGCAACGGTTGAGTAAGGGCCTAAAATCCGCTACCATTGCACAAATATTTCAGGGGGGAAAATGCAAAAGATTCATGTCGCGGTGATCGGCGGAGGCTACGGCGGGATTCGTGCTGTCGAGCATCTATGCCGACACACAAACATCACCGTCACCCTCATCGATCAAAATGCCTACCATTATATGCAGGCCGAAGTCTACGATTTCATTGCCAACAAAGTCGACATGTCACACATCATGATCGATCTGCCCTCGCTGCTCAAGAGCTTCGGGCACGTCGACTTCGTCTGCGAAGAGGTGCACAACGTCGATGCAACGCAGCGCAGCGTACATACCGCAACACGCACGATCGGCTATGACTACCTCATCATCGCCACCGGAAGCCGCACCTATTTCCCCGCTTTCATTCCGGGCCTGCGCGACCACACCCACGGAGTCAAAAGCATCCCCAGCGCACTCGATTTCAAACAGCAGTTCGAACGTTCCTTGCTCGATCGGATCGAAGCGCAGCGCCGTGGGTGCGACGTCAAACCTTTCAACATCGTCATCGGCGGGGCAGGATTGTCGGGCGTAGAAATCGCCGCAGAAATGGCGGCCTACGCCAACCATTTTTATCAAAACGGCAATTTCGGATGCCGCGGTGTGGATGTCTATCTGATCGATGCGTACGAGACGATTTTATACGGGATGGATCCGTTTTTGATTCGAAGTGCGCATGATCGGCTCGTTCAACTGGGAGTGCATGTCTGGCACAATAACCGGATCAGCGAAGTGCAGGAAAAAAAGATCATCCTTGATAATGGCAAAGTGCTTGATTTCGAGTTTATGATCTTTACGGGAGGGGTATGCGCATCAACGCTCACCGAACGGCTCGGATTTCCCATCAACGCCAAAGGGCATCTCGTCGTCAATCCCGACCTCCGGGTTGACAATCATCCCGAAATCTTCGCCATCGGCGATGTTGCCGCCATCACGGATGCAGATGGGAAACTCTGTCCCCCCACCGCGCAGCTGGCCGAACGAAGCGCCGAACACGCAGTACGCACTATTCTCTCCCGCCTACAGGGGAAACCCCAAAAACCGTTCCGCTATCGAAACGGCGGCGTCATGATCGCACTGGGCGGCGAATACGGCGCAGGGCTTCTCCCCGGAGGGATCCGGGTCAAAGGGTATTTCGCCTACCTAATCAAAAAGGCTATATTTTGGCTCTACACTGCTCCCCTGCGACGCCGCAGCCTCATTGGGAAGAGAAGATAAAGCTCTAAACTCGCTCTCGGTGAGGAGCTTAACCCCCAGCTCCACCGCTTTGTCGTATTTGCTCCCCGCATCTTCGCCGTACACGACGTAATCGGTCTTTTTCGAGACCGACGAAGCGACTTTTGCCCCCAGTTCTTCCAGTATCGCCTTAATATGGTCGCGCGAAACGCTCATCGTCCCCGTGATCACGACGCTTTTGCCTTTGAACGGATTATCGTGAGCTTCGACTTTCACGGGAGCGACGGGGTTCAGAATCGATCTGAGTCTTTCAATCTTCTCGCCGTTGACCCGCCCAAATTCGAGGATCGATTCGACCATCTCGACGCCGAACCCCTCCAACGCCAGAATCTCTTCGCGCGTGGCGGTATCGAACGCCGTTCCGAACGCACCGCACAGCGTTTTGGAAGCCACTTCGCCGATATGCTCGATCCCCAGCGCGTTGATGAAACGCCAGCAGTCGCACCCTTTGGCCGCATGGATGGCATCGAGGAGATTGCGGCTTTTCTTCTCTTTGAACCCTTCGAGGGAAAGCAGCTGATCCATCGTGAGGCCGAACAGGTCGCTCACCTCATGCACCATCCCCGCGCCGTGCAATGCTTCGACGATCTTGTCCCCCAGTCCGTCGATGTTGAGGCACTGCTTGGAGGCAAAATAGATGATCGAGTTCACCACCCGCGCTTCACAGGAGAGGTTCTGGCACTTGATCAGCGCCCCCTCATCGAGGAGTTCGCTTCCGCAGACGGGACAACGAGTCGGGCGGGAAATCACCTGCTCGCTCCCGTCGCGCTCCGCGGCGATCACCTTGACGATTTTGGGGATGACGTCGCCGCTGCGCAGGATGATCACCCGATCCCCGATGCGGATGTCCTTGCGTTCGATCTCGTCGAAATTGTGTAGGGTCGAACGCTCGACCGTCACCCCCTCGATGTCCACAGGCTCGACGATGGCGACGGGAGTCACCACGCCGCTGCGCCCCACCTGCATAATGACCTCTTTGAGCGTCGTGAGTTTCTCGATGGCGGGGAATTTGTAAGCCGCCGCCCAGCGGGGATTTTTGACCGTATAGCCCAGCTCGTCCTGCACGGCAATAGCATCGACCTTGATCACCATCCCATCCAGCAGCATCGCGAAATTGTCCCGCTCGACCCGCATCTCATGGTAAAACGTCTCGATCTCCTCCGCACTCACGCAAGCTCTCGTCATGTGGGGATTACGGAACCCCAGAGCGTAGACCCACTCCATCCGCTCGGAGAGGTTTTTCAGTTCCAGCGTATTGGCTCCGATGCCGTATGGCATAAACACCAGACGGCGCGACGCGGTGATGCGGGTATCGAGCTGACGGAGGCTTCCCGCCGCCGCATTGCGCGGGTTGGCAAACAGCGATTCGCCGTTGCGCAATCTCTCTTCGTTGATCTTCTCGAAATCCTCTTTGAAGATGACCACCTCGCCCCGAATCTCGATCCGTCCTGCGTACCCGATGGAGAGGGGGATCGACTGGATCGTTTTGGCGTTCTGCGTCACGTCCTCCCCCTCGACGCCGTCGCCTCGCGTGATCGCCTGCACCAAGACGCCGTTGTCATAGATCAGGTTCAAACTCGCCCCGTCGAATTTGGGCTCGCAGTAGAAGCGGACGTCGCCGTAGCCTTTCGTGATACGGTTCACCCACGTCTCCAGCTCCTCGCGGCTGAAAAGGTCTTCGAGGCTCCACATCCGCGAGAGATGGCGCGCCTTGTCGAACTTATCCTGCGGCACGTCCCCAACCCGCTGCGTCGGCGAATCGGCGAGGATATGCGCGGGGTTTTCGTGCTCGTAAGCAACGACTTTGTGGTAGAGGATGTCGTACTCCTCGTCCGTCGTGATGGGGTCGTCGAGGACGTAGTAGTGGTAGGAGTATTTTTTCAGCAGTTCTACGGCGTTTTGGTATTCGGTGTGGGTCATTGGGAACTCTCATCTTTGTAATCTTCGTATTTGGTCAATGCAAACACTTTTATTTCATCATCCACGATTTTATAAATAATCGTATAGCCTTTGAAAATCAGATCACGAATATTATCGTCATTGTAATGAATCGAGCGACGGCAACGGTAGGGAAAATCGCTCAGCCCATAGCATTCACGCAAAATCTCACGCCGAAACGCATGAGCGGCACTTTTTTTATCATCGGCTATTCTTTCTACGACAAAACGGAGTTTGGCGATAAACGAGTTCTGAAGCCTAACGACCATGCGTTTCGATCACACGTTCAAGATAAGCGTCCACCTCATCGATGGAGTAGCTTCGTGAGCTGTCAATGCCCTCATGCGCTTTTTTGAGATATTCTTCTTCGTTCAGAGTGTTCCAGTAGCGGTAATCGCGAAGCTGTTCGTATTCAAGTGCGCTCAAAACGACTGCTTCAGGTTTATTGTTTCGCAGTACACAGATTTTATCGACTTCGTGATTGGCGAGTTTGGAGAGTACCGCTCCGAAGTTTTTCGCGACGTCGGTCGAACTCATCATTTCGTTGGGTTTATAGGCTACCATCGTATTCTCCCGTATAATCTTACGGAATATTATACACGAATTTTATATGTCCTTTTCTTTTTAGTAAAGAAAAGAACGAAAAGAAAAGCGCCCTCACCCCAAATCGCCGGCGGTACGCTTCACCCTTCGGCGAGCGACCTTGCTCTGGGTGTGGTATGAGGGCAGAGGCTATTTGATGGAAATGATTTTCGCGAATGCGAAAATAAATAGAAAAAAATTCCCGCGATCCAATACCTAGCGCCGTTCCGAAGGCAGCAGTGCCGAGAGGAACGAGCGTTCTTGGATCGCGGTATGCTCTTTTGGTACTTTTCTGGCTAAACAGAAAAGTACGGAAGCTTTTGCCGGCACAAAAAAAGTGACAAGTGATAAGGGTTCTAATCAGACAGGAGCTGACATTCCCAAAAAGGACGTTGGGAACAAGAAAAGAAAAAAACGAGAAAATACCGCTTATAAATAAGATTAGCTAAAAACGTCTCGATATAAGTCTACATTCCAATGTGGGCATTTGGGAATGAGGAAAAATTAAAGACTAAAAGATTAATGACCTGATCCTTTTTTTTCAGTGCAGACAGAATGAACAGTAGAGTTACCAGTTTTTAACCATAATCTTTTTAATTCATCTCTCAAATGTGAGTCAGTATAGTGTCCTTTACCTGTGTTTTTGCAGTAACTGCCGATGAGTGGCGCAAATTCAGTGGTGACACGATCTGTGGTAAGTGCCAAATTGGTTTTACCCTCCAAGGTCGCGGGATAGAAGAGCAGTCGGATTTCCGGCGCTGGATCATCGCCCTTCGGAGGTCCAACAAAAATTTCAGCGAACGACGGCCCGGAATAATAGCCATAGTCCTGTAACCACAATGTGGACGACAATTTTCCGGAAACGGCACCTGACCTCGCTCCACGTGTGTTGAATTCGGTCTGGGCGAGTCCCGAGCTGATGATCTCGTAGCCGAGTACCCTATTATCGGGAGATTTTTTGGACGTTTGCAGCCCACAGCTTTGTTCGTCTTCGATAGATTCGATCGTTTGCAGTCCTGAATAGTGCACATCACCAGACAGCACGAGCAGTTTGTGGCTTAGATTATTCCGGAAGTGCTTTTCAAACTTATCAATAAATCGTTTTCGCTCGTGTGGGAGGATGCGGTCTCGCAAATCGTCACGGCCGGATGTCGGAAAAGGGCTTAAGCCTTCGTAAATATAGCTGGTCGATCCCAGCACCGGGACGGGGTATGCGAAGACAAAAACCATGGGCTTGCCGTTGCCATTGCTATTGTCGAGCCAAGCCTCAAAGAGTTGAAACTGTTTTTCGCTCATGCCGCGGCCCTCCTTGAAATTCCGGTCGGAACGCCCATCGACGACAAAGAACGTGGCGGAACCCCAGTCGAACTGCACGGGAAACTCCTCCGCTGAATTGTTTGCATTGGGAACAGCGCTCCGGGGCACATTGGCCAAGTTTGGTTTCCAGTCACCGGCATTGATGATCGCACTAAACTCTGGATTGCGCGCTGCTTGGAACGCGACGAATGCCTCGCGCGCCGCTGCATAATAGTCGAGCCATCCCTGCAAGTGTTCGTCGCCATGCGAGCCCCAGCCGTCTCGAATCTCGTGGTCGTCCCACATCATAACGGTCGGCAGGGCAGAAAGGGTTGCATCCATATCGGGCAGGGCAAAGTGCAGACGATTGAGGTGACCCAAATAATCAGGTGCTTCTTTCAAGCTACCGCGGAGCTTCTGGCTGTTATTGCCGTGGAGATAGGCTATGGGAGACGAGCCGAATAGCCTGCCCGCACCCGGATCTACATAATACTGATCGCCGATTGCGAGGTAGAACGAAGGCCCTTCGCCCTGCAGTCTTCTCTCGGCGCGCGTCCGCAGGTTTCGCAAGCTCGCAAGCGTGTCTGGAGCAATCCAAGTCTTCTCCGTGTAATGATAGGTATATGGCTGAAAACAGCTTCCGAACAAAAAGCTAAATGATTCGGTCAACCCGAGAGGCATAGTCGATGCGGAGAGAGTTCTGCCGACTAGTCCACCACCAGCAACCTTTAGTTTGTATGATTTACCTGGTTCTAGCCCACCAATTTCTATGCGTCCGGTGCGATGCGTCTTATTGGTGTAGTGATGAATAAAGTTGGCGTCTACAGGTTTTTCGTCGTTGTCATGCAAGATAGAGATTTGCAATGGCTCGTATACGGTAGCACACTCCGATAAGGCATACCACAGCGTGATTGAGTTTTCTGTAGGCAATCCGAGCTGGATTAGCTCACGAGTAAGCGGTATCTTGGTTGCTTGTTCATACGCAGCCTTATAGGGTGCGAAAAAATCTGCTTGCGTGCTGTCTGTCTCGACCGGGGGCTGGGGACATACGCAACCGCTAGTCAGCGCCACAAGAACCGTTAAACCAATACTATAAAGATGGAAGGGTATGTACTGCTTCATCATGAGAATATCACTCTTTTCTAAATAAGTGGTGTCAGATCAGAATGCCGCTGCCAGAAATTGCCGCCAGCAGCTTCGCCACAGTCTAGCATAGAAGGTAGTTTCAGCATCCATGCTCATGTTGTTGTTCTTTTTCAAGATCAATGCCTCGCTGTCGGGTCGTCTATTTGATCTCTAACTGACCGAACTTTTTATTCATTCCAAACAGATCATCTAACACTTAAAACATCTGAATAACTACCTATCCATTAGAATCAACAAAACAGCTCATATTCAATATTCTTATACTATTTTCATTAAAATAATATTATTAAATATTATTAGTGTTTTACTATGCTATAAAAATCGTAGAAAGAATAAGTGTGGAAAAGAAAAGAAAGGGGAATACTGTTTGTGAGTAAGATTAGCTAAAGATGTTTCGACATCGGTCTGCATTCCCAACGTGGACGTTGGGAGCGAGAAAGAGAAAGAAGGACAAAGTTTATTGTTAATGTTTATTCTGCATTAAATTCATTCCAGATATCAATATTTTCATTTGGCAAGACGTTGAATTCTAAATGTTTAAGAATTTTATATTTTTTTACTAGTGGCGCCATTTTTTCTTTTCCATAATCACTCAAACAATTATAAAAAAGTAATGATAATTCATATCTGGACAACTGAGCACGAACTAGATTAGTATAAACCATTTTATCATCTAAGAACTCTGCCCGTTCAACTAGCTTGAGAATATTGTATAAAGTTCTATAATATTGCCCTAATTCATCTCCATATTGCTTATAGAATTTATTGTATTCTTGCACTATACCTTCTTCTGCTTTACAATCTTCCTTAAACATCCATTTTGTATGAGCAAACGAAGATGAAACATAATCACCGAGAAACCATTTTATGTATTTTTCATAAAGTGCTTTAATAGCGTCTCTTCCCTTATAAGAGACATTATTAGATTGATAGAAAACATCATTTCTGCATGCCTCTAACAACTCTAACATTTTGAAGAATGTATTCTCAAACCTTTGCACTTTAAGTGTCTCATTTTGAGCCTGCATTTCTTGTTTCTGTCCACTAAGTTCTTCACGGGTTAGAGACAATTCCTCTCGTTGCAAGGCTAATTCTTTCTTTTGCATAACTATAGTTATAATCAATCCAGCAAACGCAAGACCTGAAAACAACGATGTCAAAAGACCAAAGCTATCACCAAAAACTCCCGAATTACTTATTGATAGCTCACTTATTGGCCATGTCAAATAAATTAAAAGTCCCGCATAAAGCAAAACGGTAAAAAGAACTCCACCAATTAACAAAATGCTTAAATTTTTCATGCTCATATATACCTCACTAACAATATAGTTGCTTATCTGTTGCTAGAATATAACTTATTAAAGTCTTACTACTTTCGCCCCAAATCCCCCCATATGCGCTGGAGCATCGCTGAAACTCTTGACACTCGGATGGGCTTTGAGGAATTCCTTGACCGCGTAGGCCAATTTCCCCGTCCCGATCCCGTGATAGATCAGCACCTCATCAAACCCCTGCAATAGCGCGTCGGAGAGGAACTTGTCCATCCGCTCGCACGCCTCTTCGCCTCGCAGTCCGTGGAGGTCAAGCTTGAGGCCGCTTTTTTGCTCCACCTGTGAGGTGACGGTGACCTTGGGCTTTTTGGGGAGGTTGCCGCTGGGTTTGAGGTCGGCGAGCTTCACCCGCAGCCGCATCCCCTCGACCTCGATCATCGCATCTTTCGCCCCGACGCTCACGACCGTGCCGCGCTGGGTGCGGTATTTGACCGTCTGCCCCACTTCATAGGTGATCTTTTCGGGTTCGGCGATCTTGGGGATTTCGACTTTGGGCAGTTTCGCCTGCGCACGGTTGAGCTGGCGGTGGATGGCGGCCTGATCGTGCTCTTTGGCCGCCGCTTTGGCCTCGCGGATCGCGATGTCGTACTCGGCGCGGAGACGGTTTTTCTCGCGCTCCAGTTCGGCCCTCAGGTTTTCGCGCGCCTCTTTGAGGTTACGCTCTTCGGTTTTGATCGATTCGAGGCGCTCGTCGGCTTCGCGGTTTTTCTGTTTGAGGGAGCGTTCCAGCTCGCTGCCGCGCTCGATCAGGATGCTCAACCTTTCGTGGTTTTCGCCGTACAGCGCGCGGGCGCGGTTGAGGATGGCGGGGTTGATCCCGTAGCGTGCCGCCGTCTCGAACGCGTAGCTTTTCCCGATGACGCCGTGCAAAAACTCGTAGGTCGGGACGCGCCGCTCCTCGTCGTAGAGCGCGGCGAGGAGCTCGACGTCGTCGCGGTCGGCCATCAGGGCGGCGAGGCGCTTGTGGTGGGTGGTGACGA
>NZ_JQGL01000145.1:0-22143 GCF_000747095.1 Sulfuricurvum sp. MLSB
GCAACACTTCATTGATTTTCGTCATCTTCCCCTTTGTGGGAAGTCTTTTTTTAAAAACTGCGTTACCAATCAGATAGAGTTGCTGAAATTGAACCCTTTTTCCAAAAAGAGGCTGAGACACGCATCGACGACGTTTGCGTCGTATTCTATTCCGCGGCTTTTTCTGATCTCGTCCAGCGTCAGCTCGATTCCCATACCGGGGCGATAAGGGCGGTGGGAGGACATCGCTTCAACCATATCGGCTACGCTGATGATTTTCGATTCAAGCAGTATCTGATCGCCGGATAACCCCTGAGGGTAGCCTGAGCCGTCCAGACGTTCATGATGCTGCAAGATGATGTCGGCAATCGGCCAGGGGAATTTGACCTCTTTGAGGATGTTATATCCCTCTTGCGGATGGGTCTGGATGAGGAGGTACTCGATATCGCTAAGTCTGCTGGGCTTGGACAGAATTTCTGCGGGTATGTGGATTTTTCCAAGATCGTGGATGATGGCGGCGAAGTGAATCCCCTGTATCCGCTCTTCGGCGAGACCCATTTCCCGTGCGATCGCCGTGGAGAGTTCCGCGACGCGGCGTTGATGACCCGCAGTGTAGGGATCGCGCGCTTCCAAGGTAGCCGCAATCGTTTGGACCGATTGTTCCAGACTTTGACGCAGGAGCGTTTCGTGCCGTTCGTGCTCGGCACGGGTACGCAGGTTCATGATGCCGTAGGCCAGATCGTTTGTGAGTTCTTCGAGAAGAGAGACTTCTTCGGTATCAAAGGTCTCTTTTTGGGAGGAGTAGATGCTGAGCGTACCGAATGTATGCTTATTGTCGGAGAGGGGGAGGGCGATGTGGGATGCGTATCCTTCCGAAAGTGACGATTCTTTCCATGGAGCATAGGCTTCTTCGGCGGCGATATCCCGGCAAATCTGCGTCTTTGCCGTCCGTATCGCCCGTGCGACCGGAAGCTGTCCCGTTTCGTTATCGTCCCAGCTAAAGTGCAGATTGGAGCAGGAATGCTCTTCTTTGCCGCTCCATGCGATGGGGATGATGCTTTTTTCCGGATCGTTTTGAGCGTAACAGACCGCTGCGAGGTCGTAGCCCCCTTTTTGGACGATGATATCCGTGATGGTTTGGAGCAATACGTTTTCATCTGTTGCCCGTACAAGAGCAAGATTGCCCGCCGAGAGGGTTTTAAGGGCACGGTTGGCGCGGCGGAGGGAATCTTCGGCTTCTTTGCGCTCGGTGATGTCTTTGATTACCCCTTCATACGAGAGCAGCTGAGCGTTCACATCCTTGAACAAGATGATCGTATCGCTCACCCAACGCAATACGCCGTCTTTACGAATGATGCGATGTTCGATGGGCGGGACGTCTTTTCCTTGAAGAACCTGATCCAGACGTTGTATGACCATATCACGATCTTCCGGTACGATCATCAGCAGCCAAAGCTCACTGTTGGCATAAAACTCTTCCGCTTCGTACCCCGTGACCGCGATGCAGGCGGGGCTTTGGCGGGTTTCGACGGCGGTTCCGTTTTCAATGCGCACCGTATATTGATAATCGGTGAGTTCGGCTGTTATCCGTTTATAGCGTGCTTCGCTGTCTCGTAGGGCCTGTTCGGCCATATTGCGTTCGGTGACGTCCCAAACCATCGAGATCATGAACCGTTTGTCGGGCATCGGTATGTTTTGGGCGGAAATGAATCGTGTTTCTTCTCCTTTTTTGACGATCGGAATATCAAGCCATTTCATCCGTTCATAATCGCCGCTTGCCAGATCCTCCAAAACCCGTTTTTTTATTTCCTCTCTGAATGTGGGGTCTTCGTAAACGTTTTCCCAAAAAGCATCGGGCGTGCCCAGCCGTTCACGGGTTGTTCGATACATTTTCGGGAAATTGTCGTTCATATAGGTGAAGGCCACCTCCGGCTCGATGGAATTCACGGCAATTCCAAAAGGAAGATTGTCCAAAACGGCTTTGGTAAACGTTTCATTTTCCCACAGTTTTGCTTCGTTTTGTTTTTGGAGAGTGATATCTTCGAGGATGTGAATCGAATAGAGATATTCGCCCCGATCATCTGTCGTGACATAAGCGCGTGAACGAAAAACGGCATCGCCGATACGGATTTCTTCTTCCTCTTCTTTATCGGCAGAGTTTTGCAGTATGTTCACACACTGGGATAACGGAGCATCGGCTTTAGGAAAGAGCTCATAGTAGGGACGGCCGATAATCTCTTCGAAAGGGAGCCCCGTAAGACGTTGATAGGCACGATTGCAGCGCAGTATGCGGAATTGTTTGTCGTGCATAAAGATGGGATCGTCCACTATGTCCAGCGCACCCATCCATTCGCGGTGTGCATCCCGGATGCTCTGTTCTATCGATTTTTCCATCAACCCTACTCCGTCCTCTCACGTCGAGATCAATCACACGCCCTTTTTGAACCATTATACCATTATTTTTAACACTGTTGCACGATGAATACCGTGTTGTCATAGCCATACGAAGAAAAGAATCTTGATTTCGTTTTGATGCGATCGGCTATACAATTTCTTCCAACAGTCCCAAAACGGAGTTCGCCGTATGCAGTTGCATGATAATGTCTGGATAGTCATTTTTGAATCGCTTTTTTTGTTTGCCTTGATTATCGTCTTTTTTGTCAAACTTGCTAAAATGTTGCATAAATGACATTTCTATACCCATACCGTCACTATCTCGTATCATTTGCCCTTTTGCTGATCATCAGCATTATCGGAGAGCTGTTCAGCGGATGGCTCGGGCTTATGAATATCGCGCTGATTTATCTCCTGCCCGTATTGGTGATCGCCCTAAGAGGAGATAGACACGCGACGACCGTGGTGACAGCCATTTCCGTCATTGTATTCGATCTGCTGTACGTACCGCCGCGTTACAGCCTTGACGTACATGATCTGGCGTATGTATGGAGTTTTGTGATCTTTTTTGTGGTGGGGTATACGATCACCTATCAGGCCAAACGGATTCAGGCCAATGCCATCAAAGAGATTTTACTCAATACCCTTTCGCACGATCTTAAAACGCCTCTTTCGTCGATTCAGGGAAATACGGCATTGCTGTTGAGGGAGAAAAACATCGACGAGCATACGCAGCGGGAAGTTCTGATACAAATCAGCGACTCCACGCATCGCATGAACCGCCTTATAGCGAATCTTCTCGACAGTGCAAGGCTCAAAGATAACCGGGAAATTCTCCGAAAGGAGTGGTGCGATTTTGAGGATCTCATCGGCGTTGCGATTCAAGAATTCCGTCATGACCGGGTGATGCACCGGATCGACGTAGAGATTTCCCCCGATATGCCTCTGTTTTGGGGAGATGGCGGGTTATTGGTTCGGTTGTTCGTCAATTTGCTTGATAATGCACTGAAATACTCTTCTCCCGATAAACCGATTTGCGTGGTGATGACGTCAATGCCGACAAAAACGGTTATACTGGTTTGCAACGACAGCGAGCCGATTAAAAAGGCCGATCTCAAAAACATGTTTGACAAGTTTTATCGTTTGGAAAATACCGCCGACATCGTCGGAAGCGGCGTTGGTCTATCGATCTGCAAGGATATCGTGATTGCTCATGAGGGCGAGATAGAAGCCTACAATACCGATCACGGCATTTGCGTCGAAGTCGTTCTCCCTGCGCCCAAAGTGCCTGCGCGAACCTTGCGGGAAGAATGATGAAGACCAAAGACCTAATTTTAATTATCGAAGACGATGAAGCGATCAGCAGGATGCTCAGCCTCTTTTTGGATCAGCAAGGTTACAAGATTATCGTTGCCGGCGATATGAAAAGCGCGATACGCGAGCTTCAGACGCAGAGTCCCGAAATCGTGCTGCTGGATTTGGGGCTTCCCGGCGGAGACGGAAAAACACTCATCAAATCGATACGCACTCAGCGCTCCACTCCGATCATCGTGCTCTCCGCCCGTCACGAAGAAAAAGAGATCATCGCCTCGCTTGAGCTGGGGGCGGACGATTATATGACCAAGCCGTTTTCGACGTACGAACTTCTGGCACGGATCCGTTCGGCGCAGAGACGTTTTATGGGGCTTCAGCCTTCCAGCAATATTTTGCAGTGCCATGAACTGGTGATGGATACCGCGCAGCATACGGTTGCCAAAAACGGGGAGTTTCTGAAACTCACCCCGACTGAATTTGGCCTGCTGAAATATTTCATGCTTCACCAAAATCAGGTTCTGACTCACATCCGGCTGCTCAAAGAGGTATGGGGCGTGGGATATCAGCAGGAGATGCAGTATCTGCGCACCTACATCAATTCCCTTCGTAAGAAGATCGAACACGATTCCACCCGCCCCGCATACATTCTGACGGAACTTGGGGTAGGATATCGTTTCGGCTGCGGCGATGATTTCGATTCAAAGGAGTGATCATACATACGCATGAAATGAAACTGATCGTTTACAGCTTTCTGGGGCTAATCGCCTTCGGCGTACTGCTCTTGATGATGCCGTTCGCCCATAACGGGGAGCTTCGATTGATAGACGCCCTTTTTACCTCGACGTCGGCGGTATGCGTGACGGGACTGATCGTCAAAGATACTCCCGTCGACTTTACCCCGTTCGGGCACGTCGTCATTATGCTGCTGATCCAGATTGGGGGGCTTGGCTACATGACGGCCGTGACGTTTTTGGCCATTATGCGACGGCAGAAGATCGGGCATCGCGACCGCCTGATTTTGCAAGAATCGCTTAATCATCCGGGGATGGACGGATTGGTGCGGTTTTTGAAAATCGTATTCGCATCGATCATCATCATCGAAGTAATCGGGATGATAGTACTCACCCTTCGTTTTTGGGCTGATATGCCGCTGGAGAGGGCGGCATGGTTTGGGATATTCCATGCCGTTTCGGCATTTAACAATGCGGGTTTTTCGCTTTTCAGCGATAACTTGATGGGCTATCGAGGCGACATCATCATCAATCTGACAATCCCGATTTTGATTATTCTCGGAGGGCTTGGGTATCTGGTTTTGACGGAACTCTACCACTATCGCAAACACGATATCGTCCGCCTCTCTACGCATACGAAGATCGTTTTGTACATGAGTGCCGTTTTAATCGTTCTGGGGATGTTTTTGTTGCTCTCGCTCGAATGGAACAGGGCGTTTGATGCGATGCTCTGGCATGAGAAAATCATGGCGGCATGGTTCGCGTCGGTCAACTACCGTACCGCCGGATTCAACACGATCGACCTTTCGACGCTAAGTGACGCGAATCTCTTTTTCTCCACTTTTTTTATGATGATCGGGGGAGCACCCGGAGGTACGGCCGGAGGGATCAAAATCACGGCGGTAGCCCTTGCCATGATCGGGATGTGGTATACGCTCCGGGGCGATACGCACGCCCATATTTTCCGACGGTCGATATCTGCGTACCAGATTAATAAAGCGTATGCGATCATTTTGGTCGCATCGGTCTACGTTGTTTTTTCTACCGTATTGCTCAGTGAGATCGAGCGATTGCCGTTTTTGCGCACGCTGTTTGAAGCGTGTTCGGCATTCGGAACGGTGGGACTTTCTACCGGAAACGGCGGGGTATTGAGCTACAGCGCGCTATTTAGCGACTGGGGAAAAACCAATATTATTGTCCTGATGTTAATGGGACGTATCGGCGTGTTTGCCTTTACGGTCGTCATCGTCGGAAAAGCGGTTGAAAGCCGCATCAAATATGCAGAAGGGAAGGTTGTTTTATGAATAACAGTTTCGCCGTTATCGGTTTGGGAAAATTCGGTTTTCATGTTGCCAAAGGGCTTGCACAGCAGGGGCTTAGCGTTATCGCCGTCGATCAGGACGAAGAGCAGATACGGGAGATCAACGAATTCGTGCAGGATGCCATCGTACTTGATTCGACCGATATCCGCGCACTTCGCGAAGCAGGGATCGGCAACGTCGATGTCGCGGTGGTGAGCATCGGTGAAAATATCGAAGCCAGTATCCTGACGGTTATGGCGCTTAAAGAGCTGGGAGTAGAAACAGTCATTGCCAAAGCAATCACAGCCGTACACGGCCAGATCCTATCGAAACTCGGCGCCGCCAAAGTGATCTATCCCGAAATGGAATCGGCCAAAAAGATCGTGAAAAAAATGGTCAAAAACATGCAATACGAGACGATTGACCTCTCGATCACGATGAAGATTGCCAAACTCACCGTCCCTTCGTTCTGGATCGGAACGTCGATCCTTTCGCCGGTATTTGAAAACGAATACGAAGTCAAACCGATCGCCTACAAGCATCAGGGGATATGGTACACCTCGTTCGAAAAAGACGACATTCTGGAAAAAGACGATCTTCTGGTCGTTTTGGGCAACAGCGCGCATATCGAAGCACTCAGTAAAAAAATTTAAAATAATCTGATATAACTAAACAAAATAGTTTAGAGATTCGACAGTTTATTCGTGTAGGATGGTGTTATTAAAGGAGTTCTTATGGCTCTGATGAAAAATATGACGATCGTCCGACGCACTATCATCTGGCTAACGGCTATATCCGTAGTATGGTTTGCCGTACTCGCTTTTGTCGTTTTGGAAGTCAGGGAAAGGGTGCGTCAGGACGGATTAATCGCCATCCAAAATGCCTTGCAGGACAAAACCGAAGCGATTGAGCGGTATGTCGCGGGACAGCACACTTCCTTGAATGATTTGTCGTATCTTTTTGATTTTGCGGCGCTGCACGATCCGATTTTCAATCGAAGTTTTTGGGAAAAACCTCCACATCAGTTGGACAAAAATATGGCCGTTTTTGCCAAGGAAAACGGTTTTTACGATATTTTTCTGATAACGACGAAAGGTGACATCGTTTACAGCGTCAAGCAAGAAAACGATCTGCACACGAATCTCCTCCGCGGTCCGTATAGAGAGAGCGATTTGGCCCGAGTCTTCAAAAACGCTCTTAACGATGGGTCTCCTTACATTTCCGATTTCCACTATTATCCTCCCAGTAACGATTATGCCGCTTTTATGGCCAAACCGATCGTCGTGAACGGGAAAATTGCGGGGATAGCGGCGGTACAGATCGATAACCGCAGTATCCATTCGGTTATCAACGATTATCGCAAACTGGGAGAGACGGGAGAAGTAGTCGCAACCGTGTTCCGGGAGGGACAATGGATCGCGATGGCTCCGGCCAGACATTCGGGCTTTAAAGCGTATCAGGTGATGCAAGAACCGACATGTTTTCCGATCGATGAAGTTTTTCAGGGACATAAAGGTCAGTGTTATGCCCAGAACCGCTCAGAACAAAGCGTTGCTGTTGCATGGGCTTATATTAAAGAACTTAGATGGGTGATCGCGGTCAGTATTCATGAGCAGGAGCTTTTGAGCGACTGGCATAAACTGATGACATCGCTGATAGTGCTGTTTTTCAACGGTGTCTTTATTATCGGATTTATGGTCGTGATGGCGTTTCGCTCGTTTTCCGGACCGATTCAGGAACTGAGCCATAAAGCCGAACTCATCAGCGAAGGGGCTTACGACATCGACATCAATGCGTCTAAGTACGATCAAGAATGGCAGACTCTCATCCGCGGATTCAAGAATATGTCGCATGAAATCAAGCGCAAAATCGCACTGCTGAATGAACAGTACGCATTGCTCTCAGTCCAGAAAAACGAAATCGAAGCACTGAACCAAAACCTCGAAGAGAGGATTGCGGCCAAGGCCGAAACGCTTCAAAAATACATTGACATCGTCGACCAGTATGTCATCACCTCCCAAACCGACGCGGCAGGGATCATTACGCACGTTTCCGAAGCATTTTGCAAAGTCACCGGCTATTCGAAAGAGGAATTGATCGGAAAAAATCATCGCGTCGTCCGCCATCCCGATATGGGCGATGACGTGTTTGCCGATTTATGGAAGACGATTACGGCCGGAAAAGTGTGGAGAGGCGAAATCAAAAACCGTAAATCCGACGGAAGCCATTATTGGGTCGATACGACGATTTTCCCGAACTTTGAAAACGGAGAGATCACCGGCTATACGGCGATACGCTACGACATCACCAATCAAAAAATCATTGAAGAGATGGCCATCACCGATCCGATGACAGGACTTTACAACCGGCGTCATTACGTCAAAACGGTTCAGGAAGAGATCAACCGCGCCAAACGGCACCGTTACACGCTGGCCTTTATGATGATCGATGTGGACAATTTCAAACTCTACAACGACACCTACGGTCACCAGGCAGGCGATGAAGTCCTGAACCGCGTCGCCGAAATTTTGAAAGACTATACGTCGCGGGGTGGAGAATGTTCGTTCCGCCTGGGAGGCGAGGAATTTGCCGTTTTGGTCGGAAACCTTCGGACATCCGAATACGTTGAGCTGGCGGAGCGCATTCGTAAAGATGTCGAAGCACTGAAGATTGAGCATGTCAACAACAATGCGGCATCGTACGTTACGATTTCGATCGGTATCGCGCTGTGGAATCCGGAGGCGGCTATCACGTATGAAGAGCTGTACAAGAGAGCCGATAAGCAGCTGTATCTAGCAAAAGAAAAAGGGCGTAACCGGATATCGATTTTTACCGAGTAGAATGGGATATGCAAAGTGTTTCATACGTAATTATTTCGGAGGAAAATTATGGAACACCATGTTGTTATTGAGAAACTCTGCAGCTGTGCCAAAAAAGAGGGATTAAGACAGATAACTACCTATGAGGAAAAAGAGGCGGCTCAGGAAGCGGCCCAAACTCAGCTGGCCTATATGCAGGGGCGATTTTGCGGAAAACATGAGTTTCAGCTTGTCGAAGTCGATGATCACTACGTGATAGGTATGGCAAGCGGATGCGGGTGTAGCGGGGAATAACCGCCTGTCTAGGCCGATTTGTTTTTTAGCGCTTCTTCGAGCGCTTCGGCATGCATCGGGCGATAGTAAAGGTATCCCTGGGCTTCGTTACAGCCGTGTTCTACGAGATATCGTGCCTGCTCGAGCGTTTCGACTCCTTCGGCGATCAGTTCAAGATTGAGATTTGTGGCCATGGCTATGATCGTCCGTGTAAGCTGCTTGTCGTCATGATCATCGGGAACCCCCTGAATAAACGACTGATCGATTTTGAGTTTGTCCAGAGGGAGCCGTTTGAGATAAGAGAGCGACGAATGTCCGGTCCCGAAATCATCAATTGCAATGCTGATGCCCAGCGCTTTGAGCTGGAGCAGCTTTGTGATGGCTTCTTCGGGATTTTTCATGATCTGCGTTTCGGTGATTTCAAACTGCAGCTGGTCGGTATTGATGCCGCTTTCGGCAATGGCAGTGCTCACCACATCGAGAAAATCGTTGTGTCTCAATTGCAATATTGAAAGATTGAGGGAAAGTTTTCCGGTTTGATAGCCGGCTTTGCTCCATGCGGCGAACTGGTTCATGGCCGTGCGCATGACCCACCGGTCGATATCAATGATGAGTCCGGTTTCTTCGGCAATCGGGATGAATTTATCCGGCGGGATCATCCCTGTGTCGGGATGCTTCCATCGAATCAGCGCTTCCATTCCGACGATCGTATCGGTACGCATATCGACCTGCGCTTGATAATAAACAATGAATTCTTCATTTTGGATCGCGCTGTGCAGCTGGTTTTGCAGATTCATCCGCTCGTACGCCTGCTGCGTCATGTTTTCGGTATAAAAGCTGTAGGTATTGCGTCCTTCCTCTTTGGCTTTGTACATCGCCGCATCGGCATTTTTGAGCAAAGTGTCGGTGGTCGTTCCGTTTTGAGGATAGAGGGCGATCCCGATGCTGGTTGAGACAAAAAAACGGAACTGTTCGATGTACATGGTCTCTTTGAACCGTCGCATGATCTCATTGATCGTATCGATAACGATTGTTTCATTGGGAATATCGTCAATCAAAATAGCGTATTCATCACCCCCGAAACGGGCGACGGTATCGCTTTCTCTCAACGTTTTCAAGAGCAGTGAGGCGACCTTTTTCAGTAGCTCGTCCCCCATTTTATGTCCGAGGGAATCGTTGACTTCTTTGAAATGATCCAAATCCAGAAAAAGAACCGCGACGATTTCGTTATTGCGCTGGGCGCGTTTGAGAGCGTATTCGAGGCGGTCGAGGAACAACAGGCGGTTCGGCAACCCGGTCAGCATGTCGTGTTCGGCAAGATGCCGCAGATTTTCGGAGCGTTCGTCGAATGCCTGCGCCAGAACTTCGAGTTCGTCGTCACTCCCAAGCGGAGCGCAGGAGGTATAATCGCTCCCCTTCGATTCGGTGACGCGGCGATAGAGCTCAACGATCGGCTGTGTGATGGTATTGGCAAGCATTACAGAAATGATCAGTCCGATAAGGATAAACAAAATCCCGATGGAGAGCAGCGGGATCAGGGCATTGGTCACCGGAGCCGTATACGCTGATTCAAGCAGTCCCAACTCCAGTGCCAGCTCCAGTTCGGAGAGGTATGGGGTCTTGCTCATCGGTTCAAGTATGACGTAACGATAGTCGGAAGAACGCGAATCGGGGTATTCGTACACAAGTTGATTGCCTGTATGGAGCCGCAGCGATGAGGGAAGATCATTGGGAACGGTGCTTTTCCCGATCGCCTGCGTATCGAAAACGACGATAAGTGCCCCCTGCGTAGTCGAATAGTACTCGATTGGAACCGTTACGACGATATGATGGGTAGTGTCCTGAAGATAGAGGCTGGTTTCGCGCAATTCCAGGGCAGAACGCAGTTTCGGCGAAGTATCGTAATGGGGGATGTCTTCTTGCGTCTGAAAGATCGGTCTGCCGTCATAATCCACGACGCTTAACGATACGACGTCTTTTCCTTCCATAAAGTTTTTGGCAAGAGTTTGCAGATAGGTTTGCCGCCCCGCTTCATCCAGAAGGGCATTGACAAAGAGCTCGTTATGCGCCAGAACTTCGCTGTTTTCGATCAGGTATCGGACACGGTGCTCCAAACGCTGCTGGGCATCGTGAGCGCTGTTTTGCAGGAGTATTTCCATTTGCCCCGTCATTTGGCGGTACATCAAAATGGTGACGATAACCGTGATAAAGAGCATCGCCAGCGTTAGTAGACCCGAAACACGGAGAATAACCTTGCCTTTGATGCTTTTGGAAAAAGGAAGTTTTATGATGGATTTTGAAAGCAAAACAGGCATCTCCTTATCGCGGCTTCGGATTGGATACAATGAATCCGTCAGGGTGATAACGGGCTATTTGGTAATTCTCCGGTGAAAGGCCGTCGTGACGTTCAGGGGTGAACGGCGGAGCATATCGGCGTATGACGCCCTCATAGGGTTCCAGACGTTCCAGCGCGTTTCGGACGGCATAACGATCGGTGGTGCCGGCTTTTTTGACGGCGCGTGCCAGCAGATGCACCGTATCATAGGACTGGGCGACTCCGGACGGCGCTTTGATGGTATTTAGGGAGGATACGCCGTAACGGTCAAGATACCGTCGGCCCAAAGCGTCTTTCTTCGGTGTCGGCGATGTCAGGAAAGAAAACGTTTGGAAAAACTGTAGGTCGACCCGTTTGCGGGATTCTTCCGTTGCATCAAAAAAACGGTTGGCCGTGATTCCCCAGTGAGCAACGACAGGAAGCGGTGATTTCGATTCGGAGAGGGTATTGATGATTTTGGCAGCTTCATCGGAAGCGGCGATCATCAAGATCGAATCGGCACCTGAACGGACGATACGGTCGATCTCCGGTTTGAAATTTTGCTGCCCGATATTAAATGCGACGGCATCGCTCAAAGAGCGGCCTTTGTTGGCCGAAACCTGCTTCATTCGGCTCATGGCTCCACGGCCCCAGATGGTGTTTTCATAGATGATGGCGGGAGAGCGATAATGCTGCAAGAGATAGTTTCCCATGAAAGCAACCGCATCCCGGTCATTGGCCGATACGCGAAAAACGAAGTCGTTTGCAGGGTTTGTCAGCTCTGCGGCCGCAGCCCAGGGAATCAGATAGGGGATACCGGACGATTGCGCCTGAGCGATTGCGGTCGCGCTCACGCCGCTTCGTACACCGCCGATGATAGCAACAACATCGGAGCGTTCGGCGAAGAGTTTGACGTTGGCTGCTCCTTTACTGGCAATACCACGGTCGTCTTTGGCGATCAGGACGAGCGGTTTTCCCAAAACGCCACCGTTCGCGTTGATCTCTTCGATGGCCAGTTCCGCTCCGCGTTTGATAGCCAGCCCGCCGATTTTTGAATCCATCGACAGATCGGCATTGAGGCCGATGACGATTTGTTGTTTGCTTTCGGGTGAGGGGCCGTATTTAATGAGAAGCAGTTCTTGCGTCGTGGAGAGGACGTGCGATCCGATCACTTCTTCAAACCGGGGGATGATATGGGCCGTTTTGTCTCTCAGTTCGGCGTGTGCTGTTTCACTCAGAGTATGGATCTGCATGCCGCTTTGACGCATTGTATCCAGCAGCTTTGCTTCGCGTTTGCGGGTTTGTTCGCGTTCAAAAGCGGTCAGATCGCGTGCGCTGCGATACAGCAAGTCCTGTAAATCGGGTGGGAGAGATTTGAACGTGTGCGCACTGATGCTGAAAACATACCCCATATAGCCGTGCGAGCTTAGGGTCAGATGCTTCTGGACTTCATGGATGCCCATGCTCTTGATCGCGATCAGAGGATTTTCCTGCCCTTCGACTACACCGTCGCTCAGTGCTTTGCGGGTCTCATGAAAATCGATCAGGTAGGTTTTGGCTCCGAGTGCGTCAAACTGAGCTTGGATCAGCCTGCTTTTCATGATGCGGAATTTTTTTCCTTTGAAATCGTCGGCACGGAGCAGCGGGGTGTTGGCGGTAAAATGTTTAAACCCGTTTTCCCAGAACGTGACACCGATCAGATCGATTTGTTTGAGTCCGTTCAGCAGCAGCTGTCCGGGCTCCCCGTCAAGCATCGCATAGAGGTCTTCGCGCTGCGGAAAGAAAAAAGGAAGATCGACGTACTGCATCGACGGCATTGCCGCACTGATTTTGGCTGTCGGCGTTAAAACGATGTCCAGATCGCCGCGTCGCGCCATTTCGAGCATTTGATGGTCGTTTCCGAGCTTTTGATTGGGAAAAACGGTGATTCGGACGCGACCTTTGCTTTTTTCCTCCACCGTTTTGGCATAGAGTGCCGCCGCTTCATGCATGGCGCTGTCTTGGGGCATATTGTGTCCGAACCGCAGATTCCATCTGTGTTCTTCGGATTGGGCAGATTGATCGGGTTTAATCGTTACGTCCGGAGAATCGGGCAAAAACGCCAATAATAGAATCAGTCCGACGAGGACTGCCACGGCGGCAGCGGATAGACGCCCCATATATGCTCCCTGTTTCGCGTAGGCGGGTTTTACAAACGGTCATTATTATAGCGCATTCCCCGCTTGGGATTCATGGAAATCATCCAAGATACGGTATTATTTACGAATGAAAAAATTGTTTGCCCTTTTTTCTGTTGCACTCATCCTTTCGGGAACTCCTGAATTCAACCTCGCCAAACCGTTTTTGGACAAAATCGAAAAAGAGTACGGCATATATGCTAAACGGCGTGCCGTTGCACTCGTTCAGATGATGAACGAAGCGCGGGAACTTGATGAAATAAGCAAACTCGAGAAGGTGAACGATTTTTTCAACCAAACTCCGTATGCATCGGATAAATCTGTCTGGGGAACAAGCGATTATTGGGCGACACGATTAGAGTTTATCGGAAAAGACAAAGGCGACTGCGAAGATTTTGTCATCGCGAAATTTTTTACCCTCAAAGAACTCGGCGTACCGTCGTCAAAACTTTATATGACCTATGCCAAATCGCTGCGCTACAATGCCGCACATCTGGTTTTAACGTATTATGAGACCCCAAAATCGACCCCTTTAGTTCTGGACAACTATAATTACAAGATTTTCCCTGCAACGCAGCGCAGAGATCTGATCCCGATTTACAGTTTCAGGGGAGACGAACTGTTCAAAGCCAAGCAGGCTCAAATCGGGAAAATAATCCCTGCATCCACCCGGCAGGAACGCCAGTGGGACGAACTGGTCATCACACAGCGAAAGGAATAGTTATGAAGTTATTTAATCAGTTGGTGATCATGCTGAGTATCTTTACCGGAATACTCGTATCCTCCATTATGGTGCTGAACTTTAAAAGTGCGACCGAATTTGCCCAAAACCAGCTTTATACCGATTCGGTCAACACGGCCCATTGGCTTGGGTTGTCCTTGTCGATGATCCCGAACCGCTCCGATGTCGCCACGATGGAAGCAATGATAAACGCCATTTTCGACAGCGGCTATTATGAGCGGATTGCTTTGATTGATGTCGACGGAAACGAAATCTATGTGCGGGAAAACAAACTTCAGGTCCATGAAGTGCCGCAATGGTTTATCAACACGGTGACGATTACCAACGAAACAATGTCCAGCGACATTATGATCGAATGGAGCCGATTCGGATCTTTGGAAGTGCGCGGTCATACCGGACATGCGTATCGGCAGCTCTACATGGCGATGATGGACCTGATCAAAACGTTTGCGCTTATCAGTGTCGCCGGATTTATCGTCTTGTATATACTTCTATCAATCAGTCTCAACGCGCTTGAGCGTATCCGTAAGCAGGCGGAAGCGGTGATCGACAATGAGTTCATTATCGAAGAAAAACTTCCTTTCACGAGCGAGTTTCGCTCCGTGATGAACGCAATGAATGCGATGGTTGCCAAAGTCAAGGATATTTTTGACCGCGAAAATGAAACTCTGCGCCATTATCAGGAACTCCTCTATAAAGATACCGAAACCAAGCTGTACAACCGCCGTTATCTGGTTGCCAAACTCCCCGATTATCTGCATGCCGATACGGTACTTTCTTCCGGCGTCTATGCGATGTTCAGCTTCGAAGGGCTGGACCGATTTAAAAAAGAGTACGGGTACGAAACCTACAGCCGTTTCATGAGCGGGTTTGTCGATAATCTGGATGAAGCTTTCGTCACGTTTAACCATGCCCTGATCGCACGTCTGAACGAGAATGATTTTATGGTAGTCGTCCCTTCATCGCTTTTGCTTGATATCGGGAAACAAACTGAAAAAGTGATGCTTCAAATACGCCAAAGTATCGAAAATGTGGACAAAAAACTCACAAATCAGATTGTCGTAGGTTGCAGTGTCGGGAACTATACCGCAAGTGACACATTGAAAACACTTTTTTCCAGAGCCGATCATGCGGTGACACAGGCCAAGGCGGAGGAAAACTTTTTTACCAACATCGATCAGACGGATGACGATACGCTTGTTTTGGGGCGCGAAGAATGGCGCAACGAGTTGTTGGAAAGTATGGAAGACGGGCGGTTGCTTCTGGGATTTCAGCCGGTCGTCGAATCGCTAAACGGCCAGATACGTGTTTTGCATGAAGAAGTATTATTACGGTTGCTGGACAAAGCGGGCAAAATCCATACAGGAGGATATTTTCTTCCGATTGCGGCAAGTTTGGGGCTGGCGGATACAATCGACCGTTATATGATTTACACTGTCCTTGAACGACTCAAAGAGCAAACCGATCCCGTTCCGCTGGCGCTCAATCTCAGCTGCGATTTTGTGAAACAACAGTCAAACCGCGATTGGCTTTTCGAACGGCTGGATATATTTCATCGACGGAAAAAAACGGTTTTGCGCTTTGAAGTGACCAATACGGTAGCGATCAATGAATCCGGGGCGGTTCAAATGCTGGCTACGATGCTCAAATCGTTCGGCTATCGGTTCGGAATCGATCATTTCGTATTGCCGGAAAGCGGGGCGGATTATTTGCAATCGATACGTCCGGACTACATCCGTTCAAACGCTACATATCTGGAAGATATGCTTTATGATACGGATACGGGCAATGCCAGAGGAAGCCTGAACAACCTGGTTCAAAGTCTTGGAATTTCAATAATAGCGATGAATATCGAAGAAGAACAGCAGGTCGATGAACTCAAAGCGCTAGGCATCACGCGATTTCAGGGAACCTACATCGCTCCGGTAGAACTGCACGAATAAGAGCGACCGTAACTGGTACCAAAGTACACTGTACAGAGCTTTTCGAACAGGTTATGATATAACCAGAAAATAAGTGAAAAGGTCTGTCATGTCGGAAATGATTGTAGGGTATGTCACTGAACAAACAGGTCTCGTAAACGTTACGCATTCGGATGGTTCCAGCGAGGCGCTATTGAGTTATACCGCGGTACGGGCCAACGACATAATACATACTGCCGAGAACAGTACGTTGGTTATTGTACTGGATAACGGTAACACGCTTCGTATCGGTCCGAATCAGACGCTAGTCCTCGATGCCGCTGTTTTCGAGCAGACGATTTCAGCAGACGAAGTTGAAGCCGAGAAGGCGGCAATACAAAAACTTTTGGCTTCCGATGATGAAGTGCAGGGTGAAGGTGAAACCGCGGCCGGGGAAGGGACCATAAGCTCGTCGATGACAGCGGGAAGTTTTACGGAACATGGTGAAAATCTTGGTTTCGCATGGGCCGAAACATTGCCGACGCGGCTTGAGCAAAACGTATTGCCTCAAACGGACGATACGACGCTTCTGCTTCAGAGTGAAGCGGCAACGACTGTCACCAGTTCTACGAGTTCCGATACGACAGCTCCGAACGTGACTATGAATAATCTGACGACCAATGACCGAACACCTGAACTGACTGGAACAGTGGATGATCCGACAGCGACAATAACGGTAATTATCGGAGGAGTTGAATACGCAGCGAACAATAACGGCGACGGGACATGGACACTTCCTGATAATACCGTAGCGCAATTGCCGGCTGACGGAATAACGGATATTACGGTCGTTGCAACGGATCCCGCGGGTAACGAAGGTACCGATAGCGGTACCGTTATTACCGACAGCAAAACACCGACGGTGACCATTACCGAAGATGCGAACAATAACGGTATCCTGAGCAGCGGTGAGCTGAGCGGGAATGTGGACGTGAGCGTAGCGATCCCGGCCGGAGCGGTCGTGGGCGACACGATTCGCGTGAGCGACGGTACGACGACGACGGATATCGTCTTAACCCAGCCGCAGATCGATAGCGGGAACGTCACCACCTCTTTCGCCTCACCGGGCGAGGGGAATACGATCACCGTGACGTCGGTCCTTATTGATCAAAACGGCAACACGTCCCTCACCGGCAGCGACAGCGCGACGGTGGATACCTTGGGCGCAACTTTGGATATTACGGCATCAGATACCAATCTTTCTGCCGGCGAAAGTACGACAATAACATTTCAGTTTAGCGAAGATGTACTCGGTTTCGATTCCGATGATGTAACCGTAGTCGGCGGGACTCTGACGAATTTTACACTGGTTGATAACAATACCTGGACGGCCACTTTTACCCAAAGCGGTACGGATACTCCGATCATTAGTGTTGCGAACGGTACGTTTACCGATTTATACGGAAACAACGGCACCGGGGATAGTCTTACGCTCAACCGTAATCCGGTAGCAACCGACGATACGGCTTCCGTCAACGAAGATGCGACGGTTGCCGGTAATCTATTAAGTAACGACACCGATCCCGACACCGATCCGCGCACCGTCTCATCATTCCGTACCGGGAGTGAAGCGGGGTATGGCGATGAAGGGACTTTAGGGAGTGCTTACCGAGGCGTATACGGGACTTTGACGCTCAATTCAGATGGTAGTTACTCATATACGGCCGATCAAAGCGTTGCTGATAAACTGGCTACTGGTCAAACGGTTACGGATAATTTTACATATACGGTGAGTGATGGCAAAGGGGGAACCGATACCGCACAGCTTACCGTGACCGTAACGGGTACGAATGACGCTCCGATCGCCAATGCGACTCAAAGCGGTACATTGCTTGGACTGGTCGGTACTGATGTCGCGGATTTGCTTGATTTGAGCGGGAAACAGGGTATTGTCGTTTATGACGTCGACAATAATATTTCCTCCGTTACCTTGACATGGTCAGCATTAATAGCCGTTACACTCGGTGGAGACGATCCGTTTACCCTTTCGAGCAATCTGGCCGGCGAACTGGGGCTTCAAATCAGTGCGCCGACACGAACAGGCGTGTGGTTGCTGGGTAATCCTGCACTGCTGGCTACTTATTCGGTTACCATTACAAAAGCAGGGGGCGGGACAATCGATAATGGCTTGATTAACGAATTGCTGGGGACTTTCGAGTATCATCAATCGATTATTGATGCGGAAATATTAAATTCAACCTCCATCACGGTAACAGACAGTTCGGGCAGTTCTGCCAGCGCGGATTTTGCCGATCTGGCAAACGTCAATCTGTTAGGTTCGTCAAATGCGTCGATTATCGAAGGAAACGATACCTCTCAAACGCTGAACGGCACAGCCGATAATGATCGTCTGTACGGATACGGCGGCGATGATACAATCAATGCCTCAAGCGGAAATGACATATTGTACGGCGATGACGGCAACGACACGTTGAATGCCGGAGACGGAAATGACATGCTGATAGGAGGCATCGGGAATGATATATTATCCGGTGAGGCAGGCAATGATGTTCTTCATGGGGGCGCGGGGACCGACCAAATAAGCGGAGGCTCAGGAGCAGATAGATTGTATGCCGATACCGCCGATACGGTAGACGGGGGCTGGGACACAAGCGAAACGAATGACACCGCCGTTGACACGCTGATTATCGAAGGGAGCGGAACACTCAATTTTGACAATATCAGTCACATTGAAGCGATTGATTTAATCGATGCCGGTACCCAGACAATTCTCAATCTCACCGCGCAGGATGTGTTTGATACATCGGATACGAATGAACTGTACATTCGGGGCGGGGCGAACGACTATATTTCTATCGATGCGTCCTGGACACAAGGGGGCACGACTACCGTGGACGGCCATACGTATGATATTTATACCGGAACGGTAAGCGGTTCAACGGTAACGCTAAACGTCGAACAGGATATTTACGTCGATCCGAGCTGAGGGGCTATTTGAGCAGCATCGCCAACGAAAGGCGGTCGCTGACTCCGAGCTTTTCAAAAATGTGGGTGAGGTGGTTTTTTACCGTGCGTTCGGTAATGTCCAGGTGCACGGCGATCTCTTTGTTGGAACGTCCTTCGCAAACGAGCAGGGCCGCCTGCGCTTCCCGCTCCGTCAGTTTATTCAAAATCGTCGAGTGGTCCCGCGCGCCGGAGGTGACCTCTTTGATCATCTGCTGCATGAATTCGGGATAGAGCCAGACGTTACCGCTTTGGACGCTTTCGAGCGCCTGTATCAGATGTTCACCGTGGATATACGTATTGGCATAGCCTCGAATCCCCAGAGAGAGCAGCTTCGTCCCCTCTGTGTAAGAGGGGGTATCGCTGAGAACAACCGTTTTAAAATGGGGCGAGTATTGCAAGAGCATGACTGCCGATTCGGGATCACAGAGTATGACGGACGAATCCGGGATATGTTCGGGAACCGAAAGCATCGGACATTCGGGAAAGAGTTCGCGTACGCGTGAACGAAGATGGTTTTTGCCTGTAAACAACACCGTATTCATCGCTCTGTCAACGCTCCTTCCTTGGCTTTCATCAACGGTTTGATGATGTACTCCATGATGGTTTTTTTGCCGGTGACAATGTCAACGGTAGCGACCATACCGACCATAATATCAAATTTTTTACCTTTTCGCTGCAAATAGCTTTTATCGGTTTTGATCCGGACGAGGTAGAAGCTGTTTCCTTCATCATCAAGGATCGTATCGGCGCTGACGTGCGTTACCGTACCTTTAAGGCCGCCATAGACGGAGAAATCGTAAGCGGTGAATTTGACGTTTGCCATTTGTCCGGGATAGATGTAGGCGATGTCGGAAGGTTTGATTTTGGCTTCGATCAGCAGTTCATCATCAAGAGGTACGATCTCGACAATGTTCATCCCGGGCTGGACAACACCGTTGATTGTTTTAATAAACAGTTGTTTGACGATTCCTCTGACCGGGGAACGGACCAGTGTTCGGTTGACTCTGTCTTCAAGAGCTTGTTCCGATTCAGAAAGCCGCGACAATTCAGCCGTTACTTGGGTCTGTTCTTCTTTGGCTTTGGAACGGAATTCCAGACGGCTGTTTTCAATTTTATTTCTGGCTTCCGCAATCGCTGATCGTATTCGCGGGATGGAGAGAGTCACCGCATTGAGTTCCCCTTTGGTTGCAGTGGCTTGTCGCGAAAGCTGCAAAAACTCGACCTGGGATACGAGGCCGCTTTGTACGAGCGGACGCATGATTCTGACTTCTTCGGAAATCAGGTTATAGGCTGTTTTGAGTTCCTGCTCTTTGGCTTTCGCTTCGCGAAGCTCGTTTTCGCGCTGTGCGGCTTGTTCTTTGAGAATACTGATCTGTTGTTCGAGCTGGTTGCGATTAAGGTTATACAGGCTTTGTTCCTGTGAAATCGTATCAGACATATCCGCCTCATTCTTACCGTTGGCCTGAAACGGCTGTGCAGATGATTCGGCCTTCAGGCGGAGTGCTTTGGCCTTGAGCTCATGGTAACGAAGATGGCTCTCTTTGTAGGAGCTGGAAAAACTCGTGTCATCGATTTTGACCAGAATCTGCCCTTTTTCGACGCGTTGCCCTTCTTGTACGAGAATATCCGAAACGATCCCGCCCTCGAGGTTCTGAACGACCTGCACCTGTTTTGACGGAATCACTTTCCCGCTGCCGCGGGCCAGTTCATCAACGTGGGCAAAATTTGCCCAGATAATGAGCAGGGTGATGACGCCCAGAATAATCCACAGGATTGCTTTTGATTTGATCGGAGCTTTTTGCAACACCGCCGCGCTGAGCGATTCCATGTATTCGAGATCTTCTTCGGAGTGTATTTTTTGGCGTAAATTCATGCTTTACCCTTTTGAAGGGCTTGAAGAACCTTCTCTTTAGACCCGTCCATGAGGACTTTGCCATCATCGATCAGAATCAGCCGGTCGACAAGCTCCATCAGCGAACTTTTATGAGTGACGATGATCATCGTTGCATTTTTAGTCGCTTCCTGAAGTCGCGTGATCAGCATTTGTTCAGCGGTATTATCCAGTGAGTTGCTCGGCTCGTCCATTAAAACGATCGGTGTTTCTTCAATAAAGGCGCGTGCAATGGCAACTGACTGCTTTTGCCCCCCAGATAGTCCGTATCCTTGCTCCCCGATCGGCATATCGTACCCAAGCGGATGTCGGTTGACAAACTGATCCACCAAGCCGATATGCGCGGCGCGCAATATTTTTTCGTCACACGCATTCGGCTTTTTATAGACGATATTACTGCGCAGTGTACCCTGAAAGAGCGTCACTTCCTGTGCAACATAGGCAATATTCTTTCGCAGATCTGCCGGATCGATTTGGCGGATATCGATGTTGTCAATGATGACAGAGCCGCTGTCAGGACGGTAAAGATTGAGTATCAATTTTTCGATTGTCGTTTTACCCGATCCGTTGCGCCCGATGATGCCGACTTTTTCACCCGGGTTGATGGTGAAGGAAACCCCTTTTAATGTTGGATTGCTTTCGCCGGGATAGGTGAAGGTGACATCATTGAAAGTGATTTTTCCGTGAATGGCGGGAAGGTGTATAAAGCGCTTTTCATCAGGCCGTTCTACCGGTAACTTCATAATTTGATCGAGAGTGTCAAGAGCCGTTTTGGCTTCTTCGTAATTGACCAGCAGTGCGGCGACTTGTCCCATTGGTGCAATAGCGCGAGAAGTGAGGATGACAGCGGCAACGAGCCCTCCCATCGTCAGTTCCATATCGGTGATTTTATAGACGCCCATAATCAGAACGGCTACCGTGTTGATCTGTACCAAAAATGCCGAAACGGTTGTAATCGAATTGGAAAGAAAACGTGATTTCAGACCTTTTTCGGCGATATCCCCGGTTGTTTGCTCCCAATGAAACTGCGCGTGACCGCTTGCCCCCAAGGTCTTGATTGTTTCGATGTTGCTCAGTGCTTCGATGAGAACCGAGTTTTTGGTGCCGGCTGCCGCATAGGTGCTTTCGACGCTTCGCTGCAGAGGTTTGCGTACCGCAAGACTGTAGGCGAGGATCAAAGCGATTATGACAAGAGGCACAATGACGATGCTGCCTGCTATCAGATACGTAACGGTCAGAAAAATCACGACAAACGGAAGATCGATCAATGTACTGACGGT
>NZ_JQGL01000145.1:22240-26917 GCF_000747095.1 Sulfuricurvum sp. MLSB
ACTTTAAGATCAGATCGAAGGCGAATACCACCAGTATCCCGATCGACAGCACCCATAGCGTTTCGACGGCATTGTTCGGCACGACACGGTCGTAGACATTCATTGTAAACAACGGCGCGGCAAGGATGAAAAGATTGATTAATACCGAAGCGATCAACACGTCGCGGTAAATCGGGGTCGAACGGCGCAGCGTCCCCCAAAACCAGTGATACCCTTCATGTTTCAGCAGTTCACGGTGAGAACGGTCATAACGCCGCTCTTTTTTCAGAAAGAAGGCGAAGCCGAGATAATGTTCTTCCAGCGTTTCAAGTGCGATCCATTCTTCGCCGCCCGGAATATCCGGAAAGATGATTTTGGCTTTTCGGGTAATGCGGTCGATCTCTTCGAGTATGCACGCATTGTTGTCTTTGAGAATGAGGATACACGGCAAAACCATAGAGGAGATAGCGTCAAGTTCGCGCTGCACGAGAGTCGATACCAATCCGGCCCGTATTGCGGCACGGGAAAAATTGGAATTAGAATGTTCCAGTGAAAACAGTTCGGGAGTGGCGGCACCGTCCGGTACCGGCAGCCCTTCACTCAAAGCTTCTGCGCTGTAAGGATCGTGGTAGAGTTTGGTAAAAAGAACCAGACACTCCAGCAACGGATCGGAAAGGTGTTGCTTATTCACGGATTCCCTTTGTTTCTTTGATGATAAATTCGATGCGGCGGTTTAGTCGTCTGCCATCTTCAGTGGCATTATCGGCGATCGGTTTATGCAGACCGTGAGCAAAGATATGAACACGATCTTCGGAAATCCCCTGTTCGACGAGTACCGCTTTGGCTGATTCGGCGCGCAGGCGGGAGAGCCGTTTATTTGACCACTCCGGGCCTACATTGTCCGTATGACCGTGAATGTCGAGATACGCTGCCGGATTACTACGCAGTTTTTCGACAAGGGGGATAATCTCTTGTTTGCTTTGAGGCGAAAGGACGGCAGAATTGTGGGCAAAATGGATGTCGGCAAAGGTAACATTCGGACTTCCGGAGACGGTTTCGTCGATAATGATCGCCCGTGTAGCGGTTTTATCGGCTTTTGGCAGAATGACAGGTGCCGGTACCGGTTCCGGAACCGTCATTCGGGATTCGGGAAATTTGTTGATCATCGTCTCGATTTCGGGAATGATGATTGGTACCTGCACGATCGGTTCAAACGCTTTTTGGCAAACGTCGGTGATATCGAGGTATCCTTTGGTGTCACCGTATTGCGTCAGTTTCATGTTTCTGAGAGGTGCGTACGTGATATTGTCAGGGGCGGTAAGGCCGATCTGCTGATACAGATTGGCATCCAATGCATAGGTAACAAGCCCAAGAGATTCAAGAATCCGGTACGAAGCGTAGAGTAACCCGTCTTCGGCCGTAGCGAGCTCTTTTCGGGCTGTTGTGTATTCGAGTTCGACATTGAGCAGATCAAGCAGCGTACGTCGCCCGAGAAGGTATTCTTCGGCATACGAACCGGCTGTTTTTTTCGACAGTTCCACATGCATTCGCAGGCAGCGGATTCGATTGGAATAATACTGGTATGACATCCATGCCAGTTTGACTTTTTCGGCGACGGCGCGTTCCTGCTCATTCAGGCTTAACTGATGAGAGGTGATAATCTGGAGGTTCTGGAGCCGTGTCGCTTCATCGCCGCCGCCGTTGTAGAGGTTGTAATAAAGTTTCAGCATGGCGCGATAGCTTCGATCGTCATTTTTGTAGCCGTCGATGTCGTTTTGATAATCGGCGGAAAGTTCGGCATCGACGTTGGGGTAGAAACTGCTTTTTTCTTTCTTGTAGCGTGCTTTTTGCGTTTTGACGTTCGAGTGCTCGACCTGTAAGGTAGGACTGTGCGTCAATGCAAGATGAATCAGTGCCTCGAGATTGTCTGCAGGCAGAGAGGGGGCAGAGGGTTTCAGCATCGATTCGGCCGGAATGATCTGACCGTATATACGTTCGAAATTGATGATAGCGTCTTGATAGTTGTTTTGCTGCGCAATGTAGTTGGCGTAGGAGAGAACCATCCGCGCTTCACTCTGCTCGAGATCGGCACGTCGTCCGTAGCCTGCCGCTGTTTTTTCACGGATCATTTTATGTATCCGCTCGTGGGTTTTGACGTTTTCGTATTCCAGATCAAGCAGATGTTTGTTTTTGATGACCCCAAGATACCCCTGTACGGTACGCAATGTGAGGGCATTGGCTTCTTGCATCGTGTAGTAGCGGTATGTTTGAAGCCGCGATTCTTGTTCCAACACGTTGTTTTCGGTATTGAAGCCTTTGAAAAGATTTTCGGTGACGACCAAAGAAGCTTCTTTACGCGTCAAGTCAAATGTCTGGTTCGGGGTAGGGGCTTTGCGTTCCGTATGCTCGGGGCCGATTGCGCCGCTGATCTCAACGGTCGGTTTGTACCCCGCTTTTGCTTTGTCCACATCATAGCGCGTGCTTTTGTATTCGCTGATCCGTTTTTGCATTTGCGGATTGGTATCGAGCGAGGTCTGAACAGCCTGCTCAATCGTTAGACCGAAAAGGGATAAAGGAATTAATAATAGATTGAGTACGCTAATAGATGGTTTCATAAATACAGTACCTTATTAATTAGAAGACAGCAAAATATACTGTATTATCGACATTTATGCAATAAAAATAAAAAAAATAAGATTTATTGAAATTAAAAAGTGATATTAAAGTTAATAAAATATTTTCTAATAGTTTTATTTGTTTTTTATTATTCTAAAGTAGTTGTGTTTAGGCAGAATACGTGAAAATCAAACGAAGTCCAGAAAAACAAGCCATAAGTGTATGACTTGTTTTTTGGGTATTAAAAGCTGATAGACACGGTTGGGAAATCAACATAGACCGAGGTCGCAGTAACGTTATATCTGAATACGCCGCCGCCGAGATTGAATTTGACGTCCACATTGAATGCAGTGGTATTTTGATTGACGATCAACGGAGTCGGATGATCGTAGATTATCTGCACACCGTCACTAAGGGCGGTAGCCCCGTTCGCCGAAAGGATCGCTGCCGATACATACGCCGTATTGGTGAAATCGATCGTTACCGCGGTGTCAGCACGACTAGCGGTGGCAGTGGTCGCTACCGCCATCGCATTATTTACAAACGCATCCCCGATGGTCGGTCTGGTCCCGCCTGTGCATTGCGTGGCACTGTAACAGGCGTTGATCGTAAAAGTGTTGGCGATCGTAGCCCGAGTCTTCGTATACGTTCCGTAGGGGATTGTCGCGTTTGCGACCATAGCCGCGATGTCCGCACCTGCAGTTCCGCTCGCGATGTTGACGGTCGTCGGCGTATCGGATAATGTAACGTAGGTTCCGGTTTCACTGTTAAAAACTTCCAATTTGTTGATCGTTACGTTGTATTTTGTAATGCTTCTGCCGGCCGCTGCGCCGTCGACAAGCTCGGGATCACTTGGAATGGCTTCTAATGACGCGCTAAAAAGAACAGCAACGCTGAGCATTTTAAAGAATACCTTTTTCATCATGAACCTCTTCCTATTTTAATGTTTGCACTCACCGATTTCTCTATGATAAGGTCATGTTCCCTTTTGACGGGAATCAAGAGTCTTTCATGCAGATCGGTTGCCTGCTCGACATTCATGCTGCTGGGCGATTTTGTCCCCAAAGAGACGGTCATCTGGGCCATCAGACGATTTTGGTCCATACTGCCTTGTTTGTTGTTGTCGTGGGTGTATTTCATTCCCAGTGTGATCGAATCGTTCAGGAAATATTCGAGTCTTACCGCTTTTTGTTTGAGGTCTTCGGTCTGCTTGGCATCCCACACCGTATAGGAAGCAAATAGTTTCAATGGAAAGCTCGGAATAATACTTCCTCCCAATTCGGCATCCCATCCATCAAGGACTTCTTCGAAAACGCCGGTTGACACCTCTTTTTTATTCGTGATAGCCATGTATCGGTTGGCACGAAATTCAGCCAGTTGCCCGATCGCTTCGACGCCGACGCTCCATCTTTCATGATTGTTTTTATTTTGGTAATCATAAAAGCTGTTGATCCCAAGCATTACTTCAGGATGAATAATATTCCGGTATCCAAGGCCGAGATTGTAGGTGTCAACGTTCCCTCTTAACGAAGTATGAAATTGCCAAAACAACATATCGTCGGCATAAAACTGACTGACCGGCTGAACGGTTTCCAAATTCCACGTGGGTTTGTAGTTTTCTTCGACACCGATGTCAAACGTTGTCCTTTTCAACCATCCCGGAGCATTTTCAGGGGTTTCAATCATATTGAGAGCTTTGTTTATCGCTTCACTGATATTTGCACTGTTTTCATCGGCATTGGCTGCTGCAGAAAACAAACATGCGGCAAGCAAAGCAGAAATAGCCCGTCGTGTGGTTTTCATCTCTTTCCTCCTTCTATTTCATTCAAATCAAGTATAACACTTTTGCACGATTTTTGGTTTTTAAATTAAAAAAAATGATAAGAGCATGGATCGTGCGGGAAAAGAGGGGATAAGGAAGTACAAGTTTGTCGTATTGTTTTATGATATTTGAATAGTGTGTAAGTTTTTTTTGTTATTTAATTGAAAAAGGGAGGAAAAATGTGTGGTTGGTTGCGGAGGCCAGATTTGAACTGACGACCTTCGGGTTATGAGCCCGACGAGCTACCGGGCTGCTCTACT
>NZ_JQGL01000146.1 GCF_000747095.1 Sulfuricurvum sp. MLSB
GACGCGCCATTACCGAATGCTGCAGGGCGAATACCAACACCAAAGCAAGGTTGATCATCACGGCTGAACTCAGCGGCACCGGACGCTGTGCGCTGATAGAGGTCGGCATAAACTCCCACTCTCCGATGTACAAAATAAACCATACCTGCGCGATCAGCGCGACGGCATAGGCCAATACTCCATAGATAAAAATGATCGCTTTACTCATACACTGCTTTGTTTTTTATTTTTGTCAGTATAGCTTAAAAGGCCGGTTTGTGACGCGGCAGCTTAACCGATTGTAAACTGCTGGCGGGTGACGGTGCCCCAGTAGGGATCGTCGTAGCGCTCTTCGCAAAAGGGGGTATCGCCGAACCGTTCTATGGTTTTGCGCCAGAACGCGGTGGCGTGGTCGGCTCCTGAGATTTGTTTGATTTCCCATGTTCCGCTATGGCGTTTCCAGATCGCGTGGGCGAAACGCATCCCCGCTTCATTTTTACGGGACACGGGGACGACGTAAAATTCGCATACTTCGAAACAAGCGTCCTTTTTTTGGGCAATAGCGGCCAGACCGGCCGGGGTGTCGTCGATGTAGAGAAGATAGCCCAGGATATTCTCTCCGATCAGGGTATCGAGAGCAAAGCGTCCGGATGCGTCGGGTTTCTTGCCCGTGAGAGGCGAGAATTCCGCCTCGTAGCACTGGACGAGGTTATGGTAGATGGGGAGATTGTTTTCGGTTACGGGGATGATCTGCAACGTTACCCGCTTATCCGCGTCCCGTTACCTCGAGGAGGTGATAGCCGAACTGGGTTTTGATCGGTCCGTATAGGACGCCGACGTCGCCTGTGAATACCGCACGATCGAACTCAGGTACCATCTGTCTCGGTCCGAAGCGTCCCAGATCGCCCCCTTTGCGTCCTGAGGGGCATTTGGAGTTTTGGATCGCCGCTTCTGCGAAATCAAGACCCTCTTCAATCTGTGTTTTGAGTGCGTTGCACTCCTCTTCGGTTGCTACAAGAATGTGCCGTGCGGTTGCCCATGCCATCGTAATGTCCTTTTGTTTTTTGGAATTGTACTTGGGTTGTCCTTTTCTTTTTAGAAAAGAACGAAAATGTATTTGTGTGGCGTGTCTTTACACCATCCGAATCTGTAATCGTTTCCCCATCGCATTTACTGATGGTTGCGAGGGTGATCGAGGTATTGAGGGGATCGAGAAGACGGTCAATTGCACTGCGGCTGGTCTTCATCCGTTTTGCCATTTCGGTTTTGGTGATGTGCTCTTTTTTCATCGTCTCTTCGAGCTGATAGGCGATGACACGTTTGATCGCTACCGCTTCGGCTTCTGCGAGCATCCCTTCTTCTGCTAAAAAATCATCGAAATTCGTGCCGATTCCCTGAGGTTTCATCGTATCTCCTTAGAGTAGGAATGAGGGAAACAATGGTTATCAGGCACTTTTACCGCTTGCCGCTATAACATCATCCCATGATAATTTTCCATCATCGAGTAATCGTAAAAGAATATCGAGAGATTTTGGTTGATTGTTGAGGACGTGTTCATATTTATAAAAAGCTCTTATTCCGCCGCCTAACACATCAGCCGCTTCTTTTTGGGATAGTTTTAGTTTATTCCGTATTCTCACTAATTCGTCGGGAACCAAAAGATGCTCTAAATGACGTTTTGCCAAAGCGATATTTCTATCGATGACCTCTTGCTCATGGAGACTATGATATCCCTCACCACATACTTCGCAGTACATTCCGGGCATTTCCACATCGATGGTTCGATCTTTATATGAGAAAGATTGTGTGCGGGTTTCTTGGATAAGATGACCGCCGCAAATGGCACATGTTTCCATGTTATTCTCCTTTGAAATTATTTCTCTTTAAAAGAGATGATGATGGCGTCTTTTACAATCTGTAGTTTGATGTACAGTGTAATTCCATCTTCTTGTATCGTTTTATGATACACGTCTTGCCAAAACATTTCATTTTTATGAGAGGGCATGGATTTGTAAAAATCCTTTGGTACTAATGAGAGAACAATACGTTTGATCTCTTTACTGTCGTAATCGATCATCGCCGCATCTATCAATGCACTGGATGTGATTCTAAAATTTCCATCTATGATCATTTTTTGGATGGCGGTGAGATCGTATTTGGGAATAGAATTCCTCATACGTGACTCATCGAGTTCAATCGCTTTTGTATCATGCTTCTAACCTAAATAAAATTGTAACCATATTGGTTGCTGATGTCAATGCTTTAATGTGTAAAGATTATATCTTAAACAATAAAAAATAAATATGTATATTATTGTTATTTTAGAAAAGGGGATTTAGTAGTTTTGTTAGTCTGCATTTCCACTCAGGAGAGTGGGAACGAGGGAAAAAGTACTTGTCCCGTATTGTATATTGTGTGTAGGAATCAAAATAATGCTAACAATATTCTAATAAAACTAAAAATAAATAGAAGTGGACCACCCATTATATTTATTGTACGAATACTATAGAGATTTAAATGTCGTACATAATTAATGCCTTCTTGTTTTGCTTTATAAAGTTCATGTCCAGTGATAATTTCTGATTGAGTAATATTTTCTGACACTAATTTTATAAGTTCATCAGGTTTTACAAATAGTATTGGAACTGAACGATAGTAGTCTTGATAAAGATTTAATAGCTCTGATAAAAAAGCTTCTTTTTGTATAGAATTTCTATCAGGAAGTGATCTTAAAAATACAAAAATTTTCCCTAGTTTTTTATCATTTTTTATCAATGAGACAGCATCAAGAGTGAGAAGAATAGCAATGACCATAAGCAAAAACCAAAAAATACTAATTGCTTTTAATTTTTGTTCTGTTGGTGGATTTATAATTTCATCAATATATGCGATAGTAGTAATTTCTTTAATTTTGTGATTCATATTTATTGTTACAGGTTGTGTGGAAAAGACTACAATCTCTATTATTTCATTTGGGTTAAATAAATTCCATTTAAATGTGATGGAATTTATTGAATGAGTTATAAATAGATTTTTTGTATTTATTTGCAATATTTTATTAGATTTTCCAAGTGTTATTTTCACTGGTTCATAAATAAAATCTTTAGTTAATGCTCTTTTCCCAGTATTCTTTAATTGAATTTTCGTGATAAATAAAGAATTAACTTCAACACCATTGTACAGCATAGTAAGTCCAGGTGTTTGGTGATTATTTTCTATAAGTTTTTCTTTACTTTTTAATGTAAGGGTTAAACCATAATCATCGACAGCTACTAATTGATCATAAAAAGCCCATACACCACCAATAACTGCAATTAATGCAAGAAATGAATATACATATCTAACTATCAGTTTAAACATTATTACCTTTCATAAATTTTTATATCAGTGAAATTAGTTATCTAAAACGATTATAACTGTAATGAAGTTAAATATTGAAAGAGTTTAGCACCCAATAGGGTGCAAGAGAAGAAAATTTTTAAAGCGCTTTCGCCATAATGCGGTTTAATCGCGCAATAAACCCTGCGGTGTCTGCTAAGGTCTCACCCTCATAGAGTTTCGCTTGGTCAAGGAGTACGTGTGCCGCATCCTCGATGAGGTTCATGTCCGCCGAATCGCTGAGCTTTTTGATCAACTCGTGGTTCGGGTTGATCTGCAGGATCGGTTTCGGAGCCGGGAAATCCCCGCCCATTTGCCCGAACTGTTTCATCATCTGCGCCATCATGTAGCCTTGGTCTTCTTTGTCGACTTTCAGGCATACGGCGGATTCAGTGAGATCGAATGTCGTTTCAACTTTAGAGACATTTTCACCCAATGCGTTTTGGAGCTGTCCGACGAAAGACTCAAGCCCTTTGGCTTTTTCCTCGTGCTCTTTTTTCTCCTCTTCGGACTCTTCGAGTTTCGCATCCGTTACATTCACGAATTTGTACTCGTTGTACTCGGTGACCATCGGGAATACGATTGTATCGATCTCTTCGTTGAGGATGAGTACATCGATCCCTTTGGCTTTGAAGCGCTCGAGGGCAGGGGAGTTTTTGAGCATCGAGAGAGACATCTTCGCGGTGATGTAGTAGATCTCTTTTTTCTCGGAATCGACACCCTCGACGAATTTGCTTAACATTACCGGCTCGGCACTGTTAAGCGTGTTAAGTTTGAGAAGCTCCAAGATTTTCTCGCGGTTGCCGAAATCGCTGTAAAGCCCCTCTTTGAGGACGTTTCCGAACTCTTTGTAGAACGCATCGTATTTCTCGGTATCGTTCTCCGCCATTTTTGCGAGTTCGCCCAACACTTTTTTGACCGAGGCGTTTTTGATCTTCGCCATCACGCGGTTGCTTTGGAGGATTTCGCGGCTGACGTTGAGCGGGAGGTCGGCGGAGTCGATCACCCCGCGCAAAAAGCGCAGGTACGTCGGCATCAGCTCTTTTTCATCGTCGGTGATAAATACGCGGTTGATGTAGAGTTTGATGCCGCTTTGGTAATCGACGCGGTACAAGTCCATCGGTGCTTTGGAAGGGACGTAGAAGAGAGTGGTGTACTCGAGCGCCCCTTCGGCTTTGTTGTGCATCCATGCAAGAGGATCAGAGGAGTCGTGGGCAATGCTGGAGTAGAAATCTTTGTACTCTTCGTCGCTGATGTCGGACTTGGAGATCGTCCAAAGGGCGTTGGCCTTGTTGATCTGCTTGTTGACGGTTTCGTTGTGCCCTTTTTCTTCACCCTCGGCCGGAGCTATCCACTCTTCCTTGTCCATGTAGATCGGGAAGGGGATGTGGTTGGAGTATTTTTTCACGATGCTCTCGATGCGGTGAGCCTCCAAAAACTCGCTTTCGTCGTTTTTGAGGTGCATGATGATGCTGGTACCGTGAGAATCACGCTCTGCCGGTTCGAGATCGTATTCGCTGCCCGCCATGGACGACCATTTGTAAGCCTGTTCTTCGCCCGCTTTGCGGCTGATCACTTCGACTTTGTCGGCAACCATGAACGACGCGTAGAACCCGACGCCGAACTGTCCGATGAGCTTGGAATCTTTTTTCTGGTCGCCGCTGAGCTGCTCGAGGAACGCTTTGGTCCCCGATTTGGCGATGGTTCCGAGGTTTTCGACGAGGTCGGTTTCGTTCATCCCGATCCCCGTGTCGCTGATCGTGAGGGTTTTGGCCTCTTTGTCGATGGCGATGTCGATACGTGGGGCGAAATCGACCCCTTTGTAGGCTTCGTCGGTGAGGACAAGCATGTTGAGTTTATCAAGAGCGTCCGAGCTGTTTGATACGAGCTCGCGGACGAAGATCTCTTTGTTCGAGTAAAGAGAGTGGATCATGAGATGCAAGATTTGTGAGACTTCAGTCTGAAACTGATGTTTTGCCATGTGACTGTTTCCTTTTTATTTGGTTTAATACGCCGATGGAACACGTCCCATTCGGCTACGCTAACGCTGAGTTCACTTCGGCAGTGAGCCCGGATGCGAAAGCGGAATTTTTAGGCGGTGATTGTAACAAAATAGATTTAATAATGCAAGAAGCATCAAATAGATTTAGTGTAGTAGACTCAATATTTTATATGAGTAAGGTAAAGCCCGTTATGCGGCGCAATATCTGTCGAGTGGCGCTTGATCCCCTCAAGCTGCTCTATGAGCTGTTCTTTCGTGGCTTTGCCGGCCGAGATGCGCAGCAAAAATCCCACCATAAGGCGAATCTGGGAGCGGAGAAAGCCGTTGCCTTCAAACACGAGGACGAAACATCCCTTGTGGCTGTAGGCGTAGGCGCGGTAGATGATGCGAACGTAATGTTCCATGTCGGTGCCGCTTTTTTTGAACAGTTCGAAATTATGGGTCCCCTCGAAGCATTGGATCGCGTCAATAATCGCGTCGCGGTTAAGGGAGGGGACAAAGGTGATGAAGTTGTCTTCGAAAGGGTTGCTGCTTCCCTCTTTGATCACGTAGCGGTAGACCCGTTTGCGGGCGCTGTAGCGGGCATGGAAGTCATTGCCGACGAATTCGATGCGCTGAATGCGGATGGAAGAGGGAAGGTGGAGATTGAGCATCTCTTTCAGCCGCGTAAGATCGTTCCAGTAGTGCGGAAGATCCAGATGCATCACCTGATGGGTCGCGTGGACGCCGCGGTCGGTTCTTCCCGAGCCTTTGGGGAGAGCGTGGATGCGCAGACGCCGCAGCGCGATGATGAGCGTTCCGATGACGGTTTCGGTCGTCGTGGGCTGCTGCTGGGAACCCATAAACGCCGAGCCGTTGTAGCTCATCGTGATTTTGACGCGGTTCAAAAGCGGTTCCCAACCAGACGTCTGTAAAAACCGTACGATAAGATAAACCACACCAGTGCCACGGCCCAGATCGTGTGGAAAGCGAGCCATTTCTGGGTCAAAATCGCGGCAGAGTAGAAGCCGACGATCGAGAGGAAGAGCCACAGGTAGATCCACCGTTTCTGATGGCGGGCATGGACGATCCCCAGAGCGATCATGAGCCATACGGAAAGGAGAGGAAAGAAGCTCAGCAGCGTGTTGGTGATCAGCAGCTGGTCTTTTTTATCGCGGCGGTCCTCGTTCGTCCAGTAGTCAAACGTGCTGAGATAGCGTGTGGGGGTAGTGCTCATCATGTCGTTGATATAGGCTGTTTTAAACGGCATTTGCTTGAATACTTCATCGTTGTAGCTGAAGCTTTCCCCTTGGGTCAGGCGAAACTGCAGCACGCCGTTGTTGTTGATCAGATCGGCATTTTTCGCATAGATCAGAATCTCGTCTTTCATCTCTTTGCTGAAAAGCACGATATCGCCGTAGGCGCGGTTGGCGTTGTCGCTTTTGTTGATAAAGAGCATCCAGTCGCCGAAGTTATGGCCGAATTCGGAAGCGGAGAGGTTGAATCTCGCTTCGGCCTGTTTCTGGTCGATGAAGTTGGACGAGATGGTTTTGATATACGGGGTGACGATCAGATAATCGACAAAAAGCAAAATCGAGAGCAGCAGCGCCGGAACCGCCAGAACGCGGGCGAGAAATCGTGGCGGGATGCCCAGCGAAAAGACCACGACCATTTCGTTATCGTTGGAAAGGCGGTACAGCGTCAATGCGCCGCTGACGAAAAAGGAGATCGGCAGAGTATAAAACAGCAGTTCCGGGAGAACGAACAGATACAGTTTGCCCATTTCCGCAATGCTCAGTTGAATGACCGCCGTGTAGGTGGCCAGTTTGATCATGAAGATGACCGAAGCGATCGCAAAGAGCGGCAGAAAGATCGAAAAGAACAATAGCGATAGATTGGAAAGGAGATAGCGGCGTAATTTATCCATAAAGACCTGCCAGATAGGTGTTGATATAACCGTCAAACATTAATGCGATCCAGCATCCCATTGCAAGAAAGGGGATGAAGGGGAGCTGTTTGGAGTCTTCGCTCTCCCCCTGCGTCAGCAAGAGTGCCGGAAGCGCGAGTACCGCCCCGATAAAGATGGCGGCCAATGCCAGCTGCACGCCCAAAACGGCTCCCATCGTCGCGGCGATCATGATGTCGGCTTCCCCCATCGCCTCTTTTTTGAGGGCGTAGGAGAGGTAAAAACGAAGCAATGTGAACCCTCCCGCGAAGAGAAGGGCGTTTTGAAAATTGAAAGCCACATGGCTGAACGAGGTGGCGCTGAGTATCGCAACCGTAAGGGCGGCGAGGTTGATGCTGTCGGGGACCATTTTATAGCGGTAGTCGATGAGTGAGAGGGCCAGCAGCAGGACAAAAACGAGAGCGATGCCGAAAGCTTCGAAGGTCAGCCCCATTTTCATGGCGCACAAGAGAAAAATCAGGGCGCTTAGAAGTTCGACAAATGGGTACTGAATCGATATTTTTTCTCCGCAAAAAGCGCATTTGCCGCGCAGAAAGAGCCATGAAAGGATCGGGATGTTGTGGTAAAAGCGCAACGGGGTGTTACAGCTCATGCAATGCGATGCGGGAAAGGAGATATTTTGATCCAGCGGAGTGCGGAGGATGACGACGTTCATGAACGAACCGATCGCGGCACCCAGAATAAAGACAAACACAAATTCCATCAGTTAAGCCCTCCGAAGCGTCTTTCGACCGTTTTGAATTTTTTGATGATCTTTTCGAGTTCTGCAGTCGTGAAATCCGGCCAGAGGGTGTCGGTAAAGAACAGCTCCGCGTACGCGGCCTGCCACAATAGGAAATTCGAAAGGCGGTGATCGCCTCCCGTGCGGATCAGCAAATCGACGTTCTCGCAGGTGTCCAGTGCGTGTTCGAGCGATTCGGCCGTGAGGGGAGTGTTGCGCGCGATCAGAGCGTTGGCGGCACGGACGATCTCATCTTGCGCGCCGTAGTTGAG
>NZ_JQGL01000147.1:0-1222 GCF_000747095.1 Sulfuricurvum sp. MLSB
TCTTAATCTCATAGACACCCCCATTCTATTCGCCGTATGTATGGCACTTGCCGTGATCGTGGCGTGTGCGTTGTGTATTTGGATTAGTTTAAGGAGGAAGAAATGATGAACTATAAAGAAATGGTATATGAAACAAGTGTTAAAGAGATAGAAAAATTAAATGGGTTGACTGATGATGAAATTAAAAGAAACCCTCACATTTTAAAAGTTAGTCAATTAAAAAATAATCACGTGTTGTCTATTATAAAGCAACAAGAAATTGATTATAAGATGAGAGATTTAGAACTACGCATAACAATGTATGATATAAGAAATGAACGAAACAACATCATGAAAGACAACATTAAATTGCAAGAGCAAAAATTAAAATGATACTAACTAAAGATATTGTTGCTTGGTTAAAAGAAAACAATAGTAATTATACAACAAGAAAAGAACTCCTGAACGCATTGAATAATAACTTTAATATCTCTATATCTATTGCTTACTTAAACCAATTAAATTACAGGTATAAATTGTCATTAAACACCGATAAAGTAACGTACTCAAAAGAAATGTTTGAGTTTATGCAGAACGGAAAATATGGAACAAGGCAAGAATTATGCGATGAGTTTAATAAGAAGTTTAACCTCAATCTTACGCTTGGTAAATTAAGAGATTTGAATACAAAACATGGTTTGAACATAGGAAACCCTACAAGAAATATAAGTAATTTAAAAAAAGGGTGGATTAAAGTTAGAGGTTATACAACAAGAGAAATAGGTGAAGAAATTGAGAGAGGCGAAGATGTCCCTTACATTAAATTAGGGCATAATAATTATGTGCCAAAACATAGATATTTATACGAAAAATATCACAATGTAAAACTTGATATTAGCGACTTAATTATCTTCTTAGATAATGATAAAACTAATTTTAGGAAAGACAATCTTTATAAAGTATCAAGGTCTATTGCGGGTATCATGGTTGGCAATGAATTGCATGGCACAAAAGAAACTGACAAAGAAACTGTTATTAAATTCTGTGAATGGAAAGAAAAAATCATTGAGTTAAAGAGAGGAAAAGGGAATGAAGTGTACCCACGATAAGGAGTAATGCGATGATTAAAATTAAAGTGTTTCAGAATAAAGAAACAAAACGATATTTTTCAAACTTCACTAAACACAACACGGCGGAAACGGTTTTGAAACCCGAGTACGCTAAGGTGTGGGTCGTGGGCAAC
>NZ_JQGL01000147.1:1227-2037 GCF_000747095.1 Sulfuricurvum sp. MLSB
ATCATGAACGATTGACTGAACTTGGTTTTGAACTCATCGAAACTGAGGTTAAGGAATTACTATAAAACAAAGGGAGACGAAAGAAAAATTATGGCAAACGGAAAAGAAGAAGGATTATTTGCAACAGCGGTTGAAAGTGCTATCAACAAAACGTTAGCACCCATCAGAATTAAGAGTATTATTATTCAGAACTATAAATCGATCAACTACAAAGAATACATTTTAGAGGGAAAGTCTTTGTTTCTTAAAGGCAAGAATGGTCTTGGAAAAACAAACGTGTTAGAAGCGATTTATTGGGCATTGAGCGGGGTTTTATTCGATGGGACAGCGAAGTCTGAACGCATGGAAATCAAACCTAAGGGAAGCACACCCGAAACCGAAACGAGCGTTAAAATTATCTTCACAGGCGGAAATGACTTCGTTCTTGAAAAGAAACTCGTTGAGAAGTATGACAGCAAAGGGAACTTCAAGGGAAACGAAACATCAATCCTTATCAACGGTTCACCTATGGGTATCCGTGATGGGCAAGAGCGTTTATTGGAACTTCTTGGATTGGAGAACTTGCAACGTGCTTTCAAAAAAGACCCTAACCTCAACGCAATCGACATCATGGCATTGGTTTACAACCCATCAACCGTAACGGCTATGGACTACAAACAACTACGTGCTTTAATTATCTCAATCATCGGTGACGTATCCTTTGAAGAAACGATTAGGGAACGTGTGGAATACTATCAAGAAGTCGCAACGGCATGGAAGATAAACGGTGGCACGTTGGACGACTTAAAAAATGTAACAAAAAATGCGATT
>NZ_JQGL01000147.1:2057-2309 GCF_000747095.1 Sulfuricurvum sp. MLSB
TGAATTAGATAAAGAAATCAAGAAACTTCGTGATGAACAAGTGGGTGGTGATGAAGCAGTAAACGCAAACTACAACGCAAAAATCAATGCTAAAGAACTTGAAATCTCAAACCTCAAACTCAAACTCACGCAAGAACATCAAGCACTCGTCACTAAACTAACCGACAACTCTATCGAAAACGAGATTGATGAAAAAAGAAAATCTATTGCAAGACAACGTGATGAAAGAAACCGTATCAACGATTTAATCAA
>NZ_JQGL01000148.1 GCF_000747095.1 Sulfuricurvum sp. MLSB
GGGAATGCTAAGCTGGGGATTCTTGGGAATCTCTATCTTAGCGTTCAAGCAATTTTGTGGTTTTTCTTTTGCTTTAGTGGGCAAAACACTCTACAAAGTTACTTAGCGCGAAACCAAAATTACCTACAAGGAAACACACATGGCAACAGTCATTCGCTTGACCCGTATGGGACGCAAAAAACAACCTTTCTACCGTATCGCGGTAACAGACAGCCGTAAACGCCGTGACGGCGGATGGATCGAATTGATCGGATATTACAACCCTATGACCGATCCTATCACGACTAAAGTTGACGAAGAACGTTTGAACTACTGGTTGAGCGTCGGTGCTCAAATGTCAGACCGCGTTAAAAAAATTACCGGTAAATAATCATGGTAGCCGACTTCGTCGCAGGCTTTGCGAAGCTGATCGCCGCCTATCCTGAAGATATCAGAGTAGAGTCGTTTGAGCGCGACGAAGTGACTGAGATTGTCCTGTACGCCAATCAGGCGGACGTCGGCAAACTCATCGGCAAAGAAGGGAAGATGATCGGTGCGATAAAAACCGTCATCTCCGGCTGTAAAGCCAAAGATGGCAAGAGTTATCGTATCAATGTCGAACCGCTTTCGTAACACGCTTTCCGCAGATTGGCTTCATGTCGCCACCCTCGGCCGTACGGTCGGGTTAAAAGGGGATATGAAACTGAACCTTCATACCGATTTCCCTGAACAGTTTATCCCGGATTCCACGTTTACCCTTGAAAACGGCACGGTTGTGACGCTCGAGTATTATATTCCCGAACGCGAGCTTGTCCGTCTTAAAGGGTACACGACTCCCGAAGCAGCCAAAGCGCTCACGAACGCCAAGCTTTTTACGACCAAAGAAGCGACACGCGAACGATGCGGTTTGGCAGAGGGGGAATTTTTCTGGTTTGATTTGATCGGATTGGCGGTCAAAGAAGGTGAACAGGTTTTGGGTTCTGTCCGTGAAATCGAACGGATCGGCGCGCAAGACTATCTTCTTGTTGCAACGGAGGCTTCTTGGGTTGCAAAAGGGTACAGCGAGACGTTTCTGATCCCGTATATCGATCATTATGTACAAGAATGCGATATGGCGTCCAAAACGATTCGTGTTCAGGGTTGCATTGACTTGCTTGAGGCGTCGTAATGCGTTTCACCTACGTGACCCTTTTTTCGAATCTGATCGAAGGGTATTTTCAAGACTCGATCCTCAAGCGGGCGATTGAATCGGGAAAATTCGACGTGGCTTACTTGAATCCGAGAGATTACAGTACCTCCAAGCACTCAAAAGTCGATGACACGGCTGCAGGCGGAGGTGCGGGCATGGTGATGGTTCCTCAGCCGCTTTTTGATGCGCTGCAAACCTTATCCGCCAATGCCCATATCATTTTTGCGGCACCCGTCGGGAAGCAGTTTACCCAAAACGATGCCAAACGCCTCAGTGCCAAAGAGCATGTCGTGTTCGTCAGCGGGAGGTACGAGGGGATTGATGAGCGGGTGTTGGAGCGGTTCGCCGATGAAGTGTTCAGCATCGGCGATTATGTCCTCACCGGGGGGGAGCTTCCTTCGCTGGTGATGACCGATGCCATCGTACGAAATCTCGAAGGAGTGCTCGGAAACAGCGAGTCGCTCGATTATGAGAGTTTTGAAACGCCACTTTTGGAAGCACCTACGTTCGGAAAACCCGCTATTTATGAGAATATGGCTGTCCCATCAGAATACTTAAAGGGAAACCATAGTAAAATTCATGCACTAAAATCGTCTCTGTCTGAATGCAAAACAAAATTCTTCAGACCGGAGCAGCTTCTAAAGCATACAATAAGGACATCTTATGAAAAATAAGTACATCGCTAGCTTCGAGCAAGCGCAAATCGCCGGTAAAAACGTTCCTGAGTTTCGCGCAGGTGACACCCTTCGTTTGGCCGTAACCATTACAGAAGGTGATAAATCACGCGTTCAAAATTATGAGGGTGTATGTATCTCAATCCGCGGTGAAGGTGTAAGCCGCACCATCACTGTACGTAAAATCGGTGCCAACGGCGTCGGTATTGAGCGTATCTTCCCACTTTACAGCGATAGCCTCGAGAAAATCGAAGTTCTTCGCCGTGGTCGCGTACGCCGCGCTAAATTGTTCTATCTTCGTGACCTTGCCGGTAAAGCAGCGCGTATCAAAGAACTCCGCAAATAATTTTTCTGCCGCTTCTGCGGCGGCAATCTTTTTCTTCCCTTTCAACTGTTTTCTTAAAATAAATTTTCCAAATCACTCTTTTCGTATTTTCCACAGTACCGCTGTTGTCAGAAACGCCGCAAAAAGAATCATTGTAACAAACGCATAAAAGGTTCCCATGACGTGATTTTCAAAGGGTAATCCTCCCGTATTCATGCCGAAAAATCCGACGACGAGATTGAGCGGTAAAAAGATGACGGAGATGACCGTCAAGGTATAAATGCTGCGGTTCATACGATCATTGGAGCGAAGGTTGTAGTAACTGTACAGATTATCGAGCTGGTCGTTTGCCGAGACATTGGAGCGCAAGGTCCGCTCCAAATGTTCATGCAGGTCATTGAACTCATTGATAGGGAAGTGTTCTGAGAATTTTGATTTCGTGATGAAGCGTTCGAGAATATCGGCCGCTTTCAAAATGATCCGTTCCGAGTGTGAGAGCTCTTTTTTCATTTCGTGCCAGCGTTCCATAAAACGGGAGGAGAATTTTCGATAGAGATTCTCTTCAAGGGCAACTATTTTATCCTGAACGATTTCGATATCGTCCATCAGCATGTCGATTTTCTCGTCTAAAAAGCGGTATAGATCGTCTAGCCCGGCGGCAAAGTGTATAAGGTCGTTCACGTTCCGATCATAATAATAAACGCTACTGTCCGCCAGTATAAAGCCGTATGAATGGATTTTGGAAGTTTTTCCGATTTGTTCGGGCAGGCGGAGTACTAAAATACGATAGTCCCGATATTCTTCAAACGTAGAGGGATGGAGAGGATTTTGTAAATCCTGAAGATCAAGGCTGTGCAGCTGAACCATACTTATTCTCCTTTAAGCGCTCGTTCCATATCTCGTTTCAGGCTTTTTTCTTTCAGATCTTCGCGTTTGTCGTAGAGCTTTTTGCCTTTGACGATCGCTACTTGCATTTTGGCAATATTGCGGTCGTTGAAATAAAGGCTCAGCGGGACAAGGGTGAACCCGTCTTTTTCTACCGCTTTGAACATCTTGTCGATTTGTTTTCGGTGAAGCAGCAGCTTTCGGCTTCGGCGTTCTTCATGCCCGTAATGGCGATGCGTTGTCTCCAGATAGCCGATGTGGACGTTAAAGACGAAGGCTTCTCCTTTGACGATTTTGATGAATCCGTCTTTGAGGTTGACGCGCCCCGCACGGATCGCTTTGACTTCGCTTCCCATGAGCTCAAGACCCGCTTCGAATTTCTCTTCGATATGGTAGTCGAAAAACGCTTTTTTGTTGGTGGCGATTGTTTCACCCATTACTCTTCATCCTTGATTCTAAAAAAGCTGCTTCCGCTCCCCGAGAAAAACCACCCCTCTTTTTCGTTCAGTTCACGGTAGCATCCGAGCGCAGCGCCATAGAGGTCATTGGCTTCTGTGGGAGTCATGGAGGCTAATATCGTACGCGAAGGGGTCGATTCGAGGCGTGCGGTTTCTTCCGCGCCGATCGGCGCGTAAAGATGCTCGCGGTAATAGCGGTAAACCGCAGGGGTGCTGATCTGAATCTGCGGGGTGACGACTTCGAAATCGAGAAGCGGTTCGTCGAAACGTTCGACGACCTCGCCGATGCCGGTGACGTTCGCGCTTTCATACCCGTAGACGAAAAAGGGGACATCGGCACCGACATTGGCTCCGATCTCGGCCAGCTCTTCCACACCGAGACCCAATTCGAGCCGTTCATTGCACATGCGTAAAAAAGTTGCCGCATCCGAACTGCCGCCTCCGAGACCTGCAAAAGAGGGGATACGTTTGTCAACGCACACCGCATGCGTTTCCATCCATTCCGATAATTTGTCGGAACGGGTAGCGGCTAACAGGTGTTTATACGCTTTGTAGATCGTATTGGATCGAACGTCGCAGTCGAAGTTGCCCCGTATTTCGAATTCCGGGGTTGATTTTGGTTCGAACCAAAGGGTGTCGAACAGATTTTTAACCCGCATGAACCGTGAACTGAGGGTATGATAATCCCCCCTCATCCCGGTGATTTTAAGAAAAATGTTGACTTTGGCGTAAGCAGGATAGCGGATCATAATTTTAATTTGTGTACCAGTTGCTGAAGCAATGATTCATCGCTTTCACGGACAGATGCTTCTTTGTTGGAATTCTCGACGGCACGGACCAGTTCGCTGCGTAATATTCGGATATTGTGCGGTGCGTCTATGCCGAGTTTTACCACACCTTTGTCGATGGAGACCACTTTGACGGTGATGGTATCGGCGATAATGACGGACTCATCGGCTTTGCGTGAAAGAATCAACATGCTTCTACCTTGTTTAAAATGTAATGAACACCCTGCTCATCAATGTCGATAATAGAAATGGTGTCGCCGTTATCGATCCAATAGGTGCCGTTGTCCTGACACTCAAAATCTTCGCGTGCTAATTTTTGCCCTAGCAGAATCGTTATCTTATCGCCATTATAGCGGTTTTTGGGAAGCGAAAGTGCGGTTTTGACGTCCAGCGCTTTTTCATTCTCATAGACAAATTGCCCTTCATTCAGCCTCTCAAGGGCACTAAGCGAGCCTGACACACCGAGTTTGTCGGCGATCATCTCTCCCAAAGAGCGGATATAACTTCCTTCCGAGACGGTTGCTTCAAACGTCACGAACGGGTGCATATAGTGTAGCAGTCGGATATCATAGACGGTGGAGGTAATGGTTTTAAGCACTACCTCTTTTCCTTCACGGGCGAGTTCGTAGGCCCGTTTGCCCTCAAGCCGTTTGGCGCTGTATTTCGGGGGAAGATAGGTCAGCTCGCCGCGCAGTGATTCGACGACGTTGTGAACCGTATCCGAATCAAACGGTTGCAGCGGATCGATCCGCTCGATCTGCTCGATATCGAGTGTCGGGGAATACGCGCCCAGCCACAGGGTTGCACGATACCGTTTCGGGGCTTTGTTCAAAAACCGAAACAGGCGTCCGTGATTGCCGAAGGCAATGATGAGGACTCCCTTGGCAAACGGATCGAGGGTTCCGGAATAGCCCGCTTTTTTGACGCCGTAGCGTCGCTTGATCCGGCTGAGAAGCTGATTGGAACTGATCCCTGCGGGTTTGTAGGCAACGAAGAGGCGGTTCAACTTAGAGCTTCTCCACAAACGAGGCGAGAATATCGCGTTTGTTGCCGCCGAAATTGATGAGCAGTTTGAATTCGCGTCCCGATTTACTCACCCCTTCGACCCGTCCGGCACCGAAAATTTTGTGGCGGACGAGATCCCCTTTTTTGTAGGAGGTGTTTTTCTCCAGAATCAAGGAGCCTTCGCACAATCCCGCTTCGTTGATGAAACGGCTGCGTTGCAGCTCCGTACGGCGCCCTTTGTAAAAGCGGCTGTTGACGCTGGAGAGGGTGAGGGCGCTTTTGGCGCGGGTGAGGGCGACGTAGCCCAGCCGTCGTTCCTCTTCGAGATCGCTGCCGTCTCCGATAAGGGGAAGAAACCCCTCTTCGAGCCCGATGACGAAGAGGTGCTCGAATTCCAGCCCTTTGGAGGCGTGGATGCTCATAATGTAGATGCTCTCTCCCTCGACTTGGTCCTGTTCGCTTTGCAAGGTGATGTCGTTGAGAAATTCGGAAAGGGAAGCATCAGGGTTTTGTTTGACGTAATCGCGGAAAAGCCCGTAGAACTCGTCCACGTTCGAGATTTTATCGGCTTCATCCGGTAACCCTTTGAGGGTCTCTTTAATTTTGAATCGCTCCTCAAGAAGATCGATAAAACGGTATATGGCTTCATCGGCTACGGTGCGCAGCTCGGTGATTTCGGCTATAAAATCGCGCAGTTCCCCCGCACTTTTTTTACGGACCAACGATTCAAGTTCGCTGTCGGGAAGGGTAGCAATAAATTCGAACATCGATTTGCCCGCGTCCATCGCGGAGAGTTCGATTTTATCGATTGTCGCTTTCCCCAAGCCCCGCTTGGGTTTATTGATAATCCGTTTCAGCGAAAAATTGTCGTGCACGTTGGTGACGACCCGCAGGTAGCTGATAAGGTCCTTGATTTCGGCACGGTCGTAAAAGCGCAGCCCGCCGACGAGCTTGTAGGCAATTCCGGCACGGTTAAGACCTTCCTCCAGCGAACGGCTCAGCGCATTGATGCGGTACAAGACGGCGATTTCATTGGGGCGGACTCCGTCGGCTATGAGGGTTTTGATTGCTTTGGCAATTTTCTGCGATTCTTCGCTTTCGTCGTGCGATGTTATGGTTTGGACCTCTTCTCCGCCGCTTTTGGTCGCGATCAGCGTTTTTCCCAGACGGGAGCGGTTGTGTTCGATCAAAGCGTTGGCGACGGTGAGGATCGGCTGGGTCGAGCGGTAGTTGTGTTCGAGTTTGACGACGGTGGCATTTTCGAAATCCTGATCGAATTCGAGGATATTGCGTACGTGCGCTCCACGCCATCCGTAGATGCTCTGGTCGTCATCGCCCACGACGCACAGATTGTTGTGGGCCGTACAGAGTTTTTGCAGCAGGCGCAGCTGAAGTTCATTCGTATCCTGATACTCGTCAATCATGATGTACTGATACTTTTCGCTGGTTTGGCGGCACAGATCGGGATGCTCGTCCAGCAGGCGGTACGTCAGGCACAGCAGATCATCGAAATCGACGAGGTTGTTTTCCAATAGATAGGCTTCGTATTCTTCATAGATTTTGGCGATGTGTTTGTAGTTGGTCAGTTCAGCTTGCGCATAGGCTTCGACCGGGTCGATCAGGGAGTTTTTATAGCGGGAAATCTCGCTGGCGATCAGTGCCGTGGGGAGGTCGGCATTAATCTTCTTGATGATCTTTTTTTTGTCGTCAGTGTCGATCACGACGAAGTTGTTCTGCCGCCCGAGCAGATGGATATGAAATTTTAAAAACAGCAGACCGAATTTGTGAAAAGTGCACAGTAAAGGGGGATAGGAGTTTTGGGCGATGAGATTCATCGCACGTTCGCGCATTTCTTTGGCCGCTTTGTTGGTAAATGTCAGCGTCAGGGTATTGCCGGCGGGAACCCCTACCGCATCGAGAAGATAGGCAAGACGGGAGGTAATCGTTTTGGTTTTTCCGCTTCCGGCTCCCGCCAAAATCAGCAATGGACCGTCAATCTGTTCTACAGCACTGCGCTGAGCGTCATTGAGGTCTGAGAAAATTTTCTCCATGCTACCCGCTGCCTTTGTATGGTTAAGTTATTTTAATTATAGCCCAAATTTCCTCTATTTGACTTTTTAATGACCGCTTCCGGGAAAGAAACGGCAGCTGACTCTTGCATTGGTTATAATAATGAGTTATAATACTGCTATTCATTCAGCTTATAGGAATTATTATGTTAAAAGATTTTGCAAAACTCATGACCTTCCTGACGGTAGTTCGGGAAAAAAGTTTTTCAAAAGCCTCGGCAAAACTCGGTATTTCGCAACCCGCCGTTACGCAGCAGATAAAGTTTATCGAAGACTATCTGGACACGCGGATCGTAGAGCGGAAGAAAAACGGCATTAAGCTGACCAAAGAGGGAGAAGACCTTTTCCGCATCGCCATCAAGCTTGAAAAAGCGATCCAGTCGAGTGAAAAAGAGCTTCTCAAAATTATCAACAAAGAGTTTACTTTTATCGTCGGCGCGTCGTATGCAATCGGTAACTACGTCCTCCCCTCGTATCTGGGACAGCTCAAAGAAAAGATTAACAACGAAGTTCATATACGGGTCGGTTTTTCGGATGAGATCATCACGCAGCTGCTCGATAAAAAAATCGATATCGCATTGATCGAATCGCCGGTTTTCCGCGACGGGCTGATCTACCGCGAATGGGAAGAGGACGAACTGGTCATTTTCTCGAATCAGCCGATTCCCAAACAGCTTCGTCGGGACGATATGTACAAATTCGACTGGATTTGCCGGGACGAAAACTCGCATACCCGCAAGCTCACTTCCGAAGTATTCGAAGAGATCGGTGTCGAATGTTCAGGTTTCAGCGTCATCGGTGTGGTAGCAAGTTCGACGGCGATCAAAGAGACGATTATGCGCTCGCCCAAAGATTCTGCCCGTCCGGTCGTATCGGTTATTTCACGCCATGTTATCGCCGATGAGGTGGAAGAGGGCAAATTGTTCGAAGCGCGGATCAAAAACTATAAGATCAAACGCAAATTTTACATCGCCTACAGCAAAGAGCGTAAGCACGACGCATTCATCGATAATGTCGTCACGTACCTATTAGGATTAAAGCTGTAACGCTACGTTTTACCCAGAGGGCACTTGCCCTCGGCGGGAAGCCCGCGTGCAGTAAACCGCACTTCATTATCTTCAATAATTACACTTTTAAGACTATTTTTTCTTCAAAAACTTCTGGTTTTCCGGATTGGATAAAAGCGCACTCATGGAATTATGAAACCCTTCGCTTTTTTCGATAACCGGAATCGATTGCTGTTCGACAGGAACGGCCAGATTCACAAATGCGGGGGTGTCGTCAATGATAACCTGTACGATGGACAGGAGCGGTACGGTGACGAAACTGCCGACGTTTTCATGCCCGAACCCCGCTTCAAAAATCAGAGTGTCGTTATCGATCCGCGCACTTTCGAAGGTGTATCCGGCCAAAAAGAAAAGCGTCATCGCCCGGAACTCGTCACTGATGTGTTGGGGCAGGGGCGGTTCGAAGGTGATGTGTTCGATTTTACACAAAATGCCGAAATTTTGCTCGTTTTCAAAAAGGTAAATGAGCATATCCCGAACATGATTTTCCATTAAACGGGCGAAAGAGGGGCTTTTGATAATATCGAATAGCATGCGTGACTAACCCTGTTATTTTTTAAAAAATTATACCATGTTCCACTTCAACAAATCCCATCATCGCGTTCATTAGGGCTACTTTGTCTGCTTTGGCAATATCCTCAACGCGTAATGCAACCGGTAGAAGGAGCCCCTCGTCAATGAGGCGCGCACGGGTCGTTCCTCCCAGCAGAGGCTGCTTGGGTGTCATCCATCTGCCTTCTATGTACAGGGCGACGTTGGCAATCGTCGTATCTCTCAGGTAACCGTCTTGAACAATAAGGACGTCATCGCACTCTCCACGTTGTTGAAAGAGACGATCCAGACTGCTACGATCGGCGTATTTGAACGCATAGTCGACGGCATCGGCATCGATGAGTTTTAGTGATGAGAATGTGCGCTGAACGTAGGGATGAAATTCGATTGAGGCGGCAGCGGCGTCATACAAAAACCGGCATCGGTATAGTCCTTCGTCGGGAGGAATGACGAGGGATTTCAGATCATAGGAGCGGCTGATGCCGAGACTCTCGCAAGTCGTATCGAGACGTAGTTGATGGTATGAAAGATGAAGAGGCAATCCGTCTTCGCACCGTATCGTCTCTAACAGCACGCTTTACTCTTCGAACAGCGGGGTAGAAAGATAGCGTTCCGCCGTATCGCACAGAATCGTGACGATTGTTTTCCCGCGGTTTTCGGGGCGGGAAGCGACGATAGAGGCCGCATGGACATTTGCCCCCGCGGAGATGCCGACGAGGATACCTTCGCTTTTTGCCAGCGCTTTGGAAGCGTTGATCGCATCTTCGTTGCTGACTTGGATCACTTCGCCGTACAAATCGGTGTTCAGAACATCCGGGACGAATCCCGCACCGATCCCCTGGATTTTATGGGGACCCGGTCTGCCTCCGGAGAGGACGGGAGAGTCTTTGGGCTCGACGGCAATGATTTGAACATTCGGTAAAATCTCGCGCAGCGCTTCGCCGGTTCCGGTAAGGGTTCCCCCCGTGCCGACGGCGGCAATGAAGATATCGACGTTACCGTCGGTATCGCGCAAAATCTCCTGTGCCGTCGTTGAACGGTGAATCGCCGGATTGGCGGGATTGGCGAATTGCTGCAAAATAATGGCGTTGGGATTGGTTTCTACGAGCCGGTCGGCTTCGTCGATGGCCCCTTTCATCCCCTGCGCTGCGGGTGTAAGAACCAGATTGGCTCCCAGCGCACGCAATAGGTTGCGCCGCTCGATCGACATCGATTCGGGCATGGTCAGGGTCAGTTTCAACCCCAGCGCCGCACATATCGAGGCAAGAGCAATCCCTGTGTTGCCGCTGGTGGGTTCGACAATGAGGGTGTCGGCGTTGATTTTCCCCTCTTCCATCGCCGTTTTGATCATGTTGCGGCCGATGCGGTCTTTGACCGAACTGGTAGGGTTCATGAACTCGCATTTTCCCAGGAGGGTGGCGCCGCTTTGCGTTGAGAGGGCATTAAGCCGTACAAGGGGCGTATTGCCGATAAGTTCAGTGATGTTGGCCGCTATTTTCATAATCGTCATCCCGTTTTTTTGTCCATTATAATAGCAAATCTTCAAAAAGCCAATAATCCATAGTATTTAAGTATGCTTATTGTTGTATGGAATGCTTGCAGATGCATCGCCTGCAGCGAATCAGGCCGGCGACGTACAGACGAAACGGTAGCCGATCCCCAGCTCGGTTTGAATGTATTCGGGAGAGGTGGTGTCACTTTCTATTTTTTTCCGGAGCGCATTAACGTAGGTGCGAAGATATTGCATCTCATGCTGGTATCCCACACCCCACACCTCTTTTAAAATTTTCATGTGGGGAAGCACTTCGTTGGAATGGAGCATAAAATATTTCAGCAGATTGAATTCGGTCGGCGTCAGTTTAAGCGGCTGATTGCCTTTGATTACGGAAAATTGTTCTACGTCGATAACGATGTCGCTGCAGGTAATGATGTTTCCTGATTTTTGCAGCCCCAAAAAACGTCTTTGCGTCGAGCGGACGCGAGCCAGCAATTCATCAGTGGAAAAAGGCTTTGTAACATAGTCGTCGGCCCCCGCATCGAGCGAAGCGATGATCTCTTTTTCATCGTTTCGGGCAGAGACGACGATAATCGGGACCGAAAGCATTGTGCGTATGGTTTTGATCAGTTCTTTGCCGTCGCCGTCGGGGAGCCCGAGATCGAGCAAAATGAGGTCCGGGCTGCGTGTTTGGAGCTCCCGGAGTGCTGTATGCCTGTCTTTGGCGACGAGCGTTTTGAATTTGTTTTGCTGCAGTGAAAGGGCCAGCAGGCGGCTGATCGCATTATCGTCTTCGATGATTAAAACCAGCGTCGGGTGTTTCATAATACCTCTTTTAAAGATGCAGGGCGTTTAAGGACGGGGAGTGTCACTTCGAAGCTGACGCCGTTTGCGATGTTGTACGCCCTAATGTTACCATGATGTGCCCGTGAAATATCCCGGCAGATCGTCAATCCGAGCCCGCTGCCGGAAATGTCGGCGGTGTTGCCGGCACGGTAGAATTTTTCGAAAAGATTATCCAGATCGGTTTTTTTGATCGGAGCGCATTCGTTCGAAATCGTAATCCGAAACTCAGCCGGCGTCGCACGGATATCAAGGCGGATCGGTTTGTCTTCATCGGAATATTTCAATGCGTTGTCCAGCAGATTGACGAACAGTCGCAAAAGAAGGGCGCAGTCTGCGTAAAAGAGAGGCAAATCCGAATCGAAACGGCATTCGAGCCGATCGTGTAACGTGTCTCGGCGAAATTCCCTTCGGGCAAGACTGATAAGCTCTTCCATATCGCACCACCCCTTTTTAAGAGGGCTTTGGGAATTTTGCAGCCGGGCACTGTCGAGCAGGTTACTGATGAGACGGTTCATTTGCCGGCTTGATTCGATAATCAGCGAGATGGTCTTGTAGCGTATCGCCGGATCGACCGTCTGGCTATCGACCAGCAAAGTGGCGTTTCCCATGATCGACGAAAGAGGCGTTTTAAGATCGTGCGACAAGGTGCTGTAGAGGATTTCCTTGATGCTGTTGTGATGAATCCGCTTGGCTTGAAGCGTGATGATATAGCCCACAATGTAAAAGATGACAAAGCTCCAGAGATACATCAGTTCGTGGACCAAAAAACTGAGCGTCGGGGGGATATACAACGCTAGAAGTGCAATCGAAAGTGTGGTGATGAGAGTTGTGGCGAGAATATTTCCCCACAGTGCGATCACGATGACGGGAATCAGATGGATGAGAACGATGTTGATCATCTGAAGATTTTCTTTAAATATCTGCGAGATGAGCGTAATCAAAACAAAAAGGATCAGGGACACAAAATAGTGCCGATACGGATATAGATAATTCATCAGGCGCCACTTCCATCGGTTTGATAGTGTCATTGTAGTGCGGATTGTTGAAATCCCGGTAAAACATCAGAGACAAAAAGAGATTTTTTGATGCGATTTTTATACCGATTGCCCTACTATTTCGCACGCTAAACTTGTACAAAAGAGGGAATCCGTGGAAACCACCAAGATCAACAAAGTCCTAATCGCCAACCGCGGTGAAATCGCATTGCGCATTATCCGGGCATGTAAAGAGCTGGGGATAAAAAGTGTCGTCGTTTTTTCGGAAGCGGACGTCAACGGCGTATGGGTACGCAAAGCCGACGAGTGTTATCCCATCCTGGGTGATCCCGTTGCGGCGTACCTCGACTACGAACGGATCATTTCACTGGCCAAAAAAGCCGAATGCGATGCGATCCACCCCGGCTACGGGTTCCTTTCCGAAAGTGCCGAATTCGCCCAGGCCTGTCTGGACAACGGCATCATCTTCATCGGGCCTAAACCCGAACACGTAGCCCTTTTCGGGGACAAAATGGCGTCGAAAGTCGCGATGCGCGAAGTGGGCGTTCCGATGCTGCCGGGAACCGACGAGCCGATCGACAACATCAACGACGCCGAAAAAATCGCCGCGGATATCGGGTTCCCGATCATCATCAAAGCGGCGTTCGGAGGGGGCGGACGCGGGATGCGTATCGTCGAAAAAGCGTCCGATTTCAAAGAGATGTACGAATCGGCGACCAAAGAGGCGTTGCGCTTTTTCGGCCGCGGCGAGGTATTTATCGAAAAATACCTCAAAAACCCGCGCCACATTGAGATTCAGATCGTTGCCGACAAATACGGCAACGTTGTTCATCTGGGAGACCGCGACTGCTCGATTCAGCGCCGCCACCAGAAAGTGATCGAGATCGCTCCATCGCCGCTGCTGAACGAAGCGGTGCGCCGCGAACTGTACCGCGTATCGACCAAAGCGATGTTCAAACTGGGTTACGAGAGTGTCGGAACGATCGAATACCTCGTCGATGCGGACGATAATTTCTATTTTATCGAGATGAATACCCGTGTTCAGGTAGAACACCCGGTCACCGAAGTGATTTCGGGTATCGATTTGATTCAGCGGATGATCCAGATCGCCGAGGGCGATCCGCTCAAATTCCTCCAGGAGGAGATCAAGTTCCGCGGATACGCGATCGAATTCCGGATCAATGCGGAAAATCCGAAGCTCAATTTCGTCCCCTCACCGGGGTTGATTACCAACTATCTTGCTCCCGGCGGTCCGGGGGTGCGTCTGGACAGCATGGCGTACACCAACTATCAGATTCCCGCCAACTACGACTCGATGATCGGAAAATTGATCGTATCGGGATTGACGTGGGAAGATGCGGTTCGCAAAGCGCAGCGTGCGCTTGATGAATTCCTGATCGAAGGGGTTCCGACCAATGTGCCTCTTCACCGCCAGATCGTCCGGGATCAGGATTTCATCGACGGCAAACTCGACACCGGGTACCTCGACACCAAACTCGGTACGTTCAACCTCGAAGCGATCCACAACATGGACGACGAAGAGGCGAAAATGAAACAGGTTCAGGGAATTATCAACGCGATCAAAGCCAACAATCTGAACGTCCGCCACTGATTCATAGCGAAAGCCTTCGGGCTTTTGCCCTTTTTCTCTTTTCTTCCTATCAGTAAACTATCCCGCTTCCCCCGCCATTTGCCGCATGAAAGACGACCGTATTGTTTTTGCGCGCATAAAAGCGTATCAATAAATTTTGCACCGTCGGTTCGATCGAGGGTTTGAACCATCCGTTGTTGCTAATCCCGATTAGATAGCGCACTTCGGATGTGTAGAGTTCCGCACGCGTCGCTTCGTAGCAGATCGCATTGCGAAACATCACCCCTTTGAGCGTGAAATCGGTCGGTTTGTCCGCCGTGACGAAATCGCTTCCCCCGCCGAAAACCTCGCGGTTGACCCATTCGCGCAAAAACTCTGGGAGGGGGATATACTCGCCGAACGGTACGAGGATCGTTTTTTTCGCCACCGTCACTTCGCCGTTGTTAAAATAATAGGCGACGTTGTAATTGAGGCCATTTTCTTCGTGCAGCGTCCCGGTCAGGATGGCAATATGCGCTGAACGCTCTTTTAGCTGCTCAATCAGTTCTCTCTCACGGTTGAGAAAGAGAGGGAACGCCGATTCGGGCAGGACGACGAGATCGTACCCCTCGGCGATGGCTTGATCGATGGCGTCGAAGTTTTCCCGTACCGTCGTATACAGCCGCTCGCGCTGCCATTTGAAATCCTGCGAAATATCGGTGGAGACCAGTTTGATTTTGACATCGGGCATCGCGGGCTGAGTGTAGCCGGGCTCGTAGGCGGCAATGAGAATCAAAAAACTGAGACCTTTTTTCCATCCTCTAAGCCAATAGGCGGCGGCGAGGGCGAAAAGAACGAGTGCAAACTGCCATTTCTGTATGCCGATATAGCTCTCTACAAAAATGAGTTCGGGCTGCATCCAGTTGAAATCCATCGGCCACACGAATGTGAGAGCAAAAAGAAGCACTGCGCGGATGAGGGGGTTGGATGTCAGTCCCAGTATGCCGAAAAAGAGCAGATAGACGATACCGAATCCCAGCGCTACCAGCTCCGTTGCCCAGCCGAGCCCGTAATACTGAAAACTGAATCCGATCCAGTAGCACCACAGTAGTCCGATCAAGAACCCGGCTATCGGGAGTGTGCGTCGGGGAGCATAAAGCATCCCGTACAAGGCGCCCAGCGCGGCGGCGGTATTGACAAGTTTGGAGGTAAGCCCAAAATGTTCAATGTAAATAAAAGCGCTGAACCCAAACGCGATGGCAAGCGGAAGATAAAAGAGGTCGATGAGGGCGGCAGATCGTAATTTCATGGGAGAATTATAGCGATGTTAATGTCTTTTGAGTATAATGCGCTAATTTTCATTAATGAAGGAACCTCATGGATTTTCTCGTTCAAATTCTCCCGTTTGTCTTTTTGATCGCCATTATGTATTTTGTGATCATCCGTCCCCAAAACCAACAGGCGAAACGCCACAAAGAGATGATCGAAGCTCTTGCAAAAGGGGATAAAGTAGTCACCAGCGGCGGACTGATCGTCGAAATCAAAAAAGTCGAAGAGAACTTTTTTGCCGTCAAATTCAACAATGAGACCGAAGGGCGCCTCGTCAAAGACGCGGTAGCAAGAAAGTACGAGGATGAAGCTTAATTACCGTATTGTTCTGCTGATCATCGCTACGATTTTCGGCCTCGTTTATTCCATCCCTTCGTTTACCCAAAGTGAAGAGGGGAAAAAGATCACCCTGGGGCTTGACCTTCAGGGGGGATTGCACATGTTGCTCGGGGTAAAAACCGAAGAAGCGGTTAATTCCCAGCTCAAATCGATTGCCTCCGGTATGAAACATTTCAGCGAGCGTAACGATATCCTAATCGACGGTATCGGCGTAAGTGATGGCGAAGTCGTTTTTGAACTGCTCGATACGGATGATGCGACAGCGGTTGATGAACATCTTAAAGCCATCGAAGGGGCGGTTGTTCATGTGTCTGAGGGGAAATATGCGATTGCCATGACTCCCGAAGCGGTTGAAAAACTCAAGCTTCAGGCCGTCGATCAGGCGATTGAGACGATCCGAAACCGTCTGGACCAGTTCGGTCTGGCCGAACCGACGGTTGCCAAGCAGGGGCTTGACAAGATTTTGGTCGAGCTTCCCGGGATCAAAACCCCCGAAGAAGAGCAGCGTGCGCGTGAGCTGATCTCCCGTGCCGCCAAGCTCGAGCTGATGGCGGTCGATGAGGACCGCGCGATGCGTGTGGGCGAGATGAATGAAGTCGAAGCGGCCGGGTATGGCGATAAAATTCTGGAAGATGCCATTGCACCGGGTGCGAAACATCTGGTGAATGAAATCCCCATTCTGGACGGATCGATGCTGACCGACGCGCAGGTAGGATACGATCAGAACAACCGTCCGGTCATCAATTTCACCCTCAATTCCGAAGGGGCGCAGATTTTCGGCGACTTTACGGGTAAAAGCGTCGGCAAACGCCTCGCGATCGTATTGGACGGTAAAGTCTATTCGGCTCCCGTCATCAATGAGCGTATCGGCGGCGGAAGCGGCCAGATCAGCGGGAATTATACGACGGCCGAAGCCAACGACCTCGCTATTGCACTCCGTTCGGGCGCTTTGCTGGCTCCCATCTATATGATGGAGAAACGCTCGGTCGGACCGAGCCTGGGAGCCGACAGCATTCAGGCGAGTATGATCGCCCTCATCGGCGGATTTCTCCTTGTCGCATTGTTTATGATTTTCTATTACGGCATGGCCGGAGTTGTCGCTAACGTCGCCCTTGTCGTCAATTTGCTGCTCATCATTGCGATTATGGCACTGTTTGGTGCTACGCTGACTCTGCCGGGTATGGCGGGCATCGTTCTTACCGTCGGGATGGCGGTCGATGCGAACGTCATCATTTCCGAACGGATTCGCGAGCTGATACGGCAGGGACACTCGATTCGCAAAGCGATTGAGGCGGGATACGATAATGCGATACGCGCAATCGTCGATGCGAACATTACGACGCTTATCGCCGCGATTGTCCTTTATGTGTATGGTACGGGGGCGATTAAAGGTTTCGCCATTACGATCAGCATCGGCATTCTTGCATCCATGCTGACGGCTATTTTGGGAACACACGGCATCTATCAGATGCTGGAGAACCGGATGGGCAAGTCCAAAACGCCGGGCAGATATTTCGGGATAAAGGGGTAATGTATGGAATTGTTTAAAGTTACCCGTCCTATTCCGTTTATGGGAAAATCGACGATTGCCATTGTCATCTCGTTGATGATGGTGCTTGGATCATATGCGCTGTTGTTTACCAAAGGGCTTAATTTCGGGATCGATTTCGTCGGCGGTACGATTGTGCAGGTGCAATACGAAGGGACTGCCCCGATCGATCAGATGCGGCAGAAGCTCGCGGGCAACCCGATGTTCGAAGGAGCATCGATCAACGAATTCGGCTCACCGGATGAGGTGGTGATCCGGCTGAAAAACACTTCCGAGAGCATGACCAGAGATATCGGCGACGTGACCCGCGAGCAGCTTGCGGGAACAGGGAAATTTGAGATTCGTCGGGTTGATATCGTTGGAGCGAAGGTGGGAGGCGAGCTGCGCGAAAAAGGGATTATGGCATTGAGCCTTGCGTTGATCGGGATGCTGATTTACGTTTCCTTCCGGTTTGAATGGCGCTTTGCGGTCGCTTCGATTATCGCGCTGGTGCACGATATTTCGATCGCGCTGGGGGCGATTGCGCTGGTGGGACTGGACGTCAATCTTGACGTTCTCGCCGCCCTTCTGACGGTGCTGGGGTATTCGATCAACGATACAATCATCGTTTTCGACCGTATTCGCGAAGGGATCACCGAGAGCAAGACAACCGAACTTTCCGAGATCATCGACGAGTCGATCACGAACACCCTCTCACGGACGACTCTGACGTCGTTGACGACGTTGTTCGTGGTGATCGTTTTGTTCTTCTACGGCGGAGAGATCATTCACGCATTTGCGTTCACGCTCCTTGTTGGTATCGGGGTGGGAACGTACAGTTCGATTTTTGTCGCATCCCCGATTCTGAAATGGTTCGGGTTTGATGTTAAACGCTATCGTGCCAAACTCTCCGAAAATGCGGCGAGAGAAGCCGAAAAAGAAAAAATGCGCGCACAATTCGAACAGGGCGTAGTTTAATTATCTAAAGGAGCGAGTTATGGATTGGGGCAAAGTTATTTACGTATTTTTCACGTTGATGAGTCTGACGTCTACGGCGGCATTTTTGTTTGATCATACGTCGATCATGCTGTTTGTGGCGGCGAGTCTGAACATCGTATCGACGATACTGAAACTCGGTGTCCGTAATCTGCTGGCGGCGGAACTGCTGGCCGGATCGCTGGTCGCCGATTTGCATCTGATCCCGGCATTCATCTACATGGAAGTGGTCGGGAGTGTTCAGTGGGCCGTGGCGTTGGCCATCGGCGCACTGATCGCCAATCTTTTTTCAATTATTATGGTTTTCATTGAAAGTGCGAAAGCCAAAGAGAATTACGAATAATAGGAGCATTTTTTGAATTACACCCCCGCAGAGATTGAAGCCAAATGGCAGCATACGTGGTCTGAGACCAAAGCGTATGAACCTTCAAACGATTTTTCCCGACCGAAAAAATACGTCCTCAGCATGTTTCCCTACCCTTCGGGTCGGATCCATATGGGACACGTACGTAACTACACGATCGGGGATGCGTTTGCCCGCTACTACCGTCAGCAGGGGTTTAATGTTCTGCACCCGATCGGATGGGACAGTTTCGGGATGCCGGCGGAAAATGCTGCGATCAAACACGGCGTCCATCCGAAAAAATGGACGTATGAAAACATCGCAACGATGCGGGGAGAATTGGCGGGATTAGGGCTTTCATTCTCCGAAGAGCGGGAATTTGCCACCTCCAACCCCGAATACACGGCGTTTGAGCAGGGCTTTATCATCGACATGTTCAACAAAGGGCTGCTGTATCGCAAGCAGGGCTTTCTGAACTGGTGTCCGCACGATTTGACCGTTCTGGCGAACGAGCAGGTCGTTGACGGCGGATGCTGGAGATGCGGTACTCCGATCGTCCAAAAAGAGATGTATCAGTACTATTTGAAAATCAGCGATTACGCCGAAGAACTTCTCGAATCGCTCAAATCGCTGGAAGGCAAATGGCCCAAGCAGGTTCTGACGATGCAGGAAAACTGGATCGGAAAATCGTACGGTCTGGAATTCGCGTTCAAGCTGGATGAGGAGAGCGAAGCCAAGGTTGGAGCGGTGTATCAGAGCTTCGACGTATTCACGACTCGTCCCGACACGATTTACGGGGTGAGTTACGCCGCCCTTGCACCGGAGCATGAAATCGTTCGGCATATGCTTTCGTTCGGCCTGCTCGATGAAGCCACCGCCCATGCAATCAAAGCGATGCAGCGCGTCAGCGCGCGTGAGCGTGCAACGAGTCCCAAAGAGGGAGTAGCTCTGGGGATCAGCGTGATCCATCCTTTGACCGGCGCCAAAGTTCCCGTGTGGGTAGCGAATTTCGTCCTGACCGACTACGGTTCTGGTGCGGTGATGGCCGTTCCGGCACATGACGATCGCGACTACGAGTTCGCGACGAAATACAGCCTTCCGATCAAAGCGGTTATCTTCCCGAGCGAGGGGGAACTGCCTGTCGGGTCCGCTTATACCGAAGCGGGAATACTGCATGAGAGCGCGCAGTTCAGCGGCATGGACAACACCGCTGCTAAAGCGGCCATCATGGATCATTTCGAAGAGCACAAACTCGGGAAAAAAGTGATCAATTTCCGTCTCAAAGACTGGGGAATCAGCCGCCAGCGCTACTGGGGAGCGCCAATCCCGCTGATCCACTGCGACACCTGCGGCATCGTTCCCGAAGACAAGGCCAACCTCCCCGTCGCATTGCCCGAAGACGTCGTCATTAACGGCGAGGGGAACCCGCTGGAACACCATCCGACGTGGAAACACTGCACCTGCCCCAAATGCGGCAAGCCTGCCATCCGCGAGACCGACACGATGGATACGTTCATCCAGTCGTCATGGTATTTCCTGCGCTATACGGTTCCCAACACCTATCCCGAGGCGTTTGATCCCAAAGCGCTCGATTACTGGATGGGAGTCGACCACTACATCGGCGGAATCGAACACGCGATTTTACACCTGCTGTACGCGCGGTTTTTTACGAAAATGCTCCGCGATCTGGGATACGTCAAGAGCGACGAGCCGTTCGAGCATCTTCTGACGCAGGGAATGGTTCTCAAAGACGGAGCCAAAATGTCCAAATCCAAAGGCAATACCGTCGATCCCGGAGAACTGGTTGCCAAATACGGTGCCGATACGGCGCGTCTGTTTATCCTGTTCGCCGCTCCTCCGACCCAGGAACTCGAATGGAACGACAGCGCGGTAGAAGGTGCTTTCCGCTTCCTCAAACGGTTCGCTGACCGCAGCCAAAACGTCAATGCGGCCGATCGTTTGCCGAATATCGATCATACGGCGCTCTCCAAAGAGGAGAAAACGGCCCGTAAAAAAGTGTACGAAGCGCTAAAACGCTCACAGGAAGTCTATACGGAGCGCCACACGTTCAACACGATGATCGCCGGGGTCATGGAAGCGATGAACGCGCTCGGCGAACAAAATAATCGCGACGTGTGGAGCGAAGGGTACTGGATTTTACTCTCGATTATGGAACCGATCGTACCGCATCTGTGCTGGGAACTTTCGACGAATTTGTTCAACCGAAAAAATCTCGGACCGCAAAACGTGTGCGAAGAGGTTTTTGAAGTCGACGCCCTGAGCCTCGGGGTTTCGGTCAACGGCAAAAACCGTGCTACAATTGAAGTCGGAGTCAGCGAAAGCCAGGATACGATTATCGAGAGTGCCAAAACAGCCGTCGAAAAATGGCTGGAGGGAAAAGAGATCGTCAAAGCGATTGTCATCCCGGGCAAACTGGTCAATTTGGTTATTAAAGGATAGGGAATGAAATCGTTTGCCTCTTGGGTGTTAGCGGCTCTTGTGCTGGGCGGATGCGGTTATGCTCCGGGCAGCCATTATGCCAGAAATGTCGTTGGCGACAGTGTTAGTACCGAAGTGGTTGTGTCAATGGAAGATCCGCAAAATACCGTTATTATCAAGGATGCCGTCGATACGGCGGTTATTACGAAGTTCAGAGCCTCGCTGAAACCGAAAAACAGTGCCAAGACTCATTTGAAAATTTCGATCGGAGGGGTTGGATTTTCTCCGTTGCAGTATGATACGAACGGTTATGTTGTTACCTACCGTGCCGGGGTAACAATGAGCATCAGTCGGACGACGGACGAGAATACGACCTTATACTCTACAAGCGGTGTTTACGATTTCGCCATCGAGCCCAACGCGATCATCACCGATCAGGCACGGTTTGAGGCGATCTCCCAAGGGGCGCAAAAAGCGATCGATGCGTTTATTGCACAACTCGCATCCGAAGGTGCCGGAGCGCCAAAGGAAGACTAAATGACGATTCATCAAATTGTCCGCAATACGATCGATAGGCTGAAAGCCGAAGGAAAAACGTGGACGCCTGATGTGTATGCGGAGGTGTTTTGTGCCGAAGCGAAAAAAGCGGGCGTCGCCGTTGAAGATTGCGGCGGAGTCGAACGCTATCTGTCGCTTTTGGATAAAAAAACAGCCGAAGAGATCAAGCAATATCGGGTTAAAACGACCGCCGAACTGGTCCGCTTTCTGATTTCGAAAATGAGCCGCCTCAATCCCAGCGAAGCGTCGGCACTGGTAGAAATGCTGAGCACACTGGCAAAGAAAATGGCCCAAAGCATCGAAATGCTTCATAACGCCGAAGCGTCGGCATTGGCCAAAAAAACACTCAGCGTTTTGGACGAGCGGGGCGGGACAGGCCAGATCGATCTTCTCAAGCAGGCATGGAGCAATTTTCTCACGATCTACGATGATACCTACCTGATGAAACTGGCCGATTTCGGTCCGGTTGATACGGCCAGTCTGCGCCGTACGGTTGAAGGGCTTAACCTGCATAAAAATATGCCGGAAAGTTTGGTCGAGTATTCGAAGATTGTATCCTTGCTCGTTGCGTCACTGGTCCCTTCCGTCGCGCCGAAAATGGATGATGCCACGCTGAAGCTTTCTCAAAAACTCAAAGATTCTCCTTCGTTGATTATGAGCGAAGAGGTTGAAAAAGAACTCAAAACCGCAATCGCGATGCGGATCGCGCTCGACAAGCACAGTGTTGAAGAGATGGTTCATGCGCTGGACCGCCTTCTTGAAAAACTCTCGGCCCAGTTGATCGAGCTGATTGAGCGAAGCGAAAATTCGACGACGGAAATCCGGGAGGTCAAGCGAGATCTCGAATCATTGGAGGCCAATAAACCCGCCGATTTTAAGACGGCGCACAAACGGCTTTATACGATTGCCAACGCACTTGAAGAAAAAGTGGAAGTGCTGAGTAAGGATTTGAAAATCCACAACGACAAAGTGACCCAGATGGGAAAAAAAATCGCAACGCTTGAAGCCGAACTGGCACAGGCTCAGCAAGCGTCACGCGAGGATTATCTGACCAAATTGTTCAATAAGCGGGCGATCAGTGAATATCTGAGCGTCAAAGAAGCCGAATTCGCTCGGCACGGACGGGTTTACAGCATCGCGATGCTTGATTTGGACCACTTTAAAAAGATTAACGACACGTACGGGCACGAAGCGGGCGATGCCGTACTCATGGCATTTGCCAAAATCCTCAAAGAAGAAATCCGTTCGACCGATATTGTCGGGCGTTACGGGGGGGAAGAATTTATTGCCATTTTGGATGCCGATCTTGCCGGTGCCAAGATTTTCGGCGAAAAAATACGCGCGCACGTCGAACAGGCCCGTTTCATGTATCAGGATCATCGAATCGAAGTAACCGTTAGCATCGGTGTGGCGGACCGCAGTGAATTTGCAAGTGAAAAGTTATTGTTCAAAGGGGCGGATGCGCGGCTGTACGATGCGAAACACAAAGGGCGAAACCGCGTCGAGCCGGCATGAATCTAGACGACTTCCTCTCCGCCAAACCTCTTTTTTACGATGTGATCGATGTTGATCGCTTTCCGCAGGCCTATACTCGGATTTCCGGGGATCTTTCAAAGCCTGACATTATCCACGTCGTCGGAACGAACGGCAAAGGGAGTACGGGGCGGTTTCTCGCCACCGCGCTGCACCGTGCGGGCAAACGAGTCGGGCACTATACCTCGCCGCATATCATGCGTTTTAACGAGCGGATATGGATCGACGGGAGCGAGATCAGCGGCGATGCACTGGAAGCGGCGCATGTCAAGCTCTCTTCGATTCTGGACGCCAATACTGCGGAACGACTGAGCTATTTCGAATACACGACGCTTCTGGCGATGGTGGCGTACGAGGGGTGCGACTATGTTGTTTTGGAAGCGGGGCTGGGGGGCGAGTACGATGCGACGAATGTCTTTGATAAAGTGCTCAGCGTCTTCACTCCGATCGATTTCGATCATGCCGCGTTTTTAGGGACGACGATCGATTCGGTTGCGGGGACAAAACTGCGCAGCATGCAGCACTTTGCACTGATCGGAAAGCAAAAGCATCCCGAAGTCGAAACGATAGCGCGCACCGTTGCCGACGAAAAAGGGTGTGCCCTCTACGGTGTTGAAGAGAGAAGCACGTCGCATATCCGTGACATTGCATCGCGCGTTGCCATTAAAAACGGACTCAGCGATTATTTGCGCGATAATCTGGAACTTGCGATGTGCGCCTACGAATTGCTGGGGCATGAGGCACAGGAAACATTGTTTGATCAGGACGCATTGTTCGGACGGTTGAGCCGTATTGCCCCCAACGTCACCCTTGACGTCGGGCACAATCCTCTCGCCGCCCGTGAGATCGCGCGCGCGTATGCGGGGAAAAAGGTGACGTTGGTCTACAACACCTACCGCGACAAGGATTACCGCGAAATCCTCTCGATCCTCTCACCTGTGATCGAGACGGTCGAGATCATCGACGTGGACGACGTCCGGATCGCCGAGCGGGGCGATCTGGAAGCGGCGCTGAAGGAACTGAGTATTCCGTATGCATCGTTTGAAGCGGTTAAACAAGATAAAGAATATTTGATCTTCGGCTCGTTTTCTGTAGCCGAGGCGTTTTTGAAAAGGACAGCATAATGTCTCAGGCACGGCTCTACGAATATCTCAAAAAGCATCCCAAAAGTATCCCCGACATTCTCGTGTGCGAGGATGGCAAAGAAGCGGGTGAACTCTCCGATGTATGCGCATTTCTGGAAATCGATCACATCGTCCTTCCCGATTTTCGCGCTGCGTACATGGACGATCTGCGGCCGTTTAACGAAGAGCTGTTTGCCCTTTTCGGTGCGCTGCGCAGTTACTACCATGCCTCCAAAAAGCTGTTGGTCATTGCGCCCCTTAAAACCCTTCTGTTTCCTGTTCCCAAAAGCTCATTGCTGCAGAGTTTCGAGATCGAGTTCGCTTCCCGTATCGATCTGGGGGCGTTGAAAGAGAAACTGCTCTGCTGGGGATACAGTTTCGTCGATATGGTCGAGATGGAAGGGGAAGTGTCGCACCGCGGCGATATCCTCGATATTTACGTTCCGGGATCACAGAACCCGTACCGGATCAGCCTTTTTGACGATGAGATCGAAGAGATCAAAGCGTTCGATGTCGAAACGCAGCGTACCGAAAAAGAGGAGATTGCGAGCATCACGGTCACGAGTACCTTTTTCTCCCTCGATGCCGAGCAGTATAAACGTTTTACGCGTGCGGTGGAAAACGCGACCAGCGACAGCTTTGTCAAAGACATCGCTTCGTTGGGATACTGGGTACTGGGCGATGAGGGGCACGATCTGTGCGAGGGGAAAAAGGTCGTCCGTATCCGCGAGATGAAAAGCGTCATCGACGAGGCATACGGGCTGAATCAGCCGACGCTTGAGAGATCGCGCTTCGAAGGAGAAATCATCCCTGACGCGCAACTGTACGCGCCGTTGGTCGCACCGAATCTTGAGACGTTGCGAAGCGTCCACAAGAACAAAAACTTTACCCTGATTGCCGCGGGCGATACGCAGCTCAAAGCCGCCGGCGTATTCGATACCAAAGGACTCACGGTCAAAATCTCCGGGATCGTCCTAAGTCTCATCGGCCCGGACGAGGTTATTGTCTCGCTAAACCGCCACGAAAAGAAGCGGCGCCGACGCAAAACGTCGATCCTCCTCGATGATCTGAAAGTCGGCGATTACGTCGTCCACGAAGAGTACGGGGTCGGCATTTTCGAGGGGATAGAGCAGGCCGAAATCCTCGGCGGGATCAAAGACCTCGTCGTCATCAAATACATGGGAGACGACAAGCTCCTTCTTCCGGTCGAAAACCTCGATGCCATCGACCGCTACATTGCCTCCGGAAGCCTCCCCGTCCTCGATCGTCTGGGCAAGGGGAGCTTCGGCAAGCTCAAAGAGAGTGTCAAGGCGCGGTTGTTCGAGATCGCTTCCGAGATTGTCGGCATCGCGGCAAGCCGAGCGCTTATCAAAGCTCCCGCTATTGAATGCGACATCGGCGAGGTCAGAAGGTTCCAGGCACACGCGGGATTCGACTACACCCCCGATCAAAAGAATGCAATTGACGCGATCGTGGGCGATCTGGCTTCGGGCAAGATCATGGATCGTCTGCTCAGCGGCGACGTCGGCTTCGGAAAAACGGAAGTCGCGATGAACGCGATCTTCGCGGCTGCACGTGGAGGGTTCCAGTCGCTTCTCGTCGTCCCGACGACGCTTCTGTCTTCCCAGCATTACCAGTCTCTGAAAGAGCGTCTGGGCGTATTCGGGATACGGGTCGGCAAACTCGACCGCTTTGTCAGTACCAAAGAGAAAAACGCGATCCAAAAAGCCCTCGCCGCCGGTGAGATCGATTGTGTCGTCGGAACCCACGCGCTGTTCGGAGTCAGCTGTTCGAAACTCGGGCTTGTCATTATCGATGAAGAGCATAAGTTCGGGGTGAAGCAAAAAGAGAAGCTCAAAAACCTCTACGAGAACGTCCATCTCCTCAGCATGAGCGCGACCCCGATCCCCCGCAGCCTCAATCAGGCGCTTAGCTCGATCAAAACGATGTCCGAGCTTCTGACGCCTCCCTCTGAGCGGCTGGGGGTGCGGACGTTTGTCAAAAACTACGACGAAAAACTGATCAAAGAGGTCATTTTACGCGAACTCCGCCGCGGCGGGCAGGTGTTCTATGTCCACAACTCGATCGATTCGATGGTGATCAAATCGGGCGAGCTAAAAGCGATCCTTCCCGAGCTGCGCATCCTGATCCTCCACTCGAAAATAGGCGCGACGGAAACCGAAGAAGAACTGGCAAAATTCGCGAATAAAGAGTACGACGTATTGCTGGCGACGTCGATCATCGAATCGGGGATCCATATGCCGACGGTGAATACGATGATCATCGACGGAGCCGACCGCTTCGGGATGGCCGACTTGCATCAGCTGCGCGGACGGGTCGGACGGGGGCATATCGAGGGGTATGCCTATTTCATCGTCGATGACAAGGATCATCTCACCGAAGAGGCGAAAAAGCGGCTCGTAGCTCTCGAATCGAACTCGTTTCTGGGGAGCGGATCGATGCTGGCCTACCATGACCTCGAAATCCGCGGAGGGGGGAACCTTGTGGGCGATGCCCAGAGCGGTCATATCAAAAACATCGGGTACGCGCTGTATTTGCGGATGCTCGAAGACGCGATCAAAATTCTCACCAACCAGACGACCGCGGTCAAAGCCAAAGTGGACATCAAGCTGACCGTCAGTGCCTTCATCAGCGACGATGTCGTCCATGAAGACCGCCTGCGCCTCGAACTCTACCGCCGCCTCAGCCACTGCGAAGAGGTAAGCGAGATTTACGAGATTCTCGAAGAGGTCGAAGACCGCTTCGGTAAACCCGACACGCCGACCAAACAGTTTTTCGAGATTATGGTCATCAAACTGCTGTGTATCGGGAAAAAGGTGAAAATGGTGAGCAACTACAACCAAAACATCACAGTCGAGTACCTAAACGGTGCCAAAGAGACGCTGCAGAGCCAGAGCAAAGACGATGATGATCTGATCGCGGCGGTTCTGAATTATCTGCGTACCGCGAAGCCGAAGGTTCTGTGATGAGTTTTTGCAGTTATTTTGACACCTACCAGTGCCGCTCGTGCAGCTGGATCGATTATTTTTATGCCGAGCAGGTCAAACAAAAAGAGGCCCATTTACACGAGCTGTTGAACCCGTTTAATCCGGCGCAGTGGATCAAGCCCACGCCCAGTTCGCTCAAAGGGTTTCGCAACAAAGCCAAAATGGTCGCGATCCCGACCCTTGAGGGGGTCGTGCTGGGGCTGGATGAGGAGACGAGCCTGATCGACTGCCCGCTCTACGATGAGAAAATGCAGCGCGTCCTGCACGTTGTCCAGGAATGGCTTAGAGAACTCGGGATTCAAGGCTACGACGTCAAAAAGAAAAAAGGGGAACTCAAGTACGTTCTCCTGAGCCGAAGTGTCGCGGAAGGGACGATGATGCTCCGCTTCGTTCTGCGCTCGCCCGGCATCATTCCCCGACTTCAAGGAGAGTTGGAGAGCCTTCTGGCCAAAGCGCGCGAACTCAAAGTCGTTACGGCGAATATTCAGCCGGTGCACATGGCGATTCTTGAAGGTGACGAGGAGATTTTCCTCACCGAGGAACACCGTCTTGAAGAGCGTTTTAACGGCATCCCTTTGTATATCCGCCCCAAAAGTTTTTTTCAGACCAATCCCGCTGTCGCCGAAAAGCTTTACCGCACCGCGGCCGAATGGGCCGGCGAGACGAATCCTGCACGGCTGTGGGATCTGTTTTGCGGCGTCGGAGGGTTCGCGCTGCATTGTGCGGCACCTGAGCGGGAGATCACGGGAATCGAGATCGAGCCTGAAGCGATTGCCTGCGCCCGCGATTCGGCGCAGAAGATGGGATTTGAAGGATTGCGGTTCGAGAGTCTCGATGCGGCAACGTTCAGCGCGACGGCGGGAGCGGCTCCGGATGTGCTGATACTCAACCCGCCGCGTCGCGGACTGGGGGAACAGCTGTGCAAATGGATCGCCCGGATCGCGCCCGAGCGGATTATCTATTCGAGCTGCAATGCGATGAGCCTTGCGAAAGATCTGGAGCAGTTAGGCGGTTACCGCGTCAATCGCGTTCAGCTTTTTGACATGTTCCCCCATACGCCCCATTACGAGACGTTGATAGAATTAACGCGGCTATAAAGTTCTCCGAAGAGGTCAAAGTACGTCAAATACAGCCTCACGTCGAACTCGAGCTGATGGTAGTGCGGTTCGATGTGGACGCAGAGTTTGTAAAACGCCTTGTTGTGTTCTTTTTCTTTGAGATGGGACAGTTCGTGCGTGACGATCATCCGTAAAAACGGCTCGGGGGTCTGTTTGAACAGATGCGAAATGCGTATTTCGTTTTTGGCCTTGAGTTTGCCTCCCTGTACCCGCGAGACGAACGTATGGGTCCCCAGCGCCGATTGCAGGTCGCGGATTTTTGTGTCGTAGAGGACTTTGTTGATCGGCGGCGCATTGCGCAGATGGGCGGTTTTGAGTTCGGTGACGTAGTCGTAGAGACTTTTATCCGTCGTGTAGGGGTGAAGAGCCGGATATTTGGCGAGGAGATGCTCACCCAGACGGTTGTCATCGATGAGGTCTTGGACTTTGGAGCGCAGTTCTTCGTTGTAGTGTGCCAGGTATTTAAGCGTGTGCATACGCAATTGTAGTATAGTTTTAAACTTTATCCAAAGGTTCGAGATGGAACATCACAAGATCGACGAACTTGTCGCCAAGATCAAAGCGCTCGAATCGGAGCTGGAAGCCGAACTGCACAAGGAATACGAGCATTTCACCTGCGAGATTGCCAAAAAGCGCGAAGAGATACGTGCGGCGTACCGCCACGACCGCGAGGGGCTGCTGCGCTATCTGGCGACAACGCCGATTCTGCATCTGCTCAGCGCTCCCGTGATCTGGTCGTGTCTGATACCGGCGCTGTTCTTGGACCTTGTAGTGTCGATCTATCAGCGGGTGTGTTTCCCGATCTACAAGATCGAGCGGGTGCGTCGGAGCAACTACATCCTGATCGACCGTCACCGTCTTGGGTATCTGAACCTGATCGAAAAGCTCAACTGCCTCTATTGCAGCTATTTCAACGGCTTGATGGGGTATGTGAGTGAGATCGCCGCACGCACCGAGCAGTACTGGTGTCCGATCCGCCATGCGTCGCGGATGAAATCGATCCATTCGAAATACCGGAATTTTTTTGAATACGGCGACAGCCATACCTACCGAAACGGGGTGAAGGAATTGCGCAAAGCATTAACGGAGGAAAAAGAGTGAAAATAGCGTTTATCGGGGATATCATCGGCCGTCCGGGACGGGTCATGATCAAGGAACATTTGCCGAAACTGCGCCGCGAACACGGAATCGATTTCGTCATCGCCAACTATGAAAACGCCTCCCACGGCTTCGGCATCACCCTCAAAAACGCCCACGAGCTTCTGGCGACGGGCATCGACTGCATGAGCGGCGGAAATCATACGTGGGATAAAAAAGAGATCATTCCCCTCCTCGAAACCCTCCCGATGCTCCGGCCGCACAACTACCCCTCCGAGGTTCCCGGAAGCGGATGCCGCATCTTCGACGTCGGCGGGGAGAAACTCGCCGTCCTTAACATCATGGGGCATTACGGGATGCCGTACGTGGACAATGCGTTTCGCTGCGCCCGCGACACCGTCGCGTCGTTGCGCGAAGAGGGGATAGAGACTATCTTCCTTGATTTCCATGCCGAAGTCACCAGCGAAAAACGGGCGATGATGATGCT